>NZ_JBTOQG010000034.1:0-319501 GCF_055283955.1 Pseudomonas sp. HP_12
TGAAACGATGCATCGCCGATGGTAGTGTGGGGTTTCCCCATGTGAGAGTAGGTCATCGTCAAGATTAAATTCCGAAACCCCATTTGCGAAAGCAGATGGGGTTTTGTTTTTTCGCGCAAAAAATCGGGCAGTCATCCTCATACCTAAACAGCGGATGAGCGCAGTTGTCAGTCGCCCTGACAAGATCGACCGATAACGAATCCTCCCCCTCTGTTAGTCTTCTCCCTCTTTTGAAAGACCAAGGGACGCAGCTATGCCGGTGACATCCAATCTCAACCCCGGATTTATGGTGGTCCATGGGAATCGCCTGGATGAACTGCGTGGCCTTGTGGTGTCCTGGATGCGGCGTTATCCCCTGACTCCGCTTGAGAACGAAGTAGCGCTGGTTCAAAGCAACGGCATTGCGCAGTGGCTGAAGCTCGCTTTGGCAGAAGATGCACAGGACGATGATCAAGGTGGTTGCGGCATTGCCGCTGCGATCGATGTGCAGCTCCCTGGCAGTTTCATGTGGCAGCTTTACCGTGCGGTGTTGGGCAAGGCCGAGATTCCGGAAACCTCGTTGCTCGATAAAGCGCCCCTGACCTGGCGATTGATGCGACTGCTCCCCGGCTTGATCAATCAGCCACACTTCGAGCCGCTGCAGCGATTCCTGACCGCCGACACCGACCTGCGCAAGCGCTACCAGTTGTCAGAACGACTCGCTGACCTGTTCGATCAATATCAGGTGTATCGCGCCGACTGGCTGGAGGATTGGGCCGCGGGCAAGCATCAACTCAGGACCGGGCGGGGAGAGGCAAAGCCGCTCAAAGCAGAGAACTGCTGGCAGGCCGAACTGTGGCGTGCGCTGCTCCATGATGTCGGGGCAGAGGGGATGGCTCAGAGCCGGGCGGGCGTGCATCAACGTTACATCGAACGCATCAATAGCCTGGTCGAGGCACCGGCCGGTTTGCCGGCGCGGGTGATCGTTTTCGGTATTTCCTCATTGCCCGCCCAGGCATTAGAAGCGCTTGCCGGGCTAGCCCGTTTCAGTCAGGTCCTGCTCTGCGTTCACAATCCTTGCCGCCATCACTGGGCAGACATCGTGGCTGACAAGGATCTCCTGCGCCACGAATACAAACGCCAATCGCGAAAACCCGGCATGCCGGTGGTGCTGAACCCTGATGCGCTGCACCAGCACGCTCACCCGTTGCTGGCTGCGTGGGGCAAGCAGGGTCGTGACTACATCAATCTGCTCGACAGTCATGACGACCCGAACAGCTATCGCTCGATCTTTCGCGACGGGCGCATCGACCTGTTCAGCGAGAGCGAGCCCAAGACGCTCCTGAATCAACTCCAGGACGATATCCTCGAGCTGCGCCCCTTGAGCGAGACCCGCGAAGTCTGGCCGCCCGTGGATATCAAGACCGACCGCTCCATTCGCTTTCATGTCGCCCACAGCGCCCAGCGCGAAGTGGAGGTGCTCCACGACCAACTGCTCGCGCGCTTCAGCAAGGATCCGGACCTTCGTCCGCGGGACGTCATCGTCATGGTCCCAGACATTGACAGCTACGCCCCTCACATTCGCGCAGTGTTTGGCCAACTGGATCGCGACGATCGCCGCTTTATCCCCTTTACCCTCGCCGATCAGGGCCAGCGTGGCCGTGATCCGTTGCTGATCGCCGTCGAGCATTTGCTGAAGATTCCGGACAGTCGATTCCCGGTCAGTGAAATCCTTGATCTGCTGGACGTCCCCGCGTTACGAGCGCGGTTCGGCATTGATGAGCGAGACCTGCCAACCCTGCACCGCTGGATTGAGGGAGCAGGTGTGCGATGGGGGCTCAATGCGAAGCAGCGTGAAGGACTGGGGCTACCGGAACAGCTTGAGCAGAACAGCTGGCATTTCGGTCTGCGTCGCATGTTGCTGGGGTACGCCGTTGGGGCGGGTGCGGCTTATGACGGCATTCAGCCGTATGACGAAATCGGCGGGCTCGATGCGGCTCTTATTGGCCCGTTGGTGTCCCTGATCGACGCGCTTCAGGTCGCGCACAACGAACTCTCCCAACCCGCGACGCCCGCGATGTGGGGCGCGCGTCTTCAGGCGATCATGCAGCTGTTCTTCATGGCCGACAGTGAGCACGACGACTACCTGCTCAGTCAGCTGGAAACCCTGCGTGAAACCTGGCTGCAGACCTGCGAGACCGTTGGCCTGGAAGAAGACTTGCCGTTGACGGTCGTGCGTGAAGCCTGGCTGGCCGGGCTTGATCAAGGGCGGTTGTCCCAACGCTTTCTGGCCGGATCGGTCAACTTCTGCACGCTGATGCCGATGCGCGCCATTCCATTCAAAATCGTCTGCCTGCTGGGTATGAACGATGGCGATTACCCACGCGCGCAGCCGCCGCTGGATTTCGATCTGATGGGCAGCGATTACCGTCCCGGCGACCGTTCCAGGCGTGAGGATGATCGTTATCTGCTGTTGGAAGCGGTGTTGTCCGCCCGTGATCAGCTGTACATCAGCTGGGTGGGGCGCAGTATTCGCGACAACTCCGAGCGGCCGGCTTCGGTGCTCATCGGGCAGCTGCGCGATCATCTGTCCAGCGGTTGGCGGCTGGCCGATGCCATCGAGCCCGAGGACGATAAAAAGCGTGATCCGGGCCAGCAGTTGCTGCACAAACTTACCGTCGAACATCCGCTGCAGCCTTTCAGCGCCAAATACTTCCAGGAGAACCCGGAGTTCTTCAGCTTTGCCCGCGAGTGGCAAGTGCTGCACGAAGCCCTCACCGAAGCAGGCGAAATAAAAGCGCTGCAAAAGCACCAGCAGGAAGAGCCGCTTAGCCTGATGCAGTTGCAGGATTTTCTGCGCAATCCGGTGAAGCACTTCTTCAGTCAGCGCTTGAAGATATTCTTTGAAGTCGCCGAAGCGCCATTGGCGGACGAGGAGCCGTTCGTACTCGACGCGCTCGAGCGCTATGGCCTCAGCGACAGTCTGTTGCAAGCGGCGCTCACAGATCCCGAGGACATTCAGGAATCGCTCCATGCTCAGGCAACGCGCTTGCAGGGCAGCGGCTTGCTGCCGATGGCTGGGTTTGGCACGTTGCTGCAGGATGAACTGATCGAACCGCTACCCGACCTCGTCGCCCGCTATCACGAATTGCTGATTCGCTGGCCGGTGCGGCTGCACAGCGCGTTGCCGGTCAGTTATCAGCATCAGGGCGTCGAGCTTGATGGCTGGGTCGACGGGCTTTATCAGAATCCTCAGAACGAGTTACTCGCGATCACAGCTATCCCCAATGCCATCGCCAGCAAGAAGACACGCAAGTGGCATCGCCTGACCAAGCCTTGGGTGAACCATCTGGTGGCCTGCGCGTGCGATCTGCCGTTGACCACCGCGCTGGTGGCCAGTGACGAGACGCTCTTGCTGCCGCCGCTGGACAAGGACACTGCCACGCGCACGCTGAATGACCTGCTGCTGGCCTGGCATCAAGGCATGCAGCGACCGCTTCCGATTGCGGTGAAGACGGCGTTTGCCTGGCTAGGCCAGAACGATGAAATCAAAGCCGAAGCCGCCGCGCGCAAGGCCTATGAAGGCGATGGTCAGAACAGCAAGGGCGAGCGTGCCGAGAGCACTGCCCTGGCGCGCCAGTTCCCGGACTTTGATGCGTTGCTGGGCAGCGAGGAATTCGTGGGTTGGTGCGAGGCGCTGTACAAACCGATTTTTGAAGCGCCTTGGCAGGCACTTTCTCGTGAGGAGGCCGGCGCATGAGTGACGCACAACAACCTCTGGCGCTGCGCTTCCCGCTGAGAGGCAGCCAGCTGATTGAAGCCAGCGCCGGCACCGGCAAGACGTTCACCATCTCGGCGCTGTACCTGCGTCTGGTATTGGGTCACGGCAGCGAGATTTCTGGCTTCGGCCGAGAGCTGTTACCGCCGCAGATTCTGGTGGTGACATTTACCGACGCAGCGACCAAGGAACTGCGCGACCGTATTCGCACGCGACTGGCCGAAGCCGCGCGGTTCTTTCGTGAAGAAATCGAAGCGCCGGACGCGTTGATCGCTGGCTTGCGGGACGAGTTCGCCACTGAGCAATGGCCCGGCTGCGCCAGCCGTCTCGACATCGCAGCGCAGTGGATGGACGAGGCGGCGGTCTCGACCATTCACAGCTGGTGCCAGCGCATGCTGCGCGAGCACGCCTTCGACAGCGGCAGCCTGTTCACCCAGAGCCTGGAAACCGATCACACCGATTTGCTGAGCGAAGTGCTGCGCGATTACTGGCGCAAGTTCTGTTACCCCATGACCGGCGACGCGCTGCTATGGGTGCGCGAGAACTGGGGCGGACCCGCGGCGCTACTGCCAAGGGTGCGCGCGTTGTTCGGCAGCGAGCGGGCGAGCGTGACGCAAACCCCGACGCAGATCATCGAGCAGTCGATTCAGGAGCGCCGCGAAACCCTCCGCCAGCTCAAGGCGCCATGGGCCAACTGGGCCGCGGATCTGCATGCGATCTGCATCGACGGCGTTGCGTGCAAAGTGGTCGATGGCCGCAAGATGCAGGAGCGCTACTTCCGCCCGTGGTTCGACAAGCTGATTGCCTGGGCCAATGACGACGAGCAAGAGCAACTCGACCTCGGCACCGGTTTCACCCGGCTAACGCCCGACGGCATTGCCGAAGCGTGGAAGAACAATCCCCCGTCGCACCCCGCGTTCGAGGCGATGGTCGAGCTCAAGGTGGCGCTGGACACGCTGCCAACGCCCGATGCAGCGGTGCTCGAACACGCCGCGCAATGGGTCGGCGCCCGCTTTGAAGAAGAGAAGCGTCGCCGCGCTGAAATGGGTTTCGACGACATGCTGCTGCGGCTGGACGCTGCGTTGCGCGGCAGCGGTGGCGAGCGCCTGGCGACCCTGATCCGCGAGCAGTTTCCCGTTGCGTTGATCGATGAGTTTCAAGACACCGATCCCGTCCAGTACCGCATTTTCGACAGCATCTACCGGCTTGAGGCCAACGACGAGAGCACCGGCCTGTTTCTCATCGGCGACCCGAAGCAGGCGATCTACGCCTTTCGCGGCGCGGACATCTATACCTACCTGCGCGCCCGTCAGGCCACCACTGGACGCTTGCACACGCTGGGCACCAACTTCCGCTCCAGCCACGCGATGGTCGATGCGGTGAACCACGTGTTCACGCGCGCGGAGACGAGCGAGGCCGGTCGCGGGGCGTTCCTGTTCCGCACGCCCGAGGACAATCCCGTGCCGTTTCTGGCAGTCGGCTCCCAGGGCCGTAAAGAGACGTTGCAAGTCGACGGTCAGGTGCTTGCGGCGCTCAACGTCTGGCAGCTGGAAACCGATCAGCCAGTGTCGGGCACGGTGTATCGAGCGCAACTTGCGGCGAGTTGCGCCAGTGAGATCGTGCGTTTGCTCAACGCCGGGCAACAAGGGCAAGCGGGCTTTGCCAAAGCTGGAGAGCCATTGAGACAACTGCTGCCCGCCGACATCGCAATTCTGGTGCGTGATGGCAAGGAAGCCCAGGCGGTGCGTGGCGAGTTGTCGGCGCGGGGCGTGCGCAGTGTGTATCTCTCGGACAAGGACTCGGTGTTCGCCGCGCAGGAGGCCCATGACTTGCTCGCCTGGCTCAAGGCCTGCGCCGAGCCTGACGCTGAGCGAACCCTGCGCGCGGCCTTGGCCTGCATCACCCTGGCGTTGCCGCTGGCCGAACTCGAGTTGTTGAATCAGGACGAGCTGGCGTGGGAAAACCGCGTCATGCAGTTCCGCGATTACCGACGCATCTGGCGCACCCAAGGCGTGCTGCCCATGCTGCGTCGGCTGCTGCACGACTTCAAACTGCCGCAGGCGCTGGTACAGCGCACCGATGGCGAGCGAGTGCTGACCAACCTGCTGCACCTCAGCGAACTGATGCAGCAGGCCGCCGCCGAGCTGGATGGCGAGCAGGCCTTGATTCGTCATCTGAGCGAGCATCTGGCCCTGTCCGGCCAAGCGGGGGAAGAGCAGATCCTGCGCCTCGAAAGCGATGAGCAACTGGTCAAGGTCGTGACCATTCACAAATCCAAAGGCCTGGAATACCCGCTGGTGTTTCTGCCCTTCATCTGCTCGACGAAGCCGGTGGATGGCAGCCGTCTGCCGCTGCACTTCCACGACGCCGAAGGCCACGCGCAGATCAGTCTCAAACCCACGCCGGCGCTGATCGAACAAGCGGATGACGAGCGTCTGGCGGAAGACCTGCGTCTGCTTTACGTGGCCCTGACCCGCGCTCAACACGCGTGCTGGCTGGGCGTTGCCGATCTCAAACGCGGCAGCAACAGCGCCTCGATACTCCATCGTTCGGCCCTGGGTTATTTGCTCGGCGGCGGGCAGAAGCTTGCTGAGTCAGTGGCATTGGGCCAATGGCTGCGATCGCTGGCAGAGGACCACCCGGCCGTGAAAGTTGAACCCGTTCCACTGCCGACCACCGAATCCTTCAGCGCGCCTCGCAACGAGGTCGCATTGAGCAAGCCGCGCGTGCCCCGGCGCAGCGCTCGGGAGAACTGGTGGATTGCGTCCTACAGCGCGCTGCGCATTGGCGACACCATCACTGACAGCGGCGATCAGTCGCCGGACAGTCCGCAAGCGCAGAAGCTGTTCGACGATGAGCGTCTCGATCCGGATGCGCCGCGCGAGGTCATGGTCAGCGGCGGCGATATCCACCGATTCCCGCGTGGCCCCAACCCCGGCACCTTCCTGCACGGGCTGTTGGAATGGGCGGGCGAAAAGGGCTTTGCCGAGGCGGCTGCCGATCCGCTTGCGCTGGAGAAAGTTGTCGCCCAACGCTGCAATAGGCGCGACTGGAAAGGCTGGATCAACACGCTGACCGACTGGCTGCAGCATCTGCTGACCCTGCCGCTGCGTCTGGGCACAGAGGTGCAGCCCATGGCCTTGTATGAGCTGGATCAGCCTAACCAGTACCGCGTCGAAATGGAGTTCTGGTTCGCCTGCTCGAAAGTCGATGTGGCGCAGATGGACGCGCTGGTTCGCCGATACACCCACAACGGTGCGCCGAGGGCGGCGGCAGAAACGGTTTCGCTGAACGGCATGTTCAAGGGCTTCATCGACCTGACGTTCGAGCACGAAGGCCGTTACTTCGTTGCCGATTACAAATCCAACTGGCTGGGCGTCGACGACGATGCCTACACCGAGCAGGCGATGGAAAACTCGATTCTGGACAACCGTTACGACCTGCAATACGTGCTCTATCTGCTGGCGTTGCATCGTCAGCTCAAGGCGCGGCTCGCCGATTACGATTACGACCGGCACATGGGCGGCGCGGTGTACCTGTTCGTGCGTGGCAGTCGTGGGGCGAGTCAGGGTGCGTGGTTCACCCGACCGCCCCGTGAGTTGATCGAAAGTCTCGATCTGCTGTTTCAGGGCCGAGCGCCGATCACGGCCGACGTGCTGTCAGGAGACCTCGTATGAACCGGACCTTCGCTCACTTGATGCCCTCGGCGCTGGACGCCGACAGCCTCGCCGAGCTGAAGCCCCTCAGCCGGGTGGATGACCTGCTGCTGTTGCTGCAGCGCTGGGTCGAACGCGGCTGGTTGCGCGCGCTGGACAAAGCCTTCGTGGCGTTTCTGGCTGAGCTCGATCCTGCCGCCGATTCGCTGGTGCTGTTGGCGGCCACGCTGACCAGCCACCAGTTGGGCCACGGGCACGTTTGTCTGGACCTCTATGAAACCCTGAAAGAGCCGGACTTCGCCCTGTCGCTGCCGCCGGAGGGCGATGTGTTGTCGACGCCGATGCTGCTGCCGTCCTCGCTGCTCAAATCCCTCGACGGCGCGACGTGGTGCAAGGCGCTGGAAGCCAGCGCGCTGGTGGCCCACGCAGGGGACCTCAGCGAAGCAGCGGCACAGAGGCCGTTGGTTTTGTCCGATCGGCGCCTGTACCTGCGCCGTTACTGGACGTATGAACGGCGGATCGATGCGGCGTTGCGTCGCCGGCTGGCTCAGGTGGAAACGGGGTTCAGCGATTTGCCCCAGCGTCTGGATGCGCTGTTCGGCCCGGCCAACCATGCGCCTGACGCCTTGATCGACTGGCAAAAGTTGGCGTGCGCCCTGGCAACCCGAGGCGCGTTCAGCATCATCACCGGCGGCCCCGGCACGGGCAAGACGACCACGGTCGTGCGTTTGCTGGCACTGCTGCAATCGCCAGCCGTTGAGCGCGGCAAGCCGTTGCGCATTCGCCTGGCGGCACCGACCGGCAAGGCCGCGGCACGCCTGACCGAGTCGATCAGTCATCAGGTGCAGTCGCTGCAAGTGCCGGAAGACGTGCGGCAGAAGATCCCCAGCGAAGTCACGACGGTTCACCGCTTGCTGGGCAGCCGTCCGGGCACGCGGCATTTCCGGCATCACGCGGGCAACCCGTTGCCGCTGGATGTCCTGGTGGTCGATGAAGCCTCGATGATCGACCTGGAAATGATGGCCAACCTGCTGGACGCGCTGCCGCCCCATGCGCGGATGGTGTTGCTGGGCGACAAGGATCAATTGGCGTCAGTGGAGGCTGGCGCCGTGCTGGGCGATTTGTGCCGCGACGCGGAGGCGGGGATGTACAGCCCGCAGACCCAGGCGTGGCTGGAATCGGTCAGTGGCGAAGATCTTTCCCGAAGCGGTTTGCAGCAGGGCGACGATCAGCATCACGCCCTGGCGCAACAGGTGGTGATGCTGCGCCACTCTCGGCGTTTCGTGGCGGGTAGCGGCATCGGTCAGTTGGCGAAGCTGGTCAATCAGCAGCAGGACCAGGAAGCGCGCGCATTGCTCGCGGCTCGCCAGTACCCGGACCTGTTTTCCCTGGTGCTCAAGGGTGAGCAGGACCGCGCGCTGTCGCGACTGCTGCTCGAGGGTCACGGCGATGGCCCGCAAGGCTATCGCCATTATCTGGGCGTGATGCACGCGCAGCGGCCGCAAGACCTGACGCAGATCGAAGACCCGCGCAGTGTCGAGTGGGCGCGGCAGGTGCTGAATGCGTTCGATGAGTTCCAGCTGCTGTGTGCCGTGCGCAAAGGGCCGTGGGGCGTGGAAGGGTTGAATCGACGGATCACTGAAACGCTGTTCAGCGCCGGACTGATCGAGAGCGATCATCAGTGGTACGAGGGGCGCCCCGTGTTGATGACGCGCAACGATTACGGGCTGGGTTTGATGAACGGCGACATCGGCATTGCCCTGCGTCTGCCCGAGGGGCCGGTCGAGGAAAACCGTCAGGCGCTGCGTGTTGCGTTCCCGCGTAACGACGGCAGCGGTGGCGTGCGCTTTGTGCTGCCAAGCCGGCTCAATGACGTGGAAACGGTGTACGCGATGACGGTGCACAAATCCCAGGGCTCGGAGTTCGCGCACACGGCGCTGATTTTGCCGGAGGCGCTGAACCCGGTGCTGACCAAGGAGCTGATCTACACCGGCATCACCCGGGCCAAGCACTGGTTCAGCCTGATCGAGCCGCGTCAGGGCGTGTTTGAAGAAGCGCTGCGGCGCAAGGTCAAGCGCCTGAGCGGGTTGATGTTGGGGCTGTGAGGCTCAAGCTTCTTTGAGCGCAGGCGTTTGTTGCGTCACGGCGTGATCCAGCCCCATGAACCTGCGCACGCGCTCGCCGCACTGATCGGCAAGAATCGTCTGCGGCGCGGCGTCGACCTGCACGATGCCGTTTTCCATGAAAATCACCCGGTCGGAAATCGACAGGGCGAAGTCCATCTCATGGGTGACGATGAGCATCGTCATGCCTTCCTTCGCCAGGTCGGCGATGACCTTGAGCACGTCGCCCACCAACTCCGGGTCCAGCGCAGACGTCGGTTCGTCGAAGAGCATGATCTGCGGGTCCATCGCCAGTGCCCGGGCAATCGCCACGCGCTGTTGCTGACCGCCGGATAACTGATGGGGGTATTTGTGCGCATGGGCCAGCAGCCCGACCTTGTCGAGCAATGCGTAGGCGCGTTGCTCGCTGACGTCCCGGTCGCGGCCGTGATAGCGCGGCGCGAGGGTCACGTTGTCGAGAATGGTGCGGTGGGGGAACAGGTTGAAGTTCTGAAACACCATACCGATGCGCTGCACGCCCCGGCGGATCTGCGGCGCGTTGGGGTTGTCGCCAGCGTGAATATAGCCTTCGCCAAACAGGATGATCTCGCCCTTGTCGATGGTCTCCAGGCTGTTGACCGTGCGAATCAGCGACGTCTTGCCCGAGCCCGACGGGCCGATGATGGAGATGACCTGCCCGGCCTCCACCTCCAGATTGATGCCCTTGAGCACCTCATGCTGCCCGTAGCTTTTGTGGATGTTGACCAGTTGCAGCGCCGGCGCAGCCCCCGGACCTGTGGCCTGCTCGCGCATCACTGCAGGCTGCGCGACGAGGCTGGCGCGCAGGTTAGTCAGGGCCGTGTCGTCGAGGGTCTGCGGCTTGCGATTGCTCAGCTCCAGGTGCTGCTCCAGCCAGTGAAACAGCCAGCCGAACACCGTGACGATCATCACGTAATACACCGCGACGGCCGACAGCGTTTCCATGACCAGAAAGTTTTGCGCGTAGAGGCGTTGGCCCACGGTCAGCAGTTCGGTCAGGGAAATGACGGACACCAGCGAGGTCAGTTTCACCACGGTGATGTATTCATTCACCAGCGTCGGCAAGGAGATACGGAATGCCTGGGGGATGACGATCAGACGCTGCATGCCGATCAGACCAACACCCAGGGCGCGGCCCGCTTCCTTCTGGCCCTTGGCAACGGAGATCAGGCCGCCCCGGTGAATCTCCGCCATGTACGCCGCCTCCGTGACCACCAACGCGAGAAGGCCGGAATAGAAGGGGTTGGACAGCACGTCGCGGGTGACCGGAAACATCTGCGGCAGGTTGTAGGTAAACACCACCAGCACCAGCAGCGGGACACTGCGGAAGAACCAGATATAAATCGACGCCGGCACGCTGATCCAGCGCGCCGTCGACAGCTTGGCCGAGGCCAGCAGGAAACCCAGCAGCATGCCGATGAACCAGCCCAGGGCGCTGAGTTCGATCACGGTGATGCAGGATTCCCAGAAGTCAGCGACCGAGAACAGAGAAAAAAAGTAGGACCATTCGAATTGCATACACACACCTCAGCAGGGCGGGGCCCGGCGGGATTCTCTTGTCAAACGCGATCCCTGTAGGACTGAGCTTGCTCGCGATGACTTCGGTACATCCGACACAACTTCATCGTCTGTCACGGCCAATCGCGAGCAAGCTCACTCCTACAAGGGGTAAAGCATCCAGCCGTCAGTTGGCCGGCTCTTCCAGGTTGTATTTCTTCAACAGCGCCGCGTATTCGCCGGATTTTTTGGTCTCGTCGAAGGCCTTGAGCAGCGCCTGATACAGCTCGTCATTGCCCTTCTTCACGTAGATGCCGAGCGTTTGCTGATAGATCGAATGCTCGGTGCTGACCACCACGCGGCCCTTGGTGCGTTCGGCGATCATGCCGGCGGCGCCGTCGATTTCTACCTGCGCCTGCACGTTCCCTGACAGCAGCGCCTGGGTCACTTCCGGTGCCGACGGGAATTCGCTGACGGCGACCGGGCCTTTGCCCTTCGGCACGCAGTATTCGGTGGAGAGCTTGTTGAACTGGGTGACCCACGTGGTGCCTTTTTCCAGGCCGATTTTCAGCCCACACAAGTCTTCCGGCACCTTGGGTTTGAGCTGACTGTCCTTGAGCACCATGATCGCCGCGCCGGTTACGGCGTAGGGAATGGTCTGTGCCTGGGTCTGGCGCTCCGGCGTGATGTACATGCCCGAAATGATCGCGTCGTAGTGCCCGGCGTTGAGGCTGAGGATCAGGCTGGAGAACTTGGTGTCAACAAACTCCGCTTTGAGGTCCATGTGTTTGGCGAGCAGGCGCGACAGATCAGGGTCGGCACCGACGACGTTCTTCTTCTCGTCGTAGGATTCGAATGGGGGGTAGGTGATCTCCATGCCGACCTTGAACTGTCCCGGCGTCACCGTGGTGGCAGCCTGCGCAGCGGTTGCAGCAACCAGGGATGCGCCGAGCACGGCAGAGGCAAGCACGGTCAAGCGGACAGCAGTGTTCAGAGTGTTGCGCATCGTCGGTGACTCCACGTCAGGAAGGTAGGATTGGGTGTGCTGAAAATTCGGGTAAGGCAGGACGACGCAACCCATCACGACGAGTCCTGTGTCTGGTTCTTCAAATGGCCGAAGCTGAACGGCTTGCGCGCCTTTTCGTACAACTTGAGTTCGCCGTTCTCGACCTTGCGCCGCAGGTATTGGTAGGTCTGCAACGCCTGACCGAACATGTGCTCGCCGATGGTGATTTCTTCGTAGTCGGCAGTGCCCTTGTCGAACTGCGGAAGGGGCTTGATCTGGGTGTGGAAGTCGCAGGCGAAGAACAGCGGAAACGAATAGCGCTCCTCGCTGACCGTGCGTACCCGATGAGCCGTAGCAACGAACGTACCAGCGGTCATGACCTCCAGCATGTCGCCGATGTTCACCACAAACGCGCCCTCCACCGGGGGCGCGTCGATCCACTGCCCGAGGTCGTTCATCACTTCCAGCCCGGGCTTGTCGGCCAGCAGCATGGTGAAGCACTCGTAATCGGTGTGCGCACCAATTCCGGGCGCATCTTGGGCGGCGCCGTCGAACGGGTAATGAATCAGTCGCAGCTTCGACGGCGGACGGGTGACCATCGCCTCGAAGTAGCCTTCCTCCAGGCCCAGCGCCAGCGCAAAGCCGTCGAACAGGCGGCGGCCCAAGGCAAATACCGCCGCGTAATACGCTTCAACCGCAGGGCGAAAGCCGGGCAAGTCCGGCCACTCGTTAGCGCCGATCAGCGGGGTTTTGGCGATCACCAGCGGGTCGTCATCGCCCACTTCAAAACCGATATCGAACGCCTCTTTGTGATCCGGCTTGCCCTTGGCGTACACCTCTTCGCCCTCGGGTACGAAGCCTTTGTGGCTGCGTGAAGTGCCGATGTAGTGCTGCATTTTGTAATCGAGGGATTGGGCGAACAGGTCCTTGGCCGCCTGACGCAGACCGTCGATCAACGACGGTGCAATGCCGTGATTCCTGACGTACAGAAAGCCCACTTCCCGCGCCGCCTTGCCCAGTTCGTCGGCGACGGCCTGACGCAGTGCGATGTCGGGGCTGAGCAACCCCGCGATATCGACCACCGGGATGCTGCTGAAATTGGCGACCTTCGGGACTGCCGTGTGCGACGGATCTGGCATGACGAAACGCTCCTTATCGGCTTGTGGTGTGGGTGAAGCGCTGGAAATGTTCGCGTTCGGTCTGGCCCATCCCCACGTTCAGCGACCAGAGATCGGCCACCGGCACATTGGTGAAGGGCAGATGATGCAGATAGCCGTCGGCGCCGAATTCAGGCGTCATCGTGCTGACCTGATAACCGCGGGCCTGCTGGGATGTCCACACGGCTTCCCAGTGCTGCTGATGGAAAGCCAGCTCTCGGGCGTACTCGGGGGCAGCCGGATGAGGGACTTGCGGACCCTGGTCGTAGCCGACCCGAGCCTGAATGTGATGAACGCGCTCGATGAACGCGCTGAGGTCGTCTTCCGGGTCGTCGAGCAAACGCTCGCAGGTGACGATCCAGTGGCTGATGTCGCTGGTGAAGCGTAGATCGGGCAGTTGGCGGATCAGCTCAAGGGTGACCCACGGATTGAACAGCGAGCGGGCGCGATGGGTTTCGAAAGTGACGGTCTGCCCGTGCTTGCGCGCCACCTCCAGTGCCCGACCGAAGAATTCCACCTGCTGCGGCAATTGCCAACGGTCGTTGCCGGCCAGCACGTTGACGAAGCGCGGCGCCAGTTCGGTTGACCAGGCGAGCTTCTGTTCCAGATCGGTGAGGTGTTCCGCGGTGGTCGCTGATTGTTCCGGGAGGACGTCGTAGGCGGTGAAAACGGTGGCGATGTAAGGCACGTGATTGGCGCGCAGGAAGGCACCGAATTCCGCACGCTCGACAGGCGTCAGTGGCAGGCGTGCTTCCATGCCGTCGAACCCGGCTTCCAGCAGCTCATCCAGCGCCTGGGCCTTGCTGGCGCGGTAGCCCCAGAGCGTGCGGAAGATTTCCAGTTTCATCGAGCGTCCTCAAAGATTGCAGCAAGCGGCTGACGTGTGACCCGAGACAGGGCTTCGCCACGGCACAGGCCGAGGCGGGTACAGCGGCAGTCACATCAGAAAAGGCAATCTTCGGGCCGTGTCTCTACTGGACGGGCTCCTTTATTGCGGCCGATCTTAGATTCGGCCGATGAACGGGAAGAATAGGAAAGCTCAAATGCATAGTTCAGAGATTTCTGAACTATGGTCGGGAGGGGCTAGGTAGGCGCAGACTTCAGGCATGCGACGTTCATGGGAGCGAGCTTGCTCGCGAATAGGTCCACCGCATCTTCAGCGCCTGAACTGCTGCATTCGCGAGCAAGCTCACTCCCACAGGATCGCGTTTCATCCGCAGGCAAGTTGGGCGCTACCCCAATCTGCAGCCGACTTTTCGTTCAATCCACAAACGTCATCCGTTCCGTCTTGCCCAGCAGAAACCCCTGATTGCGCTCGGTAGCCTCACGGATGTAATCCCACAGCAACGTGATCCGCTTCAACTTGCGCAGGTCCTCCCGGCAGTACATCCAGAACTGCCGCGTGATATCCACCTCGCTCTCCAGCACCGGCAGCAGTCGAGCATCCTGTGCCGCCAGAAAGCACGGCAGGATCGCCAGCGCTCGTCCCTGCAACGCGGCGACGTATTGGGCGATGACGCTGGTGCTGCGCAGGGTGGCGTGGGCGCCGGGGAGGAGGTTGCTGAGGTAGAGCAATTCCGAGCTGAAGGCCAGGTCGTCGACATAGCTTATGAACGGATGGTCGGCGAGGTCTTCGGTCTTGCGGATCGGCGCGTGGTTGTCGAGATACTCCTGAGTGGCGTAGAGCCTCAGGCTGTAGTCGCACAGCTTGCAGCACACGTAAGGCCCGTGCTCCGGACGCTCCAGCGCGATGACGATATCGGCCTCGCGCTTGGACAGGCTGATGAAGTGCGGAAGCGGCAGGATGTCCACCGAAATGGCAGGGTACGTGTCGGTGAAGTGACTGAGTTGCGGGGTGATGAAGAAGCTGCCGAAGCCTTCGGTGCAGCCCATGCGCACGTGCCCTGACAGTGCGACGCCGGAGCCGGAAACCTGCTCGCAGGCGATGTGCAGCGTGCTCTCGATGGACTCGGCCGCGCCCAATAATCGCTGGCCTTCGGCGGTGAGGATGAAGCCGTTGTTGCGGGATTTTTCGAACAGCAACGTGCCCAGTGAAGTCTCCAGCGAGCTGATCCGTCGCGACACCGTTGTGTAGTCCACCGCGAGGCGTTTGGCCGCGGAACTGGCCTTGCGCGTGCGCGCCACTTCGAGAAAAAACTTCAGGTCATCCCAGTTCAGCGCGCTCAGGGACGTGATGTTTTTTTGCATGTTGAACCTGCTTTTATGTGCGTTCTTATTAGAAGTTTGCACATCTATACTCCGAAGCGCGGCCGGATCCAACCTGCCCGTCAACGCCTGTTGCAGCAGCTGAAACCAACGAGGTAACGCCCCGACAAACCGCCCCATCCCACACGCCATAACACCCTGCACAACAATAAATAAGCGGAGGAGTTTATGAAGAACGCTATTACGGCGGACGCTGGCGCACTCGATGCCAGCCCCGTGAAAAACGCCCGATCCTACCGGCTTGCCGGTGCGGCGAGCATGGCTGGCACGACCATCGAGTGGTACGACTTTTTCCTCTACGGCACGGCTGCCGCACTGATCTTCAACAAGATCTTCTTCCCTGCACTGGACCCGATCATCGGTGTGCTGGCGGCGTTCGCCACCTACGCCGTGGGCTTTCTCGGCCGGCCATTGGGCGGCATCGTGTTCGGCCATTTCGGTGACAAGATCGGGCGCAAGTCCATGCTCCTGTTCACCCTGATGCTGATGGGCATTCCGACCATCATCATCGGCCTGATTCCCACCTACGAACAGATTGGCTACTGGGCTGCGGTCCTGCTGGTGGCGATGCGGTTTCTCCAGGGCATGGCGGTCGGCGGCGAATGGGGCGGGGCGGTGCTGATGGCCGTCGAACATGCGCCCGAGGGCCGTAAAGGTTTCTACGGCAGCCTGCCGCAAACCGGCGTTGGCGCCGGGCTGGTGCTGGCCTCGCTGGCGATGGGCATGGTTGCCAAATTGCCGGAGGCCGACATGCTCAGTTGGGGCTGGCGGATTCCGTTTCTGGCCAGCGTTGTGCTGCTGGGCGTGGGCTGGTTGATTCGCTTGAAAGTCCCGGAGTCGCCCGATTTCGAGAAGCTGAAAAAAGACAACATCGCCGTCAAGGTGCCGCTGTTCAAAGTGTTCCGCGAGCACCCTAGAGAAACCCTGACCATCATCGGCGCGCGCACGGCCGAGAACGCCTGGTTTTACATGTCGGTGACCTTCGCCCTGGCGTACGCCGCCAACCAGTTACTCATCCCTCGTGCCGACGTGCTGAGCGCGATCACAGCTGGCGCTGCGCTTTCTCTTGTGACGATGCCGTTGTGTGGGCATCTGTCCGACAAGGTCGGTCAGAAACGTCTGTATTTCGCCGGGCTTTTGCTGCTCTGCGCCTTCGTCTATCCGTTCTTCGCCATGCTTGGCACCCGCGAACCGCAGATGGTGTGGTGGGCGATGGTGCTGGCGGTGGGCGTGGTCTTCCCGATCCTGTACGCGCCGGAATCCCTGTTATTTGCTCGCCAGTTCCCGGCGGAAATTCGCTACAGCGGCATCTCTGTCTCGGTGCAGTTGGCGGGTGTGTTGGGCGGCGGATTTGCGCCAATGATCGCCACGCAGTTACTGGCCATGGGCGGCGGCAGTCCGCACTACGTGATCGTCTACCTGATCGGCATGGCGCTGGTGGCACTGGTCTGCACCGCGCTGATGAAGCGCGATCCGCCTCGCCATCGTGCGGCCTGAAATCGACTTTTTTCAGCGCGCTCAAGCAGGCGCGCTGCCTTGAATGGAGCAATGGCAATGAACGTGTCACTGAACAAAAAGAACACCACCGTGGCCCGCGTGAAGCTGCTGATCGGCGGCGAATGGGTTGAGTCGCAAACCACCGAGTGGCTCGACGTGGTCAACCCCGCCACCCAGGAAGTGCTGGCCCACGTGCCGTTCGCCACGGCCGCTGAGGTCGATGCCGCCGTCGCCGCTGCGCAGAAGGCATTCACCACCTGGCGGCACACGCCGATTGGCGCCCGTATGCGCATCATGCTCAAGCTGCAGGCGTTAATCCGGGAACACTCCAAACGCATTGCCGTGGTGCTCAGCGCCGAACAGGGCAAGACGATTGCGGACGCCGAGGGCGATATCTTCCGCGGCCTGGAAGTGGTTGAGCACGCGTGCTCCATCGGCACGCTGCAGATGGGCGAATTCGCTGAAAACGTCGCCGGCGGCGTGGACACCTACACGCTGCGTCAGCCCATCGGCGTCTGCGCAGGCATCACGCCGTTCAACTTCCCGGCGATGATTCCGCTGTGGATGTTCCCCATGGCCATCGCCTGCGGCAATACCTTCGTGCTCAAGCCGTCCGAGCAGGACCCGATGTCGACCATGCTGCTGGTTGAACTGGCCGTCGAGGCGGGCGTGCCGGCGGGCGTGCTCAACGTCGTGCACGGTGGCAAAGAGGTGGTCGACGGGATCTGCACCCACAAGGACATCAAGGCGGTGTCCTTCGTCGGCTCGACGGCAGTGGGCACTCACGTTTACGAGCTGGCGGGCAAACACGGCAAGCGCGTGCAGTCGATGATGGGCGCGAAGAACCATGCCGTTGTGCTGCCCGATGCCAATCGCGAGCAGACCCTCAACGCACTGGTCGGCGCCGGTTTTGGTGCGGCGGGTCAGCGCTGCATGGCGACGTCGGCAGTGGTGATGGTTGGCGCGGCGAAGCAGTGGATTCCCGATCTGAAGGCGCTGGCGCAGAAGCTCAAAGTGAATGCGGGCAGCGAGCCGGGCACCGATGTCGGGCCGGTGATTTCCAGGCGCGCGAAACAGCGGATTCTTGATCTGATCGAGAGCGGCGTTCAGGAAGGGGCCACCCTTGAGCTGGACGGGCGGGGCATCATGGTGGCGGGTTTTGAGGAGGGCAACTTCGTCGGGCCGACGCTGTTCACGGGCGTGACCACCGAGATGCAGATCTACACTCAGGAAATCTTCGGGCCGGTGCTCGTGGTGCTGGAAGTCGACACGCTGGATCAGGCCATTGCGCTGGTCAATGCCAACCCGTTCGGCAACGGCGTCGGGCTGTTCACCCAGAGCGGTGCGGCGGCGCGCAAATTCCAGAGTGAAATCGATGTGGGTCAGGTCGGCATCAATATCCCGATTCCCGTGCCGGTGCCGTTCTTCAGCTTCACCGGTTCGCGCGGTTCGAAGCTGGGCGATCTGGGGCCGTACGGCAAGCAGGTGGTGCAGTTCTACACTCAGACCAAGACCGTCACCAGCCGCTGGTTCGATGACGACAGCGTGAATGACGGGGTGAACACGACGATCAATTTGCGTTGAGTGCGACGCGCTTTAAGCGGGCCTTGGCCTGCTCGCGATCACGTTGCGTCATTCAGCGCTGTGCCATCTGAACGATCGCTTCGCGAGCAAGCTCGCTCCCACAAGGGCTTGCGTCGCCTGTGGATCTGGAACTGAACAAGGAGAACAACCATGAAAATCGCATTCATCGGTCTGGGCAATATGGGGGCGCCGATGGCGCGGAACCTGATCCGTGCCGGGCATCAGCTGCATTTGTTCGACCTGAATCAACAGGTGCTGGCCGAGCTGGCCGAATTGGGCAGCCGCATCAGTGAGTCGCCCAAACATGCGGCTCAGGGTGCCGACCTCGTCATCACCATGCTCCCGGCAGCCGCTCACGTTCGCGCGGTTTATCTGAATGAAGACGGCGTATTGGCTGGCATCAGCGCAGGGGTGCCGGCGGTGGACTGCAGCACCATCGACCCACAAACCATCCGCGATGTGGCGGCCGCAGCGGCGAAACAGGGTGTGGTGGTCGGCGATGCGCCGGTGTCCGGCGGCACGGGCGGCGCGCAGGCCGGGACGTTGACGTTCATGGTCGGCGCGAGTCTTGAGCACTTCACGGTGCTCAAGCCGATCCTCGCGCAGATGGGCCGCAACATCGTCCACTGCGGCGATGTCGGCACCGGGCAGATCGCCAAGATCTGCAACAACATGCTCTTGGGCATTTCCATGATCGGTGTGGCAGAAGCCATGGCGCTGGGTAATAGCCTGGGCATCGACACCGGCGTGCTGGCGACCATCATCAACAGCTCGACCGGACGCTGCTGGAGCTCGGAAATGTACAACCCGTGGCCCGGCGTCGTGGAAACCGCGCCGGCGTCGCGGGGTTACACCGGAGGGTTTGGCGCGGAGCTGATGCTCAAGGACCTGGGCCTGGCAACCGAAGCCGCCAAAG
The DNA here is from genome assembly GCF_055283955.1 of Pseudomonas sp. HP_12. NCBI lineage: Bacteria > Pseudomonadati > Pseudomonadota > Gammaproteobacteria > Pseudomonadales > Pseudomonadaceae > Pseudomonas > Pseudomonas sp. HP_12. The sequence goes on from NZ_JBTOQG010000034.1 coordinate 19,438, forward strand.
CCGCACGCCAACCCGTGATCATGGGCGCGCTGGCGCAGCAGCTGTATCAGGCGATGAGTTTGCGCGGTGATGGCGGCAAGGATTTCTCGGCGGTGGTTCAGGGTTACATCAAGAAGGAAAACTGATGGTGCACGCCCCGGCCTCTTCCCGGCTAAAGCCGGTCCCACAATGTGCACGCGGTCAGTCAGTGGGACCGGCTTTAGCCGGGAAGAGGCCAGCACCAACAACGCAATATCGCGGCGTGACATCCGACGCCTTCCCGGCTAAAGCCGGTCCTACAATGTGCACGCGGGTCCCACTAAATGCACGCAGTCCCACCGAGAACTAACCCCGCGGGCCGCTGTAATCCTTGGCCCACTGCTCTTGCGCCACCAAGTGCTGTTTAAACCGCGCGATCTGTTCGGCCACTCGCACCGGCGACGTTCCGCCCCAGCCGCTGCGCGCCGCCAGTGCAGCTTCAAGCGTCAGGCTCTCCAACACCTCCGGCGTCAGGCGCGGATCGGTGTCGGCGAGCATCTTTGGCGTCAGCTCTGGCAGCCCGATGTCCTGCGCCTCACACAGCTGCACCAGTTGCCCGGTGATCTCGTGGGCTTCCTTGAACGGCACACCGCGAACGGCCAGCCAGTCGGCGATTTCCGTCGCCAGGGTGAACCCCAAAGGTGCCTGCCGCAGCAATTCGTCCTTGCGCACCTTCATGGTTCGAACCATGCCGGCGAAGGCGGGTAACACCAGATTCAGCGTATCCAGCGCGTCGAAAATGGCGTGTTTGTCTTCGCTCAAATCCCGGTTATACGACAGCGGCTGCGCCTTGAGCACCGACAGAATCGCCGTCAGCGAACCGATCAAACGGCCGGATTTGCCCCGGGCCAGTTCGGCGATGTCCGGGTTCTTTTTCTGCGGCATGATCGAGCTGCCCGTGGCGTAGGCATCGTCCAGCTCGATCCAGCGAAACTGCCGCGATGTCCAGATGCAGAACTCCTCGGCCATGCGCGAAATATTGATACCCAGCATGCTCGCGCAGAACAGAAACTCGGCCACGTGATCGCGGCTGGCGACGGCGTCGATGGAGTTCTCGCACGGCCCGGCGTAGCCCATTTCCGCCGCCGAACGTTGCGGGTCGCGGGCGATGGCGGAACCGGCCATGGCGGCGGCGCCGAGGGGCGACAGATTGAAGCGCTCATCCCAATCCTGCAGGCGCTGGATGTCACGATGAATTGCCTGGGCGTGGGCCATCAAATGGTGGCCGAAGACAATCGGCTGGGCTTGCTGCAAGTGAGTGAAACCGGGCGCGATAGTCTCGATATGCGCTTCGGCCTGGCTGACCAGTGCCTGCTGGAGATCGAGAATCGACAGGGACAGCACGCGAATGCGGTCACGCAAAAACAGCCGCATGTCATTGGCCGTCTGATCGTTGCGCGAGCGCCCGGCGCGAAGCTTGCCGCCCAGTGCGCCAAGGCGTTCGGTGAGCAGGCGCTCGATGAAGGTGTGCACGTCCTCGTCGGCGGGGATGGGCTGAATCGTGCCAGCGGCGAAGTCCTCGTCGATCGATTGCAGCGCGTCGATGATGCGCCGCGTTTCGTCGGCATCCAGCAAGCCGGCGCGCTCAAGCTCGTGGGCGTGGGCTTTCGAACCCGCAACGTCATAGGGCGTCATGCGGAAATAGACGGCGGGCGAGCGTGACAGGTTGGCCATCGCTTCAGCCGGCGCTGACTTGAAGCGCGCGCCCCACAGACGCTCAGTTGCATCGGACATATGCATTCCCCCTCAAACACGTGATTGCTGGCGAGCCAGGCGTCGGCGACGTCAGGGGATCCTAGGAAAAACCGGCTGCCGGTGAAACGTTACAAATGGCAAGTCGGGTTGGCAGAAATGGAAAGCTGCGTCAGCAAATCGCTATTCAGATACGTGGTGCCGACTATTTTTCTGTTACCTCAGGTGCCCGAATGTGTTGAAGTGGCGCCGATTGCAACGCCCGATGTTTCCCCTCGTCGACCTTTTCGCAGGATGCGCCCATGACTGGTTTCCTATCGCTTTATCAACACCTTGGCTGGACCTTGTCAGTGCTGGTGATGCTGACGTTCCTGCTGGCGGGGACGGTCAAGGGCGTCATCGGCATGGGGTTGCCGACGGTTGCGATGGGCTTGCTCGGCGCGATGATGCTGCCGACCCAGGCGGCCGCGCTGCTGCTGATTCCCTCGACGCTGACCAACTTCTGGCAGTTGGCAACCGGCGGGCATTTGCGAGGACTCTGTACGCGGTTGTGGCCGCTGCTGTTGATGATCGTCATCGGCACGCTGCTCGGCTCATACGCACTGGGCCTCGGCAACGGGCACGGCATGGCGAGGGCGCTGGGCGGCGCGCTGTTTGTCTACGCGCTGTGCGGCTTGTTTCTGCCGACGCTCAACGTGCCGCCCGCTGCCGAGCGCTGGCTCGGGCCGTTGTGCGGATTTATTACCGGCCTGGTCACCTCGGCCACCGGCGTTTTCGTCATTCCGGCGGTGCCCTACATTCAGGGCCTGGGGCTGGATCGTAATGAACTGGTGCAGGCGCTGGGGCTGTCGTTCACTGTCTCGACCCTGGCATTGGGTGTGGGTCTGTTCTGGAACGGCGCAGTGGGCAGCGCTGAAATGGGCGCCTCGTTGCTGGCGCTGATTCCCGCGTTGTTCGGGATGATGTTCGGGCAGTGGCTGCGTCAACGCATCAGCGCTCTGGTGTTCAAGCGGCTGTTCTTTATCGGCATGGCCCTGCTGGGCGCGCACCTGATGATCGCAGGCTGATTACGCGGCGTTCGGCTCGGATTCACGCTGCCGTTCTATCAACATAAATTCATCAATAGCCGCCTGACTCGTGATTCAGGCGCAAATGTATTTTGCCCGTCTGTGGCTTATTCCCGTCTCGTCCGCCAGATATTCTGCCGTCCATTCCAATTGAAGACCCTCAATCCAGTACCGCAGAGCCGCGGGCTGCATTGACGACGGACGAGGCTTGATATGAAAAAAGTATTGTTTCTCAACGGCGGCAAACAATTCGCGCACTCCGACGGCCGCTACAACACCACGCTGCATGAAGCCGGCTTGGTGCTGCTGGACCGTGCCGGTTTTGAAGTACGACAGACCTTCATCGACGGCGGCTACGACGTGGCCGAAGAAGTGCAGAAGTTTCTCTGGGCTGACGTGATTATCTGGCAGATGCCGGGCTGGTGGATGGGGGCGCCGTGGACGGTGAAAAAGTACATCGACGAAGTGTTCACCGAAGGTCACTGCAGCCTGTACGCCAACGACGGTCGCACCCGTTCCGATGCCTCCCAGCGTTATGGCAGCGGCGGCTTGCTGCACGGCAAGCAATACATGATTTCGGCCACCTGGAATGCGCCGCAGCAAGCGTTCGACGACCCGGCCGACTTCTTCGAAGCCAAGGGCGTGGATGCCGTGTACTTCCCCTTCCACAAGGCCAACCAATTCTTGGGCATGACCGGCCTGCCGACCTTCCTGGCGGTGGACGTGATGAAGATGCCGAATGTGGAAGCAGACGTGGAGCGGTACGAGGCGCATCTGGCCTCGGTGTTCGGGATCTGAGACGCGAGAAGCGAGCTACAAGCTTCAAGCTTCAAGCTCACGGCTCACGGCTCACTTACGGCTTGCAGCTTATAGCTCGCCCCCAAGCGCGCTAATATCCGGTCTCTTGTGAGCGGGAGACAACAGTGAAAGCCAGGTCGGATGAGTTGCAGGTGTTTGTGACGGTGATCGAAAGCGGCTCGATTTCCGCTGCGGCCGAGCAGGTCGGGCAGACGCCTTCGGCAATCAGCCGCACGCTGTCGCGACTCGAAGGCAAGCTGGGCACGACGTTGATCAATCGCACCACGCGGCGCATGGACCTGACCGAGGAGGGCAAGTATTTCCTTGAGCGGGCCAGGCAGATTCTGGATCAGATGGAAGAGCTGGAAGAGCGCATGTCGGTGCGCCAGCAGACGCCCTCTGGCCGTTTGCGGATAAACGCGGCGTCGCCCTTCATGCTGCATTCCATTGTCCCGTACGTCGCCGAGTTTCGCGCGCTGTACCCGGACATCCAGCTGGAGCTGAACAGCAACGATCTGATCATTGATCTGCTGGAACAGAGCACCGATGTGGCGATCCGTATTGGCGTGCTGGCTGATTCCACCCTGCATGCCCGGCCCCTCGGCAGCAGTCCGCTGAACATCCTCGCCAGCCCTGAATACCTCGAAAAGCACGGCACGCCGAAAACCGTTGCAGCGCTGAGCGAGCATTCGCTGCTCGGCTTCACCCAGACCGAAACCCTCAACCACTGGCCGTTGCGCCACGCCGACGGGGACCGGCTGTTCATTCAGCCGACGGTTTCGGCCTCCAGCGGCGAGACGTTGCGCCAGTTGGCGTTGGCGGGTGAGGGCATCGTGTGCCTGTCGCACTTCATGACCCACGAAGACATCCGCCAGGGCCGCCTTAACGTCATCCTGCCCCAGGCCAACAGCGGCTATCGACAGCCGATCCACGCCGTTTACTACCGCAACTCGCAGCTGGCGTTGCGGATTCAGTGCTTTCTGGATTTCATCCATGAGAAACTGGCGGTGTACGCCGCCTGACGCGTCACGCCTCGCCCACCCCGCTGAACTCCGCCCGCAACATCTCCACAAACGCCTCCCGCGCCGGGTGATGCTCGGCGCTCTCGTGCCAGTAAAACAGGTTGTCGATGGATGTCAGTTCAGGGAATTCATAACCGACCCAGCCCGAGCCTTTCCGGTACTGCTCGAAAACCCCCTTGGGCACCAGCGCCACCCCGGCCCCGGCGCTGACGCAACCGACGATGGTGCCGTAATTGGCGATGCTGACGATGGGCTGAGTCTGGCCGTCGTTCTGCAACCATCGCTCCAGCGCCGCGCGATAAGGGCAGCCTTCGGGCCACATGAAAATCGATTTGCCCTGCAGATCCGCCGCGCTGCGAATCGGCCCCAACGACTCGGCCGCAATCAGCACCAGATCCTCCCGGTACATCGACGTGCGCTTGAGCCGTGGGCGTTTGACATCGATGGCGACAATGGCGCCATCGAGCTTCTGATTGAGCGTCGCGTCGAGCAGTTGCGTGCCGGTGCCAGTGGTCAGCTCCAGCGACACCTGCGGATAACGCGCATGAAAGCGCGCCAGCAGTCGCGGCAGCCGCGCCGTGGCCGAAGATTCGATGGCGCCGATGCGCAACGGCCCGGATGGCGCGGCGTCCGGGTGCACCGCGCGTTTGGCTTCGTCGGCCAGGCTGAGCATCTTGCCGGCGTAGGTGAGGAAGATTTCCCCCGCCGCGCTGATGCGCAAACCGCGGCCCTGACGGTAGAACAGCTCGGTGCCGAGCTCTGCTTCAAGCGCCTTGATCCGCGCGGTGATGTTCGACGGCACGCAATGCAACACCTCCGCAGCGCGGGCAATGCTGCCGGTGTCGACGACGGTCTTGAACATGCGAATCTGAGCCAGCTCCATTCATCACCAATAGTGAGGGGTTGCATCATTATTGTTCGGTTGTGGTGAGCATAAGTTGTTTCGATACTCGCAGCCATGGGCAAGCGCCGGGCTTGTCGGCAGGAGTATCGAGATGAGCGTGGTAGCTGAGCCAGTTCCTGATTCCGATGTTACGGCTAACGCTGCGGTGCCCTGGCAGGGGATGAAAGTCGCTCTGGCCACTTTCTTTGTGGTCGCCTGCTGGGGCTTCTCGCCGACCGGCATTCGCATCGGTTTGCAGGCCTATGAGCCGGGGCATCTGGCGCTGCTGCGCTTTCTGATCGCGTCGGTGTTCATGCTGTTAATCGCCTCATCGCAACGCATCGCGTTACCGCGCCTGAAAGATCTGCCGTTGCTCGCGGTGCTGGGTTTCTTCGCCGTCAGCCTGCATCACATCGCCCTCAACTTCGGCCAGGCCGGCGTGACTGCCGGGGCGTCGAGCGTGCTGGTTCAGTCGACACCTCTGTTCACCGCGCTGCTGGCGCATTTCGTGTTCAAGGAGCGGGTCAGCGCCTGGCGTTGGGGCTGTGTGGCGCTCGGGCTGGTGGGCGCCGCAATTGTCGTCACTGGTGATCGCGGCATTGGCCACATGGATGCGCGCGGGCTGCTGATCCTGGTGGCGGCGTTTTCCTGGAGCGTTTATTTCTCATTGCAGAAGCGTCACAGCCACCGGTACGACGGCCTGACCATGGTCTGTTACACGGTCTGGGCCGGCACGGTGTTCCTGCTGGTTTACCTGCCGGGGCTGATCGGCGAAATCTTCAACGCGCCGATGCGGGTCAATGTGGCGGTGGGCGTATTGGGGCTGTTCCCCAGCGCGCTGGCGTACCTGGCCTGGGCGTACGTCTTGAAGCACATGGAGGTCAGCCGCGCCTCAATGAGTTTGTACCTGACGCCACCGATGGCCATCGCCATCGCGTCGGTGATGCTGGGCGAGTTGCCCTCACAGCGGGTGATCGTCGGGTCGATTGTGGTGCTCGCGAGCGTGTTGGCGCTCAATCTGCGGCGGGAGAGGGCGGTGGTGTTTCCCGTTCGGGATGAACCTGAACGTGCCCCGGTTTAGGCGCTTGGCCGTTTGCGTTTGCGCCAAGTTTCATCATTAATGTGCAGCCGGACCGTTAGTCTCTTCAGCCTCCAGACAGCCCATCAGTTCCAAGCTGTCGCATTTGCCATCAAGGAAGCCCCATGCGTGCAGTGACCCTGAAAACCCTTGCCCTGTCGGTGATCTTCGCCGCGAGTTCGCCGGTGTATGCCGTGGTACTGGAAGGCGGCGCCGTTGCGGCCCCAGACCAATACGGTGCTCAGGTCGCTGCGCAGATTCTGAAAAAGGGCGGCAACGCCGTCGATGCCGCTGTCGCCACGGCCTTCACCCTGGCGGTCACTTACCCCGAAGCGGGCAACATCGGCGGCGGTGGCTTCATGACCCTGTTCATGAACGGTCGGCCGTATTTTCTCGACTACCGCGAAGCCGCGCCGAAAGCCGCTACGCGCAACATGTACCTGGACGACAAGGGCGAGGTCATCCCGGGCATGAGTCTGGTGGGCGCACGTGCCTCGGGCGTGCCCGGCACGGTAATGGGGCTGTGGGAAGCGCATCAGAAATTCGGCAAGCTGCCGTGGGCCGAGCTGCTGACGCCGGCCATTGGTTACGCCAAAAACGGCTTCAAGGTCGCCGACAAGCAGTACATGTACGGCGCCGAAGCCATCAAACAGCTCAACGGCAAAACCAATTTTGCGGATTACTTCGGCGACATGAAGACCGGGGAGACCTTCCGTCAGCCGGAGCTGGCCAAGACCCTGGAACGCATCGCCAACAAAGGCGCCAACGAGTTTTATCAGGGCCAGACGGCCGATCTGCTGGTGGCGCAGATGCAGCACGACAACGGCCTGATCACCAAAGAGGACCTGCAGGATTACAAGGCGGTCTGGCGCAAGCCGCTGCACGTGAACTTCAACGGCAACACCCTTTATACCGCGCCGCTGCCCAGTTCCGGCGGCATCGCGCTGGCGCAATTGATCGGAATGAAGCAGCTGCTTGCCGATGACTTCAAGGACGTGCCGCTTAACTCGGCGCGCTACATCCACCTGCTCGCTGAAATCGAAAAACGCGTGTTCGCCGATCGCGCCAACTACCTGGGCGATCCAGACTTTTCCGTGGCGCCGGTGAATCAGCTGACCGATAACGCCTATCTGGCCAAGCGTGCCCATGAGGTCAACCCGACGGCGATTTCGCCCACGGAAAACGTAAAAGCCGGGCTTGAATCCCACCAGACCACGCACTTCTCCATCGTCGATGCCAAGGGCAACGCGGTCAGCAACACCTACACCCTGAACTGGGATTACGGCAGCGGCGTGGTGGTGAAGGGCGCAGGCTTTTTGCTGAACGACGAGATGGATGATTTCAGTTCCAAGCCGGGCGTTGCCAATGCGTTCGGTGTAGTGGGCGGGGATGCCAACGCCATCCAGCCGGGCAAGCGCATGTTGTCGTCGATGAGCCCGAGCCTGGTCACCCGCGATGGTGCGGTCACGCTGGTGCTGGGCACGCCGGGCGGCTCACGGATTTTCACCACGGTGTTTCAGGTGCTGAACAATATCTATGACTTCCACATGCCGCTGAAAGACGCGGTTGCCGCGCAGCGGGTTCATCACCAGTTGCTGCCGAAAGACACGATCTACACCGAGAAATTTGCACCGCTGGCCATACCGGTTGCCGACGAGCTGACGGCGATGGGTTACACGCTGAAGGACCAGGGCTGGTCGATGGGCAATGTGCAGGCGATCAAGATCGACGGCACGAAAGTCGAAACCGCGTCCGATCCCCGTGGGCGGGGCGTGGGGATGGTGGTGAAGTAGGGGGACAACTGATCGTTCCCACGCTCCGCGTGGGAATGCATCCCTGGACGCTCCGCGTCCGCAGTCAGGTGACGCGGAGCGTCAGCAGCGACGTTCCCACGCAGAGCGTGGGAACGAGCACTGCAAATTCACCATCACCAGTGCTTAGTGATGCTCCCGCGTCGCACGGAATTTCACGTCAGGCCAGCGCTCTTCCATCAAGGCCAGGTTGACCCGCGTCGGCGCGAGGTAGGTCAGGTGACCGCCGCCGTCCACGGCCAGGTTTTCCACGGCCTTGTTCTCGAATTCCTCGAGCTTCTTCTTGTCGCTGCAATCGATCCAGCGGGCTGACCACACGGTGATCGGCTCGTAGGCGCACTCGACTTTGTATTCTTCCTTCAAGCGGCTGGCGACCACGTCGAACTGCAGCACACCGACGGCGCCGAGGATGATGTCGTTGCTGCGCTGCGGGAAGAACACCTGGGTGGCGCCTTCCTCGGCCAGTTGCTGCAGACCCTGACGCAGTTGCTTGGATTTCAGCGGATCCTTCAGGCGCACGCGGCGGAACAGCTCCGGGGCGAAGTGCGGAATGCCGGTGAAGCCCAGCGCCTCGCCTTCAGTGAACGTATCGCCGATCTGAATCGTGCCGTGGTTGTGCAGGCCGATGATGTCGCCGGCGTAGGCTTCTTCCAACTGCTCACGCTCGCTGGAGAAGAACGTCAGCGCGTCACCGATGCGCACGTCCTTGCCGGTGCGCACATGGCGCATCTTCATGCCCTTGTCGTACTTGCCCGAGCAGATGCGCATGAACGCGATGCGGTCGCGGTGTTTCGGGTCCATGTTCGCTTGAATCTTGAACACGAAGCCGGCAAATTTTTCCTCGACCGGCTCGACCGTGCGCTCGTTGGCAACCCGGGCCAGTGGCTTCGGTGCCCAATTCACGACGGCGTCCAGAACGTGGTCGACACCGAAGTTGCCCAGCGCCGTGCCGAAGAACACCGGGGTCAACTGGCCGTCGAGGAATTCCTGCTGGTTGAATTCATGGCAGGCGCCTTGCACCAGTTCCAGCTGATCGACAAAGCGATCGTACTCATCACCCAAGTGGGCGCGCGCTTCGTCCGAGTCGAGCTTCTCGATGATTTTCACCTCGGTGCGCTCGTGACCGTGACCGGCGGTGTAGACGATGATGTAGTCGTCGGCGAGGTGATAGACGCCTTTGAAATCGCGGTAGCAACCGATCGGCCAGGTGATGGGCGCGGCCTTGATCTTCAGGACCGCTTCGATCTCGTCGAGCAGCTCGATCGGGTCGCGAATGTCGCGGTCAAGCTTGTTGATGAAGCTCACGATCGGCGTGTCGCGCAGGCGGCAGACGTCCATCAGTGCGATGGTGCGGGGCTCAACCCCTTTACCGCCATCGAGCACCATCAGCGCCGAGTCGACGGCGGTCAACGTGCGATAGGTGTCTTCGGAGAAGTCCTCGTGGCCCGGGGTGTCGAGCAGGTTGATCATGTGATCGCGATACGGGAACTGCATGACCGAGGTGGTGATGGAAATGCCGCGCTGCTTCTCCATTTCCATCCAGTCGGAGGTGGCGTGACGGTCGGATTTACGCGACTTCACCGTACCGGCGACGGAAATGGCCTTGCCCATCAGCAAGAGCTTTTCAGTGATGGTGGTCTTACCCGCATCGGGGTGGGAAATGATGGCGAAAGTGCGGCGTTTCGCGACTTCGGCGGCCTGTCTGGTCATGGGAAATCGCCCGAGAGGTGATTCAAAAAAAGGGCGGCGATTATAGCCCAAACCAAAGCAATAACCGAACCGTTCAGTCAATAAGGGGTGGCCAGATACCATCGCACGTGGGAACCTTTGCGGTTAAGGAGACGTCCATTCCCTGGTATCGCAAGACGCCAAGGGTTGCAAAATCAGCAAGTTAGCTTGACGAAGCTGCGCTCATGGCTTGTGTTTTCGCCGAGGTATCAACCTTTCCGGCGACCCACCCGCTGCTCTTCGCGAACGTTCGCGTGCTGCCTGAAAGGGCCAGTTCCACGCCAGACGTTCGCCGACTGAAATAAGGAGTCCGCCCGTGGCAAATCGCTATGGCAAGGGGCTGTTGGGAGGTGTGATTGTCATCGCACTCCTGGCCCTGCTGGTCCAATGGATCGGCATCAGTACCATCAGGCAATATCAGGATGATCTGCTGTTTTATCTGCAAGCCCATGTCTGGCTTGTGTTGGCTTCGATGCTCGCGGCACTGGTGGTCGGCATCCCGACCGGCATTGTCCTTAGCCGACCGAACATGGTTGGCCGCGCCGAACGCTTCATGCAGATCTTCAACATCGGTAACACCGTTCCTCCTCTCGCCGTGCTGGCCATTGCTCTGGGTATTCTGGGCATCGGCAGCGGTCCGGCAATCTTCGCTTTGTTCCTCGCTTCGTTGTTGCCCATCGTGCGCAACACCTACGAAGGCCTGAAAAACGTTCAGGGGTCCCTCAAAGAAGCCGCTCGCGGCATCGGCATGACACCGCGTCAGGTGTTGTGGCGTGTCGAGCTGCCCAACGCCGTGCCGATCATCATCGGCGGTGTGCGTGTGGCGCTGGCGATCAACGTCGGGACCGCGCCACTGGCCTTCCTCATCGGCGCGAACAGCCTGGGCAGCCTGATTTTCCCCGGCATCGCCCTGAACAATCAGCCGCAACTGGTGCTGGGCGCTGCGTGTACCGCGTTGCTGGCGCTGCTGCTTGATGGCGCCGTGACCCTGGCAAGCCGTCTCTGGCTGGAACGCGGCCTGGCTCGATAACTCGAGCCCCGCTGAGAAAGGAATTGCTATGAAGAAGTTATGCACATTAATCATGGGCCTCGGGCTGTTGCTGTCCGGTTTCGCCCAGGCCGCGGATGCAGCCGCTGAAACGCCGGTGCTGCGGATCGGCGCGCGGGTGTTCACCGAGCAGACCATGCTGGCCGAACTGACGGCGCAATACCTGCGCGACAAGGGCTATGACGTCCAGATCACCGGCGGCCTTGGCAGTAACCTGGCGCGCAGTGCTCAGGAAAGCGGCCAGCTGGATCTGCTGTGGGAATACACCGGTGTGTCGCTGGTGGCCTATAACCATGTCGACGAGAAGCTCGACAGCGAGCAGACCTATCAGCGCGTCAAGGAACTGGACGCGAAAAAGGGGCTGGTCTGGCTGTCGCCGTCCAAGTTCAACAACACCTACGCCTTGGCTCTGCCGGACAAAATTGCCCAGCAGTATCCGCAGGTCAACACCATGTCTGACCTGACCACGGTGCTCAAGGCCGAGGCCGACAAGGGTCACATCGTCGCGCTGGACACCGAGTTCGCCAACCGTTCCGACGGTCTGGTGGGCATGGTCAAGCATTACGGCATGAACCTGGGGCGTGAAAACACTCGTCAGATGGACGCCGGCCTGGTCTACACCGCGCTGCGCAACGGGCAGGTTTTTGCAGGCCTCGTCTACACCACCGATGGCCGTCTGAACGCGTTCAAACTCAAGGTGCTGGCGGACGACAAGCACTACTTCCCGGACTACACCGCCGCACCAGTCATCCGCAAAGAGTACCTGGACAAGCACCCGGAACTGGCCGATTTGCTCAAGCCACTCGCCGCGCTGCTGGATAACCAGACCATGCGTACGCTGAACGCGCGCATCGACGTCGACCACGAAAGTCCTACCCTTGTGGCGGCAGAATTCCTGCGCGAGCATCCGATCAACCCTTCCGCCGACAGCGTGCCGGTCCCGCCGGCGTCGGCGGCAAAACAGGAGGAGAAACCATGAGTTTCCTCAGCGCTTTCTCCCATCTGGACTGGAATCAGGTCATGCACCTGACCCTGCAGCACATCACCCTCGTTGGCATCGCGGTGACGCTGGCGATTGTCGTCGGCGTGCCGCTCGGCGTGTTAATGACGCGCTTCCCAACCCTCGCCGGGCCGTTGCAGGCCAGCGCCACCGTGCTGCTGACCATCCCGTCGATTGCCCTGTTCGGCTTGCTGCTGCCGTTCTATTCGAAGTTCGGTCAGGGCCTCGGCCCGATGCCGGCCATCACGGCGGTGTTTCTCTACTCGCTGCTGCCGATCATGCGCAACACCTACCTGGCGCTGACCGGCGTCGAGCCCGGCATTCGTGAAGCAGCCAAGGGCATCGGCATGACCTTCGGCCAGCGCCTGCGCATGGTCGAACTGCCGATCGCCGTGCCGGTGATCCTTGCCGGCGTCCGCACCGCCGTGGTCATGAACATCGGTGTCATGACCATCGCCGCAACCATTGGCGCGGGCGGTCTGGGCGTACTCATCCTCGCTTCCATCAGCCGAAGCGATATGTCGATGCTGATCGTCGGCGCCGTACTGGTCAGCATTCTGGCCATCTTCGCCGACCTGCTTCTGCAATGGCTGCAACGCTCGCTGACTCCCAAAGGACTCCTGAAATGATCGCCAAACAAATGATTGAGCTGCAGAACCTGACCAAGACTTTCCAGAGCAACGGCAAGGAAGTGAAGGCCGTCGATTCAGTGAGCCTGACCGTCAATGAAGGCGAGATCTGCGTGTTCCTGGGTCCGTCGGGTTGCGGCAAAAGTACAACACTGAAAATGATCAACCGGCTGATCATGCCGACCTCCGGCAAAGTACTGATCAATGGCGAGGACACCACCGGTCTCGACGAAGTCACCCTGCGCCGCAACATCGGTTACGTGATTCAGCAGATCGGCCTGTTCCCCAACATGACCATCGAGGAAAACATCGTGGTCGTGCCTAAGCTTCTGGGTTGGGACAAACAGAAATGCCACGACCGTGCTCGCGAACTGATGAGCATGATCAAGCTGGAACCCAAGCAGTACCTGCATCGCTATCCGCGCGAGTTGTCGGGTGGTCAGCAACAGCGGATCGGTGTGATTCGTGCGCTGGCCGCCGACGCGCCGCTGCTGCTGATGGACGAGCCCTTCGGTGCGGTCGACCCGATCAACCGCGAGATGATCCAGAACGAGTTTTTCGAGATGCAACGCGCGCTGAACAAGACCGTGATCATGGTCAGCCACGACATCGACGAAGCCATCAAGCTGGGCGACAAGATCGCCATCTTCCGCGCCGGCAAGCTGCTGCAGATCGATCACCCGGACACCCTGCTGGCGCACCCGGCGGATGATTTCGTCAGCAACTTCGTCGGCCAGGACAGCACGCTCAAGCGCCTGCTGCTGGTCAAGGCCGAAGACGCGGCGGACAACGCGCCGTCCGTGAGCCCGGAAACCCCGGTCGCCGATGCGCTGGAAATCATGGACGAGAACGACCGCCGCTACGTGGTCGTCACCGATGCCGAAAACAAGGCGATGGGCTACGTCCGCCGCCGCGACCTGCACCGTCAGGCCGGCACGTGCGAGCAATACCTGCGCCCGTTCAACGCCACCGCCGCTTACGACGAACACCTGCGCATCCTGCTGTCGCGCATGTACGAGTTCAACCGCTCGTGGCTGCCGGTGCTGGATGCCGAAAATGTGTTCCTGGGTGAGGTGACGCAGGAATCTATTGCGGCTTACCTGAGTTCCGGCCAGTCGCGCGGGATGAAGACCAGCATTGTTTCGCCGGCTGAGTTGGTGGAGCAGGCTGCGCTGAGTTGAGGTGAACGGCCCGGGTGCTTTGGTGCCCGGGCTACTGTTGACGGTGACGACGCTGAGTCGTTATCGCCGACAGTCAGGGTTGTAATTGGTCTGCGTGAATGACATGAGGATCAAGCCCACAGCGTTCCCAACAATCGTGATGACCATGAGCGAGTCAACGGACTGTTGAAAAACCGCTACCTGAACGATCAGCGTGTAAACGGCTGTTCCAGCAATACCCACCGTTACGACATGTCGGCCGATTGTTCTTATGGACAGCACCAGTGCTGATTGCATCAGGACCAGGAAGATCACGGTGAGGGCCGTCAACTGAGGCGCCTCAGACACGATGGTCACGAGGGCACCATCCAGCAATCCAATCGTTGCGCAGACCAGGAAAGCGAACAGTGATCTGCGCGCATATAGGTTGTGGAAGGGTTGGCCTAGATTGTTAAGTCGCTGGGTTAACAGTGTAATTAAATAAAGCGAAATGCCGCACGTTACTGAAAACGTCACACCTGTTTCCAGCTCGTAATCATCATGTATGCCACTGCCTTGCATGACTGAGCTGTAAGAAGTACACAGCACCCATCCTGTGCCCAGTGTAAGCAGAAAGCCAAATAGGCCCAATCTGCCTGACTTTCTTATATTCGTCAGAGCGATGATGATCGAGCTCACCGAGAAGGCGATGCTGGCAAACACGGCTGGGTTAAGGTTTAGCAAAGCTGTGTAGCCACTTGCCCAGCAGGTGAACGTAAACAGGGTGATCCAAAAATAGTTCTTGATCAGTTGTCTTGAAGAGAATGTGGTGGTTGGCGGAGTGGGGGTAAACAGGAATAGGGGTAACGCTATGATGATTGATGCCAACGATGCAACGGCGGCAAGGACGATGGGTTCCAAGTCCACGTTCTGCTTGTAAGTGATGTAATTCATTGTCATGGCATTGCCAGTTAGAAAAATAATTAGTGCGGTCAGGCCTAGCGAGTAAAGTTTTTTCATATTCAAGTCAATGTACCGTGGGTGTGTTCGCGCTATGTGCATTGTTCAAGATTGGTGTGTTTGTGGCCTTTTCCGGCAGGCGGCGATGTCTTTCAGTGAGATCTAGTCCATACACTCATCCAGCTCGCTTTGTGTCTGGAGTCTGGTTTCGATGCCGAGCCGGTATTTGCAGTAGTCCATTACCTGATGGCGTTCTTCGTGAGTCAGCTCCGATAGGCTCTTAGCGTCACGTAGATTAGCGAATATATTTTCGAACCCGATCTGCAGGGTTGGATATTTCTTTATAAAAATGTGCGTGTACATTTCGGCTTCGCCTGTCTCTCTGTAGTAGCCAAACACCAGCGAAGCCGTAAAAGCCGGAAGCACAAGGAAGGCAGATTTCTTCATGATTTCTCGGGCTTCTGTAATCGGGTCGTCGCACGAACGCTTTTGACAAAGGCCATGCCGACATTTCCTGGACATATTTTTGCCTCTTTGATGTCTTGGTGTGGAAACTCCCTATGACCGCCGAAAAAGTTTATTTGGAATATGCTTTTCAGAGCAGTGATCAAGCTAATGGTTGCGTTTTTTTGTGGAGTGGGAATCTCGTTGGTGGTGCTGAATCCGAGGGGGTTCAAGGTGTTTCGACCCTGCGTAATCCAGTCATCTCCTTCCTCTTCTGTCGTTAAGTTGTTCAGCAACACGATGCCGATGGCATTTGAGTTATACAAGATTAGGTGCTCGCCTTTAAATCGTATGTCTCTTCCCTCATAAATAGCGCCGGAGCAATCAATTGCAAAGTGATAGGTAAAGTCATCAAAAATGTCTTGTTTTTGCATCTCCTGGGTGTCCAGCATTTGCTCACTCCCAATACCACACGAATAACTCCTCCCCGCATGATGCAGCGCAATCATTGTGTAGTCCCAGTCACGAACCAACGGCTTTTTTGGCGAAGTCGCATGCCACTCCGAACGTTCAACAAACCCATGCCCCAGCTCCCGCACTTTCCGAATAATCGCCTCTCGCGTCGCGGCCCGATCATTCACGGTGATCACCATGGGCTTGGGCGTATCCCCGTGGATCAACGTCTCCACGCGCGTTGTGGTCGTCACTTCGCGCGTGGTCATTCCCGCAAGCTCACTCAACTCTCGCACTGGCGAGCGGAACATGACGTGGAGAGACACGACGGACTCCGCTGAAGAACCCTCAACGCGGGCCAGTCCATAGCTGTCGGTGATACCGGTCTTCTGCTGACCATCCACCCTCGCCACAAACGCCCGGTTCACCAGCGGTCGTCCCGTTTCGCTGTCGCGGATGACGAAGGTACGGACGAAGACTTTTCCCGACGCCCGAGTGGTGTATGGATAAAGAGAAGGCGGGGTACTCGACGTGGGCGTCACGTGGCGTGGCGTCGCAGGAGTAGGCGCAACGCGAGCGGCTCCCGCGCGGCCTGACCGCGAAGCAATCAATCGATTCGTGCCCGGCGGACACGCGCACAACACAAGCGCGTCATGCACGGCGGTCGGGATGCCTAGCCACACGAAGCGACTGTCCCCTTCGACGATTTCACCGGTCTGCCCACACACGCCGCAAGGGCTGGTCTTGTCGCCAAGGCGCAATGCCATGCGGCGATTTTCCAGAGAGCTTTGGGCAAGGCTGGCGTGGCAGATTGCGCCGGTGGTGGTCGCGTCTCCATCGAGGCCTTGTTCCCGATTGTGGATGCCGAAGAATCCCATGCATCAACACTCCGCAGCAGGAAGGAAATCGTCCGGCCACGCGACATCCTGGCGTTGCAGCAACAGAAGGTGTCCCTGGGGCGTATTGATGATCTCGTCGCCGTTGCTCAAGCGACTGCCAACCAGCGCAATTTGACTGTTCGCTTCTCCTGCACCGGTAAGGATCTGCGCCTCAGTGCCATCGGGGTAAACGGCGTAATCACCGACTCGTGCGCCCGCTACCTCACGGCCGTCAGCGAGCGTGAAATTCATACCCAGTGTGCCTTTCACGATGACACCGCCATCGCGGGTCTGGCTGCCTTCCGCTGCCACCCGGAAAATGCCCGTAGCGGGGTGGGCCTGCTTGAACGCTTCGTTCTCTTTTACCCGAGCCAAGGCCTCCGGGCTGAACGTGGCAAGCGACTCGTCTGAAAAGTGCGGTCGATTCTGATCACGCAGGTACTCGGCGGTGATGTCGTTGTTGTACAGCGGGGAAAGGGCGTTCTCTTGCATGACGCTGATCCTTTGTCGGGTTGATTCGCCTCCTCGTACAGTTCGTGCGAGGTGAATGAACGCCAACCCTAGTGATCGGGATCAGTGGGATACGTGGGGCGGAGAGAAGTGGTGCGTAGCGGACTTCTGATGATCAGGTAGCCGATGTCTGACAGAGAGCTGGCTCTTGTCCCAACGGCGTATGTCTTCCTCGGGGAACATCACCCTGTCACATCGGTCGGTTACTACGGGTTGATTGAACGCGCGTGGATTCCCGTCGGGCAAAAACGGGCAGAAACGCGACATTTTTAGTTGATCTCCGGCCCCTCAGGTCCTACAGTTCGCGCCGAACGTCCATGCTGGAAACGATCCATCCGGCTCAAGTACTGACGACGAGACAGCAAGGCCAAGGGACAGAGCGTTCCCGTGGCCTTTTTGCTTTTGGCGATCGGCCTTGGGAAGTAGGCGAACCAAAGTGGGGATACGGAGGACGTTCACGAGCCGCG
Organism: Pseudomonas sp. HP_12; assembly: GCF_055283955.1. NCBI lineage: Bacteria > Pseudomonadati > Pseudomonadota > Gammaproteobacteria > Pseudomonadales > Pseudomonadaceae > Pseudomonas > Pseudomonas sp. HP_12. The sequence continues at coordinate 37,063 of NZ_JBTOQG010000034.1, forward strand.
CGCTCACACCCATTGTTTTTTATCGTTTGCCAACAGGAGTCCCCGCATGTCGATCCAGGTCGAAGATTATTTCGAGAAAAGCACCTTCGATAAAATGAAGGCGTTTGCCGACAAGCAAGAAACCCCGTTCGTGGTCATCGACACCGCGATGATCAGCAAGGCCTACGACGACCTGCGTGCAGGCTTCGAATTTGCCAAAGTGTATTACGCCGTGAAAGCCAACCCGGCGGTCGAAATCATCGACCTGCTGAAGGACAAGGGCTCGAGTTTCGACATCGCGTCGATCTACGAGCTGGATAAAGTGATGGACCGCGGCGTCAGCCCGGATCGCATCAGCTACGGCAACACCATCAAGAAATCCAAAGACATTCGCTACTTCTACGAGAAGGGCGTGCGCCTGTTCTCCACCGACTCCGAAGCCGATCTGCGCAACATCGCCAAGGCCGCGCCGGGCTCGAAAGTCTATGTTCGTATCCTCACCGAAGGCTCGACCACCGCCGACTGGCCGCTGTCACGCAAGTTCGGTTGCCAGACCGACATGGCGATGGACTTGTTGATCCTCGCCCGCGAACTGGGCCTGGTGCCTTACGGCATCTCGTTCCACGTCGGCTCGCAGCAGCGTGACATCAGCGTCTGGGACGCCGCGATCGCCAAAGTGAAAGTGATCTTCGAGCGTCTGAAAGAAGAAGACGGCATCGTTCTCAAGCTGATCAACATGGGCGGCGGCTTCCCGGCCAACTACATCACTCGCACCAACAGCCTGGAAACCTACGCTGAAGAAATCATTCGCTACCTGAAAGAAGACTTCGGTGACGACCTGCCGGAAATCATTCTGGAACCGGGCCGTTCGTTGATCGCCAACGCCGGCATTCTGGTCAGCGAAGTGGTACTGGTGTCGCGTAAATCCCGCACCGCCGTCGAGCGTTGGGTGTACACGGACGTGGGCAAGTTCTCCGGTCTGATCGAAACCATGGACGAAGCCATCAAGTTTCCGATCTGGACCGAGAAAAAAGGCGAAGTGGAAGAAGTCGTTATTGCCGGCCCGACCTGCGACAGCGCCGACATCATGTACGAGAACTACAAGTATGGCTTGCCGCTGAACCTGGCCATCGGTGATCGCCTGTACTGGCTGTCGACGGGTGCGTACACCACCAGCTACAGCGCTGTAGAGTTCAACGGCTTCCCGCCGCTGAAGTCGTTTTATATCTAAGCTGAACGTTACTGAAAAACCCGCGTATGACGCGGGTTTTTTATTGTGCAGGCGTTTCTAATGTGTTGGTCTGAGCTTCGCTTCGGCCGTCTCAAGGCACACGACGGCTGCTTTCAGCTTTTCCTGAAACTGCTGGAGTGTGGTCGACGTAAAGATATTCGTGAACTGACGTGCGGATTCAGACAACAAGAAGGCCAACTCGGCGTAGCCAGCGCTTAGCTGCCGTATCGCATAGGCCAGCTTGACGCTGTCAGCGTCCATAGTGTTGATCATCAGCCTGACAGCGACGATCCTTCTGTCATTGCCTTCCGCATCCAGGTTATTGGCGGCGGCGTACGCTTTGATCGCGGCTTCCATGAATCTCATGAGGGGCGGAAGTACCAGCGAGACGCGCAGATCAAGATCATCAAGGTTAAAAGCAGCACGGTCGTATTCCCGCCATAACTGCTCCACGGACTGCTTTACCTGCTGGGCGAACGGAAGTCCAAGAGTCGGCGTGAATAACTTCAACTGTCCGGCAAGCGCAAAAGGCGGCTGGGAGAAATCGAACGTCGAGAGAGATCCTCTCCGCTCATTCGGTCGCATGGCGGCTACCACGGCATTGAGATCGCTATTTAACCGCTTGATGTCAGCGACCAGGTCGGACTGCTGATAAAAAATTCTGTAAGGCCAGTTCAACAGATCGGTCCAGTTGGTGAGCTGCCCTCTTGCCTGAATCAAGGTGTGATCCAGGCTTGGTTGGTGAAGCCTGATGAATACAGGGTCGGACTTCAAGCCCAGGTCGGCTTTTATGCCTTTGGTCATCTCTTCCGCATTTTGCAACGTGAGTCGGTAGCGGTTGAGTGTGTCGTAGTGGGCCAGGGGAAAAGATTTGGAATACATGATCGACATCCTTGTCGAGTAAGGACAGTGAACGCTGCACTGCGCCCACTGCCCTGCGTGTTGATTCAGAACACTGACTTATTTTAAATAGTCGATCAAATAGGGTGCCGCCGCGACGAACCGGTCCTCGTACGCGGTTGGATCTCCCGTTCCGACATGTCGGTTAAACGCGTTGATCGATCGCTCGAATTTTACGTACTCGGCACGCGCCATGAAGAACTGCTCGTAAACACGGTGCACGCTGGCAATCAGCTGGGACTTTGCGGTCGTATTTTCCACTTCGGCATTTTTGCTTTTAATCTGAGTCGTCAGCTTTTTGATGTCAGTGATCAGGCGCTCACGCTGCTCGTACATGCTGTAGTAATTCAAGGATTCGCTGATGTTCTCCATGGTTTTTTTCATGTGATCAATGGCGAACTTGATGAGCTCCACTTCAGGCGCGGCAACGCCGAGCGCAGAAATATTTTCTGCTGTTAGCAGGGTTTCCTTTGCAACGTCAGCAAGATTCTTTTTTTCGAAAACAGCCATTGCCTCAGAGAGAATCGTACGTGAATTTTCCAACGCTTTCATTTTCTCTTCGGAGGTAGCCAGCGATGTGTTCAGCTCGACCAGCGCCGCATCGAGCTGGGTTTTGTACGTCGTGGTGGAAGAAGGATCGAACTTCACGCCCGTGAGAACACTGAATGGCTCTTGCAGGGTGTCCATCGCAGCCTGGAGGTTTTTCCGAAAGCTGGTCAGGGTGGTATGGCGAAAGTACAGGTTGTCCTCGCGCTCGTCTTCTGCTTCCATCTCGGGTGCTGCCGCTCTTAGTTCATTCAATTTCTTCAGCGCTGTCGCCGTATCATTTCTTAGTATCAGCGACACTTTGTCTACTGCCTGCCGGGTGTCTATCGTTGCTGCATACAGCCCTTTGGCTTTGTCACGCACAGACGGCAGGTAGTTGGTTTGCTGGAACGCATAGTCGGCTTCTGCATCATGTTTAAGCATTTCTTCGAGGCTGCGTCGGATTTGCACAGTGTCGAGTGTTTCGTAGATGACTGCGGTATTAAGAGTTGAAACGTTCATGGCATATTTATCCTGAATGGCTTATTTTTTATTTAAGATTTCTTGTTCGGCTTGAACAAAGACACGGTTGAGCTCATCTGCTTTCGTACGGATGTCGTGCCATGGGGTAACGACGTCTTTGAAGTGGAAGACCAGCCGTGCAATGCTTAACCCGTCGTTGATGAATTCCGCCTCCTTGCTGGACGCATTAATAAAGTAATGAAGCGACAACCAGGCCAGGACCACGTTTTTGGCAGCAGCATCGGCCTGAATGGTTAATTGCTCAAGCTCCTGAAAGTCTGCCTTGATTTCGTTGAGCCGCGCCAGAACAGTACTTTTTCTATGCATCACGGCATTCTTTTCGTCCCGTTCCTTCTTGCGCTGGTTTCTTTCCTTGCGAACTTTCTCTGCCTCCACGCCCTGATAAATCGCCATCCCCAGGCCGACGAGGTTCATGCTGCTTGCCGAAGACAGCGAGTCATTCACTAGTTTTTTGTAACTGGCCGTTTTTTCATCGATTTCTTTAGCGAGCTGCTCTATCTCTTCCTGAAGAACCAAGACATCCCGCTGGAAGCTGTTCTTATCGATCGCGGTCAGCTTTCGGGTAATGGCAGGGCGCACGTCAGTGGCCAGTTCAAGGGAGAACTGTTCAAGGTCACGCTTCAACTGCTCGGTTCGAACGCGCTGTTCTTCAACCTTGTTAAGTACCTGCTTCAGAAAGTAGCCCACATCGCCAGCCGCCGCCGTATCGTCAGCGTTCAGCTCGAAGCCTGGAAAGCGGGAGGGATCATCCAGTTTGAGTTTGTTCAGATCTTTCACCGTCCTGATTCCCTGCTCCCGCAGGGACTTGCCTGCGGTAGTGGTGCTCAGTACGTCGGCCAATGTTTCGTCGGCATTGATCAAGTTGTTCGCAAAGACGGTCAGCTCACTGCTGATGAGTTTAATACGCGTGCGTAAACCATCCCATTTTCTTGCGTGGGTGTTGATAAGCCGGAAGGTCTTGGTGAAGTCGCTCACTTCGAGACCGCGCCCTGGAGCGCTGCCTTCCTCATACCCCAGATAAGCACTAACGCCTTCAGACAGGATGGGCAGCGAGAGCGCTTTTTGTTCATACCGATGGAGGTCAATAATTTCCTCCTTGGTTAAATAAAGCCCCTTCTCGCGTAGGGCGCCATCGACTTGGCCCAAGGAGGCATCAATAAGAAGTTTGGGGGCTTGTGCTGCGGCATCTGCCAAATTGTCGAGTGAGGCAGGCGTGTCGTTCAATAGGTAATTCATAAATGACTCCTTTCTTTAAAGTAATGACACCGTCCTGGTGTCTTTATGTTGCAACGCGGCCTGAATTAGCTGCAATTCGAGATTAGGCGTTAAGTCTGCGCATTGTCAAAGTTGGCGGGCGGATAAGATTTATATAGATGTTACTGGCCCTGACGCTAAGTGCTTTAAATCTTGTCAGTGGCGGGTTGATGGAAGCGACGAGTTTGATGTGTAACAAAAGTTACGCGGGTCAAAAGTGCGTTAAGTACTCGGATAATGCCTCTTGATCCACTGCTGTTCCCATCGTTGAAGCCTTAAGGAAGTAATCTCCGGCCAACGCGCGAACCTCTGCATAGGGTGATGAAAGCAGGGAGGCTCTGCTGACCCGCAGGAAGTTGAGATTGCCATTCTGCATGGCAGTTTTCAGCCAGCCGACGGCTTCCTCGATGCGCCCCTGGTCCGCCAGCACTGCGGCATGACTGAACTGCCCACGGAAATCACCTGCCTGCGCCGACCGTTGATACCACTCATGGGCTGCAGCGAGATCCTGCTCGCAGCACAGACCCTCTTCCAGATAACGCCCCAGCAGATTCATCGACTTCGCGTGGCCCAGCTCTGCCGCCTTGCGATAGCAGGCCAGCGCGCGGGCCTGATCTTTGTTCACCCCGCGCCCGGTGGCGAGCAGGTTGCCGTAGTTATAAAAGCCCCAGTCCAGACCGGCCTCGGCGGCGAGACGATAATGCTCGGCAGCCTTTGCCGCGTCCGGCTCGCAGCCCCACCCATGCTCGTGGCAGCGGCCAGCCATGTTCTGCGCCATCGCGTGGCCGCGACGGGCCGCAATCTGGAACCAGACCAACGCCAGCGCCGGGTCGCGTTCTATGCCGGTGCCGTCGAGCAATATCTGCCCGAGCAGCGCCTGGGCGTCGACGATGTTGGCCTGCGCCGCGATCAGAATCGCCCGTGCGGCACTGGCCGGGCTGTCTTCAAGCATGGCGCGCAGTTGGTCGCCGTCGAGCACCTCTTCACGTCGCAGATTCCAGGTCATGACTCAGACCTCGACCCACTGCCGCAGCAGGTTGTGATAGGTGCCGGTGAGTTGCAGCAGTGAAGGATGATCGGGCACGTCGCGGCTCAATTGCTGAATGGCTGCGTCCATTTCGAACAGCAGCGTGCGGTGGCCATCGTCCCGCACCAGGCTCTGGGTCCAGAAGAACGAGGCGTACCGCGAGCCCCGCGTCACAGCATTGACTTTGTGCAGACTGCTGGCCGGATAAAGCAGCAGGTCACCCGCCGGCAGCTTGACCTGACGGGTGCCGAAGGTGTCCTGAATCACCAGCTCGCCGCCGTCGTAATCATCGGGATCGCTGAAGAACAGCGTCGATGACAAATCCGTGCGCACACGCTCAGTGCTGCCCTTGGCCTGACGCACGGCGTTGTCGATGTGGAAATCGAAACTGCCGCCGCCGGTGTAGCAATTCACCAATGGCGGGAAGACTTTGTGGGGCAGGGCGGCGGACATGAACAGCGGGTTCTGCCAGAGGCGTTCAAGCATCGCCGCGCCAATCTCCACGGCAAGTGGATGGCCCTCCGGCAACTGCAGGTTGTGCTTGGCTTTCGCCGACTGGTGCCCGGCGGTGATCTTGCCGTCCGCCCATTGGGTTTCCTCCAGCGCGTGTCGGATGCGACGCACCTCCTCGGGTGAAAACAGACCGGGGATATGTAGGAGCATGAATCGCGACCTGCGAGAAGAATGAAGCGGCGGATGATAGTGATTCTTATTGATCGTGTAAAACGTCACCCGCGCGCGTGAATGGGCAGATGTGAAAATTGAGTAATGGGAAAGTGTAAAGAATGTAAGTTTTCTGCGAATGCGAAGCAGTCTCAACTATATTCCGCCGCCTTATTGTTTCCTTGGGGAAGGAAAATGTCGCGCCAAGCACAACCGGTTACCGCCCATTCGCAGCGTTCCATTGTCAGCGCCGTGGGCGTCGCCCTTGCGGCGATGTCAGCCGCCCATATGGCGCAGGCTGCGGAACCTGCATCGGATGCTCTGAATCTCGGGGCCACCAATATTGACGGCGAGCGCGCCGACACGGCTTACAAGACCGAAGAATCGGCCTCGAAAAAGTACACCGCACCCCTGCGCGAAACGCCGAAGAGCGTCACGGTGATCCCGCAGCAAGTCATCCGCGATACCGCAGCAACGAGCCTGGCTGACGCATTGCGCACCACCCCCGGCATTACCTTTGGTGCGGGCGAGGGCGGCAACCCGAATGCGGATCGCCCGATCATTCGCGGCTTCAACGCAGAGAGCGACGTATTCGTCGACGGCATGCGCGACGTAGCGGCGCAGAGCCGGGAGATTTTCAACGTCGAATCAGTCGAGGTCAGCAAAGGCCCGGGCTCGGCGTTCACCGGCGCAGGCTCCACGGGTGGCAGCCTGAACCTCATCACCAAGGGCGCTCATCTGGGCGATGCCTTCAACGGCGGCTACACCTTCGGTTCGGACCAGACCCAGCGCTACACCCTGGACGTCAACAAGCAGATGACCGACACCTCGGCCTTCCGCCTGAACCTGATGAAGCATGATTCCAACGTCGCCGGCCGCAATGATGTCGACAACAGCCGTTGGGGTGTTGCGCCTTCGTTCGCGTTCGGTCTGGGCACCGACACGCGGGTCAAGGTCGACTATTACCACCTGTCCACCGACGACATGCCCGACTACGGCATCCCGCTGACCAACACCACCGGCCGCAGCAAGTACGTGGTGGACAAGCCGGCCCACGTCAACGAAAACAACTTCTACGGCCTGACCGACCGCGATTACCGCAAGAGCGTCAACGACAGCGGCACGATCCGCCTCGAACACGACCTCAACGACAACCTCACGATCTCCAACAGCTTCCGCATGTCGCGCTCGACGCTGGACTACATCGTCACTAACCCGGACGACAGCCGCGGCAACGTTGCCAGAGGCCTCGTCTCGCGCTCGGCTAAGAGCCGCAATTCCACCTCCAGCGGCTTCGTCAACCAGACCGACCTGCAAGCGAAATTCGACACCGGTTTCATTCAGCACAGCTTGGTGACCGGCCTCGAGTTTTCGTATCAGGACACCCACAACCGTGGCTACAACGTGCTCAGTGCCAGTGGCGGGACCATCGGCTCGACGTGTAACGCAGCGCTCTTGGCGTCCGGCGACTGCACCAGCCTGTCCAACCCATCACCGAAAGACGACTGGAACGGCACCATCACCGACAGCCAGGCGTACACCGATACCGACACCAAAACCAGTGCTGCGTATGTGTTCGACACGCTGAAATTCAACGAGCAGTGGTCGTTGAACCTCGGCCTGCGTTATGACGATTACGACGTGCGCTCCAGTGGTTACAGCACCGGTGGCCGGGGCTCGGTGGCGGGCAGCTTCAAACGCGAGAACACCAGCCAACTGTGGAATTACCAGGTCGGCGTGACCTACAAGCCACTGCCGAACGGCAGCGTCTACGCGGCTTGGTCGACGTCCAGCAACCCGTCGGGTGAGACCAGCGGCAATGGCGGTCTGGAAATTGCGGCGAACAACGCCAACCTTGATCCGGAAAAGAACCGCAATTATGAACTGGGCACCAAGTGGGATTTCTTCGACGATAACCTGTCGCTGACCGCCGCGCTGTTCCGCACCGAGAAGACCAACGCGCGGGTCACTGACCCTGACAACGCGACGTTCCAGGTGCTGGACGGCGAGCAGCGTGTCGATGGTCTGGAGCTGACCTACAGCGGCAACATCACCGGCAAATGGAAAGTCTACGGCGGCTACACCTACATGGAGAGTGAGATCGTCAGTGCGACCAGCAAGGCGGATGAGGGCAATCACATGCCGAGCACGCCGCGCAACAGCTTCAATTTCTGGTCGACCTACGAACTGATGCCGAAGCTGACCGTGGGCGGCGGCGCGACATTCGTCGATTCCCGTTTCGGCAACGAAGCCAACTCGGTGGAAGTGCCTTCCTACTGGCGCTACGACGCCATGGCCACGTACGAGCTGACCAAGAACGTCGACCTGCAACTAAACGTGCAGAACCTGACCGACAAGCGTTATTACGACCAGGTATTCACCACCCACTACGCCCACATGGCAGCCGGGCGTACCGCGTTGATGAGTGCCAGCTTCCACTTCTGATCCGGTCACTCCCACAAGTCCGGCGAACGATCCGAAATATCGAGTCAGTCCACTGTCTCGTGGGAGCGAGCTTGCTCGCGAAGACCTGAGTTCAGTCGCTTAAGATTTCAGCGACTGTGCCGGCCTCTTCGCGAGCAAGCTCACTCCTACAGGATTTATGTTGGCCGGGCGATCGTGGGATGGAATGTCCGGGCTATCACCGCGCTGGACCTGTGTGCGAGCTTGCTCGCAAAGGCGGACTATCTACCGCTGGGTATCCAGCGGATGTGCCGGCCTCTTCGCGAGCAAGCTCACTCCTACAGGATTTATGTTGGCCGGGTGAGCGCGGGGTGGCAGGGCAAGCCCGGTCCCCCAGGTTTTGCATCAAGAATCAGCCACAGATGAGAATGTATGCCGTTTGTGCGCATAATGCGCGCCGTAGCGGGTGAGTGAGGTGTCGAGGGTGTTGAAGAAAGTCCTGTTTCAAGTGCACTGGTTCTTTGGAATCACGGCCGGTCTGGTGCTCGCCCTGATGGGGATCACCGGCGCGCTGTATTCCTTCGAGGACGAAATACTCGACGTGCTCAACCCCGATGTTTTGTTCGTGCAGCCCCAGGGTCGTCAACTGTCACTGGCGGAAATGGTCAGCAAGGTCGAAGCCCAGGGCAACGACACGGCGGCGATGTTCCGCATTGACGTCGACGGCGACAAGGTCGCTCAGGTCTGGTTCAAACCCCCGCCAGGACAGCGTCGCGGCGAGATGCACAACTTCAACCCCTACACCGGCGCGTTCACCGAGGACGCTGTAGGCCAGGATTTCTTCGGCTTCATCCTCAACCTGCACCGGTTCCTCGCCGCGGGGGAGTACGGCAAGCAAGTCACCGCGGCGTGCACACTGATCCTCGTGTTCTTCTGTCTGTCCGGGCTGTATCTGCGCTGGCCGCGCAAGCCGCTGAACTGGCGCGTCTGGCTCACCATGGACTGGGCGAAGAAGGGACGCAGTTTCAATTGGGACCTGCATTCGGTGTTCGGCACCTGGTGCCTGATCATCTATTTGCTGCTGGCGATCACCGGGCTGATGTGGTCTTACGACTGGTTCAGCAACGGCATGACCAAGCTGATTGGCGATCCTCCCGTGGCGGGCGAACAGCGCCGTGGCGGCGGCCCGCGTCCTGGCCCGGTCGTGAAAGAGGCGCCCAAGGAACTCACGGCTTCGGCCCCGGATTATGACGCCATCTGGCAGACCATCCAGAGCGCTGCCGGCCCGGACCTCAAGACCTACAACCTGCGCATGCCCCAGGCACCGGGCCAGATGGCGACGGTGTTTTACCTCCTCAAAACAGCGCCGCACCCTCGTGCCTTGAACCAGATCAGCCTCGACCCGGCCGATGGCTCCCTCAAGGCGGTGTCGCGTTACACAGAGAAAAGCCTCGGCGCGCAGCTGTTAATCAGCAACTACGCCCTGCACACCGGCAGCTACTTCGGCCTGGTCGGGCGCATCGTGGTGACCGTGGCCGCGTTGTTGATGCCGCTGTTTTTCATCACCGGCTGGCTGCTCTACCTCGACCGCCGACGCAAGAAGCGCGAGATCCGCAATGCGCGCGGTGAAGTGTCGACGACGATGGGCGAGCAGGGCGCGGCGTGGCTGATCGGCTTTGCCAGCCAGAGCGGGTTCGCCGAGCAACTCGCCTGGCAGACGGCTGGCCAGCTGCAAACCGCCGGGGTGCCGGTGAAGGTGCAGCGGCTGGCCGACATCACCGAGCAGGACCTGCACCAGAGCCGCAACGCACTGTTCGTGGTCAGCACCTTCGGCGACGGCGAGGCACCGGACAGCGCCCGTGGCTTCGAGCGCAAGGTGCTGGGCCGGCCGCTGGCGCTGGACAATCTCAACTACGCGGTGCTTGGGCTTGGCGATCGCCAGTATCAACAGTTCTGCGGTTTCGCTCAGCGGCTGCACGGCTGGCTGGCCGAACGCGGCGGACGCACGCTGTTTGCGCCGGTTGAAGTGGACAGCGGCGACGGTGCAGCGCTGCAACACTGGCAACAGCAGTTGGGCCAGCTGACGGGCTCGACGCCGACGACCGTCTGGCAAGCGCCGGAGTATCGGAACTGGACGCTGGTGGCTCGGGAATGGCTGAACCCCGGAAGCGTGGGTTCGAAAGTGTTCTTGCTGGGACTGACGTGTGAGTCGGCGGCTGATTGGGAGGCCGGCGATCTGGTTGAGATATTGCCGCGTAACCCGGCGTCAGCGGTCGAGCAGTTCCTGTCCGGGTTGGGCATCGCTGCTGACACCCAGGTCACCGTCGACGGCTTGAGCGAAACCCTCGGCCAGGCCTTGTGCTCGCGACAGCTGCCGATCAACCGCAGTCATCTAGTGGGCTTGCACGCCCAGGCGTTGGTCGATGCACTGGTGCCGTTGGCCATGCGCGAGTATTCGATCGCCTCGATTCCCGAGGACGGTCTGTTGCAGCTGGTCGTGCGTCAGGAACTGCACCCCGATGGCAGCCTTGGGCTGTGTTCGGGCTGGTTGACCGAGCATGTCGCCGTGGGCGGCGCTGTCAGCGTGCGGATGCGTCGTAACAGCGGTTTCCATCTGCCTGCCGAGCCTGCGCCGATGATTCTGATTGGTAACGGCACCGGACTGGCAGGCCTGCGCAGCTTGCTCAAGGCGCGCGTCGTTTCGGGTGAGCAACGCAACTGGCTGCTGTTTGGCGAGCGAAACAGGGCGCACGATTTCCACTGCGCGTACGAACTTAACGGCTGGCTGGCGAGTGGCGATCTGGCGCGTATGGACCTGGCGTTTTCCCGGGATCAGGCTGAAAAAATCTATGTGCAGCATCGGCTGCGTGAGGCGGCTGATGAGCTGCGGCGCTGGCTGGCCGAGGGCGCTGTGATTTACATCTGCGGCAGTTTGGAAGGCATGGCGGCTGGCGTGGATGAAACGTTGAACGCTCTGCTGGGTGAGGACGCGGTGCGGGAGTTGATCGAGCAGGGGCGGTATCGGCGGGATGTGTATTGATCGGATCTGCTTGTGAGCCTGTCGAGTCATTCCCGGCTAAAGCCGGTCCTACTAAAAGCAATTCCCGGCTAAAGCCGGTCCTACGCCAGCCACAAAAAAAGGCCGTTGCGCTCACACGCAACGGCCTTTTTTATGACTAAACCATCACGCCACAAACTGTTCCGCGTAATGGCAGGCAACCTGACGGTTGTCGACCCAACGCAGCTCCGGCACTTCGACGGCGCAACGCTCGGTCGCGTACGGGCAGCGCTTGTGGAACGCGCAGCCTGACGGCGGGTTCAGCGGGTTGGGCAGCTCGCCGACGATTTTGATCTTCGGCTTCGACGGGTCCGGGTGGATCGTCGGCGTCGCAGACAGCAGCGCCTGGGTGTACGGGTGCAGTGGACGGTTATAGATCTCGTCCTTGGGACCCATCTCGGCCGGGCGACCGAGGTACATCACCAACACCGTGTCGGCGACGTGACGCACCACCGCCAGGTTGTGGGAGATGAACACGTAACCGGTGTTGAACTCTTGCTGCAGATCCATGAACAGGTTCAGCACCTGGGCCTGAATCGACACGTCGAGCGCGGAAGTCGGTTCGTCCGCCACCAGCACTTTAGGCTGCAGCATCATCGCCCGCGCCAGCGCGATACGTTGACGCTGACCGCCGGAGAACATGTGCGGGTAGCGCTGATAGTGCTCGGGACGCAGACCGACCTGAGCCATCATCGCCTGCACTTTCTCGCGGCGTTCGGCGGCGGAAAGACTGGTGTTGATCAGCAGCGGCTCGCCCAGTTGATCACCGACTTTCTGCCGCGGATTGAGCGATGCATACGGGCTCTGGAACACCATCTGCACGTCTTTGCGCAGCTGTTTGCGCTGCGCCTTGGTCGCGCCGGTGACTTCCTGGCCGGCGATTTTCAGCGAACCCGAAGAGGGCTCTTCGATCAGCGTCAGCGCGCGGGCCAGTGTCGACTTGCCGCAGCCGGACTCGCCGACCACCGCCAGGGTCTTGCCGGCTTCGAGTTCGAACGACACGCCGTTGAGCGCGCGCACGGTTGCATGGGGCTTGAACAGCCCACGGGACACATCGTAGTGACGAGTAAGGTCACGAGCGGTCAGTACGATTTCGCTCATCACGCCACCTCCTGATTCAGCGGAAAGAAGCAACGCGCCAGGCTATGGGCTTTCGGGTCTAGGCCCGGGCGTTGCTGGCGGCATTTGTCCTGGACGTAAGGGCAGCGCGGCGAGAGCAGGCAGCCACTTGGACGGTCGTAGCGACCCGGGACAATACCGGGCAGCGTCGACAGGCGCGCGGCGCCCATGCTGTGCTCGGGAATCGCCGCCAGCAGTGCTTCGCTGTACGGGTGCGCAGGGACGTCGAACAGCCCCGGCACCTGACCCACTTCCACGGCTTGACCGGCATACATCACGCAAACCCGCTGAGCGGTTTCAGCTACCACGGCGAGGTCGTGCGTAATGAGCACCAGCGCCATGTCCTGCTCTTTTTGCAGGGCCAGTAGCAGGTCCATGATCTGCGCCTGAATGGTCACGTCCAGCGCGGTGGTCGGTTCGTCGGCGATCAGCAGCTTCGGCTCGCCGGCGATGGCCATGGCGATCGCAACACGCTGGCTCATGCCGCCCGACAGTTGGTGCGGGTAGGCGTCCAGACGCTGTGCGGCGCCCGGGATTTCCACCTTCTGCAACAGCTCCAGTGCGCGCTGATGGGCCGCACGCCCCGACAGACCCAAATGCTGCTTGAGCACTTCCTTGATCTGGAAGCCCACGGTGTAGCTCGGGTTCAGCGCGGTCATCGGGTCCTGGAAGACCATCGACATGTCTTTGCCGACGATCTTGCGACGCTGGCGGGCATTGAGTGTGAGCATGTCCTTGCCGTCGAAGACCAGGGCGTCGGCGGTGACGATGCCGGGGTGCTCGATCAGGCCCATGAGCGCCATCATGGTCACGGATTTACCCGAACCCGATTCGCCCACGATTGCCAGTACTTCGCCCTTGTCGACGGCCAGATCCAGGCCGTCGACCACCGGGGTGGCCGTGGCATCGCCAAAGCGCACGTTGAGGTTCTTGATGTTTAAAAGAGACATTCGGACGTCCTCAGGCGGCGTTCTTGAGTTTCGGGTCCAGCGCATCGCGCAGACCGTCGCCCATCAGGTTGATTGCCAGCACGCTGAGCAAAATGGTCAGACCCGGGAGGCTTACCACCCACCAGGCGCGTTCGATGTAGTCGCGGGCCGAAGCGAGCATGGTGCCCCACTCTGGCGTCGGCGGTTGTACACCCAGACCCAGGAAGCCCAGCGCCGCAGCGTCGAGGATCGCCGAGGAGAAACTCAAAGTGGCCTGAACGATCAGCGGCGCCATGCAGTTGGGCAGCACGGTGATGAACATCAGGCGCGGCAGCGTTGCGCCGGCCAGACGCGCGGCGGTCACGTAGTCACGGTTCAGCTCGCCCATGACGGCTGCACGGGTCAGACGTACGTAGGACGGCAGCGAAACGATGGCAATGGCGATGACGGTGTTGATCAGGCCAGGGCCGAGGATCGCGACGATGGCCACAGCCAGCAGCAGCGATGGCAGCGCCAGCATGATGTCCATCAGACGCATGATGGTCGGGCCGAGGATTTTCGGGAAGAAACCGGCCAGCAGACCCATGAGAATCCCCGGAATCAGCGACATCACCACCGACGACAGACCGATCAGCAGCGACAGGCGCGAACCCTGGATCAGACGCGACAGCAGGTCGCGGCCCAGTTCATCGGTCCCCAGCAGGAACTGCCATTGGCCGCCTTCCAGCCAGACCGGCGGGGTCAGCAGGAAATCGCGGTATTGCTCGCTCGGGTCATGGGGGGCAACCCACGGCGCGAACAGGGCGCAGAACACGATCACCAGCATGAACACCAGACCGGCGACGGCGCCTTTGTTCTTGGAAAAGTGCTGCCAGAACTCTTTGTAAACGGACGGGTAGAGCAGGCTTTGATCGACTGCTGCTACGGGAGTAGGTGTGCTCATAAAAAGGGATCTCAGCGCTGATGACGAATGCGTGGGTTGGCAAAGCCGTAGAGGATGTCCACCACGAAGTTGACCAGAATCACCAGGCAGGCGATTAGCAGGATGCCGTTTTGCACGACAGGGTAGTCACGGGCGCCGATGGCTTCGATCAGCCACTTGCCGATGCCCGGCCAGGAGAAGATCGTTTCGGTCAGCACCGCACCGGCCAGCAGCGTGCCCACTTGCAGACCGAATACGGTCAGCACCGGGATCAGCGCGTTGCGCAGGCCGTGAACGAACACCACGCGAGCCGGCGACAGACCCTTGGCGCGCGCAGTGCGCACGTAGTCTTCACGCAAGACTTCGAGCATCGAGGAGCGCGTCATCCGGGCGATGACCGCCAGCGGAATGGTGCCCAGCACGATGGCCGGCAGAATCAGGTGACGCAGAGCGTCCATGAATGAACCTTCTTCGTCGCTGAGCAGGGTGTCGATCAGCATGAAACCGGTTCTGGGGGGAATGTCGTACAGAAGGTCGATACGGCCCGATACCGGGGTCCAGCCCAGCGATACCGAGAAGAACATGATGAGGATCAGGCCCCACCAGAAGATCGGCATCGAGTACCCCGCCAGGGAGATACCCATGACCCCATGGTCGAACAGGGACCCTCGCTTCAGTGCCGCAATGACACCGGCCAGCAGACCGAGAATGCCTGCGAAGATCAGCGCCGCAATCGACAGTTCCAGTGTTGCCGGGAACAGCGAAGTGAATTCGGACCACACGCTCGTGCGCGTACGCAGCGATTCGCCCAGGTCGCCATGGGCGAGCTTGCCGACGTAATCGATGTATTGCGCATAAAGGGGTTTGTTCAGGCCAAGACGTTCCATGGCTTGGGCGTGCATTTCCGGATCGACCCGGCGTTCACCCATCATGACTTCGACAGGGTCGCCAGGAATCAGGCGAATCAGGGCGAAGGTCAGCAAGGTGATGCCGAAGAAGGTGGGTATGAGCAACCCCACTCGGCGAGCGATAAAACTAAACATCTTCTCGTGTACCTCATCAGGTACCGGCGGGTCTCTGGGTAGCAGAGCCCGCCGGATTCTTCTTCTACTTCACTTGGGTGGTAGCGAAGTTATTAGTGGTGAGAGGGCTGATGTGGTAACCCTCCACGTTATTGCGCATTGCAGTGAACATTTTGGTGTGGGCCATGCTGATCCACGGCAGGTCCTGATTGAAGATCGCCTGAGCCTGCTCGTAGAGCGAAGCGCGTTCGGCCGGGTCGGTTTTTTCCCGTGCCTGATCGATCAACGTCTGGAACTTCTGATTACACCAGCGCGCGTAGTTTTCGCCGTTTTTGGCGGCCTCGCAACTGAGGTTCGGGGTCAGGAAGTTATCAGGGTCGCCATTGTCACCTGCCCAGCCGGCCGACACCATGTCGTGTTCGCCGTTTTTGGCACGTTTGAGCATTTCGCCCCATTCCATGACGCGTATATCTAACTTAATGCCGACTTTGGCCAGGTCGGCCTGCATCATTTGTGCGCCGAGCATTGGGTTCGGGTTGGTCGGACCGCCGCCGTTGCGCGTGAACAGGGTCAGCACGGTGCCTTCCGGAACATCCGCTTCCTTGAGCAGGGCGCGAGCCTTGTCCAGATCGTGGGCAGGGTTTTTCAGGTCTTTGTTGTAGCCCAGCAGCGTGTCCGGATACGGGTTCACGGCGACGGTGGCGTTGCCTTTGCCGAACAGCGCGTTGACGTAGGCTTCTTTATCAAACGCGATCTCGATCGCTTTACGCACGCGCACGTCGCTCATGTATTTGTGCGTGGTGTTCATGGCGATGTACGCGGTGGTCATCGCGTTCAGCTCATCAACCTTGAGGTTGGTGTCTTTCTTGATGCTCGGGATGTCGTCCGGCTTAGGATACAGGGCGATCTGGCACTCATTTGCCTTGAGCTTCTGCAGGCGCACGTTGTTGTCGGTGGCGATGGCGAAGATCAGGGTGTCAGCTGGCGGCTTGCCACGGAAATAATCCGGGTTGGCCTTGAAGCGAACCTGAGCATCCTTGGCATAGCGCTGGAAGATGAACGGACCGGTGCCGATGGGCTGGCTGTTGAGGTTGTCGGTCTTGTTCGCTTTGAGCAGCTGATCGGCGTATTCCGCCGAGTACACCGAAGCAAAGGCCATGGCGACGTCAGCCAGGAACGGCGCTTCGCGGCGGGTCAGGGTGAACTTGACGGTGCTGTCGTCCACTTTCTCGACGTTCTTCAGCAGCTCTTTGAAACCCATGCTCTCGAAGTACGGGTAGCCGACCTGCGACTGTTTGTGCCACGGATGGTTGGGGTCCAGTTGACGCTGGAAGCTCCAGACCACGTCATCGGCGTTCATGTCGCGGGTCGGTTTGAAGTAGTCGGTGGTGTGAAACTTGACGCCCTTGCGCAGGTGAAACGTGTAGGTCAGGCCGTCATCGCTGATCTCCCACGTGTCGGCCAATGCCGGGACGATTTCCGTGGTGCCTGGCTTGAAATCCACCAGACGGTTGTAAATGGTTTCCGCCGACGCATCGGCGGTCACGGCCGTGGTGTAGAGCGCCGTGTCGAAACCTTCCGGGCTGGCTTCGGTGCAGACCACCAGAGGCTTGGCCGATACGCCGACCGCGACGCTGAATACCGCCAGTGCGATCGCGCTGCGCAATGTTGCGAGTTTGAATGTCGATTTCAAGTAACGCACTCCGCAAGTGATGAAGCCATAAGTGAGTCGGTATCGGGCCACGAAGTTCGGTAAACCGCACCTTGAGGCCCGATCGATCGTGCTGATTACATAATGTTGAATGGAATCGTGGTCACCAGACGGAACTCGTTGATGTTGCCGTCAGCCTGGTTGGCGCTCGCGCGGTGAGTGGTGTAGGTCGCACGCATGGTCGAGGCCTTGAGTGGGCCGGACTGCAGGGTGTACGACGAGCCAACACCGTATTCGTAGTGAGTTTCGCCGTCCATGCCGCGGACATCGTAAGCGGTGCCTTTGTAATGGGTACCGTCGATGTCGAAACCGCGCGCCTGATAGATGTTGAACTTCAGGCCTGGCACGCCGTAGTCGGCCATGTTCAGCAGGTAGCTCAGCTGAACCGACTTCTCGTTCGGGCCGTTGAAGTCCGAGAGCAGGGAGTTGGCCAGGAAGATGGCGTTGGTGTCGTGGACGTAGTCGAAGTAGGTGTCGCCTTCGACTTCCTGGTACGCAACGCTGAAGCTGTGCGCCTTGTGAGTGGCGGTCAACGACAGGCTGTACGTGTCGTTGTCGATCTCGCCCATCTTTTTCTGACCGGAATCCTTGGTCTTGTAGTAGTTCAGGTTGGTGCTCAGGCCCAGTACATCAGGGTCACCCAGTTCGTGGGTGAAAGCGAAGTAGTACTGATGCCAGAAGTCTTCGACGTTGGAGGCGTAGAAGCTGGTGGTCAGGCTCTTGAACGGTTTGTAATCCACGCCCGCCATGTCAACGCGATCGGCGGTGGCGGTGTTGTTGGTGTACTCGGAACGGAACTTGGTCAGGCTCTGCTCGGTACGTGGCGACACGCGGTCGAAGCTGCCGGCCTGGATCGAGATGTTGTTGAACTCTTCGCTCAGAATGCTCACACCTTCGAAGCTCGAAGGCAGCGCACGGTTGCCGATGTAAGCCAGCACCGGGGTGTTCATCGACTGACGGCCGGCGGTCAGGGTCGTGTTGGAAACGCGCGCCTTGATGTTGCCCAGGCCCAACTTGCTCCACTGTCCAACAGGGTCGCCGTTGTTCTCGGTCAGCGTACGGTTGGCGCCGCCCATCAGGTCGTCTTTGTCACGGTCCAGCGCAACGGCGTTGTAGACCGCCATTTGCGTGGCGAAGCCGACAGTGCCCTGGGTGAAGCCCGAGCTGTAGTCAACGATGGTGCCCTGAACCCAGTTGATCCGGCGCGGGTCGCTGTCGACGACGACGCCGTTCTCGCTGCGACGGAACTCGCCACCACGACGCAACAGTTCGTTGGCGTACCAGTTCTTGGTCGAACCGGTCAGTTTCGAGTCTTCCAGGAATCCCTTGGCTTCGCCCTGGAGGTTGCTGGTGGCCAGTGTGGTCGGAACGAATTCCTGACTGGTCGGCTCTGCCTGGGCCGCGACGCTGAGGGCGAGGACGGATAAGGCGAATACAGCGGTGCTGGCTTTTTTCACGTTTTGAAGCTCCCGATTGCTGCTTTTTTAGAGGCGGGCTTTTTATGGTGTAGCCCGCTCGGTGGTGCGGCCTCATGGCCATTTTCCTGCCTATCCGGCTAAACGCGGATAAAGCAATGCCAAAGGGCGTGGTTGCGCCCCCAGGCATGTTTTTGAATCAGTCGGCGATGCTGACGCCCGAGAAGTTGTTGCGGTTGAACGGGCTCACCAGAAAACCCTGCACTTCCTTACGCAGCGGCTGGATCACCGTCGAGTGGGCAATCGGCGTAATGGGGACCTGTTCTTTCAGGTAATGCTGCGCCTGTTTGTACAGCGTAATGCGCTGATCCTTGTTGGTGTTCGAGACAGCGGCCTTGACCAGCGCGTCGTATTTTTCGTCGCACCACATCGAGTAATTGTTGCCGCCGATGGACGCGCAGCTGTACAGCGTGCCCATCCAGTTGTCGGGGTCGCCGTTGTCACCGGTCCAGCCGATCAGCGAAATGTCGTGCTCGCCGTTCTTGCTGCGCTTGAGGTATTCGCCCCACTCGTAACTGACGATGGTCGCCTTGATGCCCACCTTGGCCCAGTCGGCCTGAAGCATCTGGGCCATGAGCTTGGCGTTGGGGTTGTAGGGTCGCTGAACCGGCATGGCCCAGAGGGTCAGTTCGGTGCCTTCCTTGACGCCGGCGGCGCGCAGCAACTCGCGGGCTTTTTCCGGGTTGTAGGGCGCGTCCTTGACCGTGTCGTCGTAAGACCACTGCGTCGGTGGCATGGAGTTCTGGGCCAGTTGCCCGGCGCCCTGATACACCGCAGCGATGATCGCTTGTTTATCCACCGCCATGTCCAGCGCCTGGCGGACCTGCAAGTTGTCCAGCGGGGCGTGGCGTACGTTGTACGAGATGTAGCCGAGGTTGAAACCGGGCTTTTTAATGACCTGCAGGTTTTTGTCTGCTTCGATCGACTCAACGTCTGCCGGGCGCGGATTCAGCGTGACCTGACATTCATTCTTCTTGAGTTTTTGAATGCGCACCGACGCATCTGTATTGATCGCAAAGATCAACTGATCAATCTTGACCCGACTCGGGTCCCAGAACGCATTGTTTTTCACGTAGCGAATCTGCGAATCTTTTTGATAGCGCTGAAACACAAACGGGCCAGTGCCAATAGGCGCCTGGTTAATATCGTGCACATCACCCGTCGCCATCAGTTTGTCTGCATATTCAGCAGACAGGATTGACGCGAAGTTCATGGATACGTTCTGGATGAACGCCGCGTCGACTTTGTTGAGTGTGAACACGACGGTCATCGGATCGGTCTTTTCCACCGACTTGATGTTCTTGTCCAGGCCCATGCTGGTGAAGAACGGAAACTCCGTCGGATAAGCAACGCGGAACGGATGGTCTTTGTGCAGCATGCGATTGAACGTGAACAAGACGTCGTCGGCATTGAAATCGCGCGTGGGCGTGAAGGTCTTGTTGCTGTGGAATTTGACGCCTTCGCGCAGATGAAACGTGTAGGTCAGGTTGTCAGGGGAGATGTCCCAGCTCGTTGCGAGAGCGGGTACGACGGTGGTCTCGCCTCTGGCGAACTCGGCAAGACGGTTGTAGATCGGCTCGGCGGCATCGTTGTCAGTGCCGGAGGTGTACTGACCGATATCAAACCCGGCGGGGCTGCCTTCCGAACAGAAGACCAGGCTTTTGCTGGCGGCCTGAACGCCAGGCGTCATAGCCAGAAGCCCTGCGGCAATAAGTGATGGCATAACGATATTCGAACGCATGATATTCCTTATCGTAAGAAGCGCATTAAATGCGAATGCCTGCGCGATCCATGGCAATCGTTTGCGCAAATGGAGAGTCAACGCCCGGATACATCTCACTGTTCAAGATAAACAACGGACAATATTGGCGGCTTGTCAGAAGGTATGTCTCTGGCGCCACACAGTCCATAGTTACGCGTGCTTCAAAGTTTGTAGGAAAAGTGCTTATCGTTAGTAGGCAAGGACTGTAAGCAAGTCGCTACTCATCTAACGATAGTCAATTTCATTTAACGATCGTGCACATGACAACGCGGTCGCGTTGCCCTGAGGCAACGCGACCGGTTGGTCATTTAGAGATATTACTTGCCGCTGACGCTGACGCCGTAGAACGAGTTCAGACCGAACGGGCTGATCTTGAAGTCCTGAACTTCTTTGCGCATCGGCTGATAAACAGTCGAGTGGGCAATCGGAGTCATAGGCACGGCATCTTTGAGCAGGTGTTGAGCCTGCTTGTACAGCTCGGTGCGTTTGGCCTGATCGGTGGTTTCCTTGGCCTGGTGGATCAAGGTATCGAACGGCTTGTCACACCATTTGGCGAAGTTGTTGCCGTTGAGGGCGTCACAGCCAAACAGGGTACCCAGCCAGTTGTCCGGGTCACCGTTGTCGCCGCTCCAGCCAATCAGCATGGCGCCGTTCTCGCCGGCCTTGGCACGCTTGATGTACTCGCCCCACTCATAGGAAACGATCTTGGCGTTGATGCCGATCTTCTTCCAGTCGTTCTGGAGCATCTCGGCCATCAGCTTGGCGTTCGGGTTGTAAGGACGCTGAACCGGCATCGCCCACAGGGTGATTTCGGTACCTTCCTTCACGCCCGCCTGCTTGAGCAGGTCCTTGGCTTTGGCGACGTCGTACGGAGCATCTTTGATGGTGGTGTCGTAGGACCACTGGGTCGGCGGCATGGCGTTGGTCGCCAGTTGGCCCGCGCCCTGATACACCGCGTCGATGATGGCTTTCTTGTCGACAGCCATGTCCAGCGCCTGACGTACTTTCAGGTCAGCCAGCGGGTTTGGCTTGTCTTCGCCCTTGATCTTCGGCATCACGTTGTAGGCGATGTAACCCAGGTTGAAGCCGGCCTGATCAGGCATCTTCAAGGCAGGGTCAGCCTTCAGTGGTGCGAGGTCGGCCGGACGCGGGTAAGCGGTGATCTGGCATTCGCCTTTCTTCAGCTTCTGCGCACGAACCGAGGCGTCAGTGGTGATGGCGAAAATCAGGTTGTCGACTTTGACGTCTTCAGGCTTCCAGTAGTCCTTGTTCCCGGTGAACCGGATGTTGGAGTCTTTCTGGTAGCTCTTGAACACGAACGGGCCAGTGCCGATCGGCTTCTGGTTGATGTCTTCCGGCTTGCCTTCTTTGAGCAACTGGGCGGCGTATTCAGCGGACTGAATGGACGCGAAGCTCATCGCCAGGTTCTGGATGAACGCAGCATCGACGGTGCCGAGGGTCATTCTGACGGTGTGATCGTCGACCTTCTCGATCTTGGTGATGTTGGTGTCCATCGCCATGTCGGTGAAATACGGGAATTCGGTCGGGTACGCCTTACGGAACGGGTCGTCCTTGTTGATCATGCGGTTGAACGTGAACAGCACGTCATCGGCATTGAAGGTACGCGTCGGTTTGAAGTATGGCGTGGTATGGAATTTCACACCTTCACGCAGGTGGAAGGTGTAGGTCAGGCCATCCGGGGCAACGTCCCAGCTGGTGGCCAGGCCTGGAATGACAGCGGTGCCGCCACGTTCGAACTGGCTCAAACGGTTGAAAACGGTCTCGGCCGAAGCATCGAAGTCGGTACCGGTGGTGTATTGACCTGGATCGAAACCAGCAGGGCTGCCTTCGGAGCAGAACACCAGATTCGATGCTGCATGGGCGAAGGGAGCGCTGGCGATCAAACCTGCGCCGAGAAGAAACGGAATGACCGCTTTTTTGAGCATGGTGGCCTCAGTTGTTGTCATTTTTTGATTGAGGGTACGGCCTTTTGAGCCTGTCCCGCGGATACTTATGCAGGCGCCATACCCAAAGCAAGATGCTGGCGCCAGCAAGGTGACAAACAGTGGCACGAACGTACACGAATGTCGCATAAGTGTAATTTCTGACGCTGTTGAACGTTTGCGTGTCGCATATCGATATCTTTGCAGCACCAAAAGGGTGCATCGCAACGTGGCGATTGCACCCGCTTCGGTCATCAAGTGTTACTTCGCTGTTGGTTTCAGCGAATTATTTGGCCAGGCTCACGCCGTAAAAGGGCGTCAGGCCAAATGGGCTGAGTTTGAAATCCTGTACCTCTTTGCGCATCGGCTGAAACACTTTGGAATTGGCGATGGGCGTGATCGGCACGTCGTTTTTCAGAATGTTCTGCGCTTGCTGGTACAGCTTGATCCGCTCGTCCTTGTTGCTGGTCAGCTTGGCCTGGGTGACCAGCTTGTCGTAGGCCGGGTTGCACCACTTCGCGTAGTTGCTGCCCTTCACCGCGCCACAGCTGTACAGCACGCCCAGCCAGTTGTCGGGGTCACCGTTGTCACCGGTCCAGCCGTAGATCATCACGTCATGCTCGCCGGCCTTGGCGCGTTTGATGTACTCGCCCCATTCATAGCTGACGATGTTGGCCTTGATGCCGATCTTTGCCCAGTCCGACTGAATCATCTGCGCCGACATGCGCGCGTTGGGGTTGGACGCACGCTGCACGGTCATCGCCCACAGATTGATCTGCGTGCCTGGCGCAACGCCTGCTTCCTTGAGCAACTGCTTTGCTTTTTCAGGATCGTGGGGTGCGTCCTTGATGTTCGGATCAAAGCTCCATTGCGCCGGTGGCAGCGCGTTCTGTGCCAGTTGGCCTGCGCCCTGGTAGACCGCTTTGATGATGGCCGGCTTGTCGATCGCCATGTCCAGTGCCTGACGCACCTTCAGTTGATCGAGCGGCGGATGGGTCACGTTGTAGGCCAGAAAACCCAGGTTGAAACCGGCCTGGCTCAGCACCTTGAGGCTCGGGTCTTTCTGCGCTTCTTCGATGTCCTGAGGGCGCGGATACCCGCTGATCTGGCACTCGCCGGTCTTGAGTTTCTGCAAGCGGGTGGCGGCGTCGGTGTTGATCGAGAAGATCAGGTTGTCGAGCTTCACGTCCTCCGGCTTCCAGTATTCCTTGTTGCCGACGTAACGGATCTGCGCGTCTTTCTGGTAGCGCTTGAACACGAATGGCCCTGTACCGATCGGCTTCAGGTTGATGTCGCCGGCCTTGCCTTGTTTGATCAGTTGCGCCGCGTATTCAGCCGACTGAATCGAGGCAAAGCTCATCGCCAGGTTCTGGATGAAGGCGGCATCAATGTTGTTCAGTTGAAAACGGACGGTCTGGTCGTCGAGCTTTTCCACCTGCTTGATGGTGGTGTTCATGCCCATGTCGGTGAAGTACGGCGACTCCGACGGGTACGCCTTGCGGAACGGGTTGTCCGCATTCAGCAGGCGATTGAAGGTGAACAGCACGTCATCGGCGTTGAAGTCGCGGGTGGGTTTGAAATAGTCCGTGGTGTGGAATTTCACCCCGGGCCGTAAATGAAAGGTGTAGGTCAAGCCGTCGTCGGACACTTCCCATTTGGTAGACAGCCCCGGCTCGACATCGGTGCCGCCGCGCTTGAACTGGGTGAGGCGGTTGAAGACTGTTTCTGCTGACGCATCGAACTCGGTGCCGCTGGTGTACTGACTGGGATCGAAGCCGGCAGGGCTAGCTTCGGAGCAATAGACAAGGGTGCTGGCCGCCTGCACCGAGGGAACGCACAGCGCCATTGCGGCTGCCAGGAGCAGGGGTTTGAAGGTTGTGTCCATGTGAACCTCATTAAGTGCGGCACTCATGCCTGAATTCATCGACGGGATGATAGACCGCCAAGAATGCCGCACGGCTCACTTGGGCAACAAGCCACGGAAATTCATAAGCTTATTACTTGATGAACGTTTGCAGCTCTTTCCACCAGGGTGTGCTGGAAACCACTCTCATGAAACCCTGCTCCAGAAAACCCTGCACGCCAGAGGTCTGAGAGGTTTTGCTGTTGAACACGTAGTCCAGATAGCTCTGACTGTTTTTGATGAGGGTGTTCTGGATGGCGCGGAGTTCATCGATCGCCGCTTGCTGGGTTTTGTCCAGCTCGCTCTTCGATTCACTGCGCGCCACTTCCGCCGGATTGCTGCCCGCCCATGCCGTGACGATCGGGTACTGCCACTCGCTGTCGGCGGGATGGCAAAAGAACGCCGATGCGACGGCGACCGGATCGGCGCCAGGTTTTCCTGCCCAGTGATCAACCATGGCCTGCGCGACCTGGCGCACGGCTTCGGTAGCGAGCAGCGCTGCCAGATCGTGAAGAGGGTGTTCGGCATGGTCCTTGGAGAGTTGCGAGTGGCTCGGCTCCAGAGTCGGATCTATATTCGGGTCACTGCCCAGCAGGGTCTGAGCGTCGTCGACGCTATTGCCGATCCAGGTCAGAACGCCTTGCGCCGCGCTGTTATAGGCGTTCAAGAGAATGCCAGCCGGGGTGTTGATCAGCCAGCGATAGAACTTAAGGGTGTCTACGCCCATTTGCTTCGCAAGCGTCACCAGGCCGTCCCTGGCCGTGAGTAGCGCGTCGAATGCCTTGAAATAGTCCTGATCAGGATGTTCGCTCAGCAACACCAGCATCACTTTATCCCGGTCCGAACGATAACCCGGCTGAGTGAGCTCGAACTCCAGTTCCTGGGTGGAAAAGAGGATTTTGCCCACCGGCCCTGCCAGGCTGGCAATCACGTCGGTGGCCCCGAACGTGCCCGTGACCAAAGGCAGATTCCATTTGACGTGAACAGGCGTTGTCCAGGGCAGAACCCTGACATGCCCGGCCTTGATCAGGCTCAGCTCTGCGAAGTTTGAATGGGCGAACAGGTCTTCGAGCACATGCAGGGCGGCGCCGAAGCTGCGCAGCCCGTCGAGGGAGCGGCCTTTGCTCATGGCAAGACGCAGTTCTTGCTCCATGTAGCTCACCGCATTGCCGATGTAGCGCTTCATCGACGTGGCTCGGTCCGCACCAAGGGATGGATCGCCGGGCAGCACCCAGGCTTCAAAGTCGGGATCACGCACCTTCGGGTCCGGGAAGGGCGGATCAGTGACCAGCGGATTGTCGATGTGCTCCGTCGGGCGATAAACGCCGAGCTTTTCGGGCGTGACCTTCATTTCGTTGGGGTAGCGCATCCGCAAATCGACGAATTTTTTAGCGGCCAGCACATCGACGAGGTGGGTCCAGCTTGCGCGAGAGAGGGCCGCTGGAAACTCCTTTGGCATATCTGCTGCGCGGGTGATCTTGGGATCGACGACCTGGGAGTAATCCCGCAGCCAGTTGCCGAAGTACACGGCGTCTATCTCTACTCGGCTGAAATTGAAATCCCGCAGAACCCACTCGATTGTCTGGTGGGTGCTGCCTTTGGCGTCAGTGCCCGCTTCGAAGGCTTCCCGATCGGAATTGCTGTGCGTTGGCTCGAAGCGCAGATCGGTTGAGGCCAGATAATCGCGAATGGCTTCGCAGGCTTTTTTCCACGACATCGCGTACTGACGGTCGGTGGCTGCACTTTCGGAATACGTGGCAAAGGTCAGTTCGTCCTGGGCCGGACGAGCAGCTTCGGTTATCCACAAGGTAAACAGATGGCCCTCTTCAAATGGCGCGTCGGTCGCCACGGGTGCGTTCTCGTCGATCAACTCACGACGCAGGACATTGTCGATGTGGTGGCCGAATTCGTGGAGCAGTGCGGTGAGCAGCCACCAGTAGTGCTGTGGGTGGGCAGTGGTGCGGACGAAGAATCCCCAATCGACGCGGATGACGCGCTCGCGGTTGTCGTAGTCCGCTTCGAAACCCAGCTCCCAGGCAAGGAGGATCTCAGGGTTTGCCACTTCCCCTGCCAGCAGCTTGTCCTGCAGCTTCGTGTAGAGGTGATGCGGGATGTCGTTGCCGAAGATGTTGCTCATCTCCAGAGCAAAAGAATCTGGCGTGAGTTTTTTGGCCACTTGGGTCAGTAGGTCCAGCGCGAAGCTACTGCGTAATGTGCGGGTGGTCATGTCGACCGGAATGACGGGTTGAGCTTGAAAAGGCATGACTGGATTCTTCCTTGAATCATTAGCTGCGCACGGTCACACCCCATAGGAGGAGGCGGCCGTCATTGCGCGTTTAGGTTGGGTACTGCCGGGGACAATTCTATGTATTTCAGGCGACGTGAAAATCGGCCGAATCGCCCGGGGACGTAGGAGATAAGGGGCGCGCGGATGTGGAAGGGGCCACGGGACAGCGGGATAAAAGCAGGGGCGGGGGAAGGAAAAAGCGGCAGCCCTTGGCTGCCGCCGGGTGCATCAAGGAATAGCGACTTCGATGACGCCGTCTGCCGCGACGCTGACCTGACTGGTGCCGGCCTCGACATCCGGCGTTGGCGCGGCGTCGGCACGGGCGGCCTTCATCATCATGACCGGCGCTCGCAGATAGGGCTGCGGGAAACCGGAGGTGTTCAGGTTCAGATTCACCACCTTGTAGCCAGTGCCGCCCAGTGCGTCAGTCACCAGTTTGGCGCGGGCGCGGAAGGCCGTCACAGCGTCCTTGAGCAGAGCGTCTTCGCTGGTCTTGCGCGCGGGGTTGGAGATCGAGAAGTCCATGCCGCCCATTTTCATGTCGCCGCCCAACAGGTCGCCGGTCAGCTTGGAGAGGGCAGCGAAGTCTGCGCTTTCCAGACGCAATTCGGCGTGCTCGCGCCAGCCGGTGATCTTCTGGCCTTTGTCGTCGTAGATCGGGTAGCTGTTGCGGCTGCCCTGACGAATGTTGATGTCCTTGACCTGACGCGCTTCGCCCAGGGCCTTGTTCAGGGTTTCAGTGACGCCGGCCGCCAGTTTGGCCGGGTCGGTGTTCTGGGATTCGGTGTAGAGCGTGACGGTCATCAGGTCGCGCTGCACTTCCTGGCTGACCTCGGCGCGGACCGAAACCTGATTGTAGTGAACGTCGTCGGCGAGGGCAGGGGTGCTGGCCAGCGCGAGTGCGCCGAGGGTGAACAATGTGGCAGTGGGGCGAAGGCTGAACATAAAAACTCCTTGTTTGGCGAACCGTCCTGAGGCGCATTGCAAGCCCCCGGCGGACGGATGCCCATGAGACTGTGAACCCGGAGGCTTGTTCCTGCGCCGTCACACACCCGTCAGATGGATGTGGCGCTTTGACGCACTTTGACGGCAACTGTTGTCGCATTGGTTATACTCGCTCCGATTCGCCTGGAGCGCTCATCAGGAGAGCTCATGCTCGCCCCCTTGCAACTGCTTTCCGCCACCCGTCAGAACCTCTGGCGCCTGACGTTCATCCGCATTCTGGTGCTGGGTGCACAGGCGGGCTCGGTGGGGTTCGCCTACCTCTTCGATCTGCTGCCGCTGCCCTGGCTGCAGCTGGACATCACCCTCGGTTTTTCGGCGATCGTCTGCCTGCTGACCGCCATTCGTCTGCGCACCTCATGGCCGGTGACCGAACTCGAATACGCGGTGCAATTGGCGTTCGACCTGTTTATCCACAGCGCGCTGCTGTATTTCTCCGGCGGCTCGACCAACCCGTTCGTTTCTTATTATCTGGTGCCGCTGACCATCGCTGCAGTGACCCTGCCGTGGCGTTATTCGCTGATCCTGTCGGGCATCGCGCTGGCGCTGTACACGCTGATGCTGGCCAAGTTCTTCCAGCTGGATGCGTTTGTGGCCCGCGAGAACATGCAGATCTACGGCATGTGGCTGAGCTTCGCGCTGGCGGCCGGGGTGATCACCTTCTTCGCCGCGCGCATGGCCGAAGAGCTGCGCCGTCAGGAACACATGCGTGCCTTGCGCCGCGAAGAAGGGGCACGCGATCAGCAACTGTTGGCGGTGGCGACCGAAGCCGCTGGAGCCGCCCATGAGCTGGGCACGCCACTGGCGACGATGAGCGTGCTGCTGAAGGAAATGCAGCAGGACCACAGAGACCCCGCGCTACAGGAAGACCTCTCGGTGCTGCAGGATCAGGTCAAGCTGTGCAAAGAGACGCTGCAGCAATTGGTTCGCGCCGCTGAGGCGAATCGTCGGCTCTCGGTGCAGGAACAGACCGTTACGCACTGGCTCGATCAGGCGCTCAACCGCTGGCACTTGATGCGCCCGGAAGCCACTTACCGCTTTCAACGCCTGGGGCAGGGCGACGTGCCGATGCTGGCGCCGCCGCCGGATCTCACTCAGGCGCTGCTGAACCTGCTCAACAATGCCGCCGATGCCTGCGCCGAAGGGCTCGAGGTGAATCTGGACTGGACCGCCACTGAAATCCGCATCAGCATCCGCGATCATGGCGCCGGTGTACCACTGGCCATCGCCGAGCAGATCGGCAAACCCTTTTTTACCACCAAGGGCAAAGGCTTCGGCCTGGGCCTGTTCTTGAGTAAGGCCAGCGTGACCCGCGCGGGCGGCTCGGTGAAACTCTATCCTCACGAGGAAGGCGGCACGCTTACCGAGCTGCGCCTGCCCCGTGACGCACGAGGAGATGAAGCATGACTGACGAAATCCAGGTTGAAGGCGAAGAACTGCCGCACCTGCTGCTGGTGGACGACGACGCCACTTTCACTCGCGTGATGGCACGGGCCATGGCGCGCCGTGGCTTTCGCGTGAGCACTGCCGGCTCCGCCGACGAGGGCCTGGCCCTCGCACAGCAGGATATTCCGGACTACGCCGCCGTCGACCTGAAAATGGAAGGCGACTCGGGGCTGGTGCTGTTGCCCAAGCTGCTGGAACTGGACCCGGAAATGCGCGTGTTGATCCTGACCGGTTATTCGAGCATCGCCACCGCAGTCGAAGCGATCAAGCGCGGCGCCTGCAACTACCTGTGCAAACCGGCCGATGCCGATGACGTGCTGGCAGCGCTGCTGTCCGAACATGCCGATCTGGACACGCTGGTGCCGGAAAACCCGATGTCGGTTGACCGTTTGCAGTGGGAGCACATTCAGCGCGTGCTGACCGAGCACGAAGGCAATATCTCCGCTACGGCGCGGGCGCTGGGCATGCATCGACGCACCTTGCAGCGCAAGTTGCAGAAGCGCCCGGTCCGTCGTTAAGCAGGGACTGCTTTTTAAAGATTTATTCATGGAAGATCGTCTGTGGCGTCTGGCACATTGGCGCCAACGCCTATAACTGCCCGCTGCCGAGCTTTTTGCCATGAATTTTGATGTTGATGAATCCAGGGTCAATGACGCTGTGAACGGGAATTTCTTTTCCCGGGTCTGGAAGCTGGTGACGCCGTACTGGCGCAGCGAAGAAAAAGGCATGGCCTGGGTGCTGTTGATCGCAGTGATCGTGCTGTCGCTGTTCAGCGTGTTCATTTCGGTGTTGGTCAACAGCTGGTACCGCGACTTCTACAACGCGCTGCAGAATAAGGACCTGGGGGCCTTCACCCATCTCATCCTCTACTTCTGCGGGATTGCCGCCATTGCCATTCTCGGCGCGGTGTATCGCCTCTATCTGACCCAGATGCTTACCATCCGCTGGCGTCGCTGGCTGACTGAACAGCATTTCGCGAAATGGCTCGCGCACAAGAATTACTATCGGCTGGAGCAGGGCGGTTACACCGATAACCCTGACCAGCGTCTGTCCGAAGACCTCAACAACTTCACGTCCGACACCCTCAGCCTGAGCCTCGGCCTGCTGCGCACCGTGGTCAGTCTGGTGTCGTTTTCGGTGATTCTGTGGGGTGTGTCCGGCAGCATTGAGCTGTTCGGCATCACCATTCCGGGCTACATGTTCTGGGCCGCACTTATTTACGCGGCGGTTGGCAGCTTGCTGACTCACCTGATTGGCAAACGCCTGATCGTGCTGAGCAACCAGCAACAGCGGTACGAAGCCGACATGCGTTTCTCGCTGGTGCGCGTTCGCGAGAACGCCGAAAGCATCGCTCTGTCCGACGGCGAAGCCAACGAGAATCAGCGCCTGAGTGCGCGATTCGGCATGGTCTGGAGCAACTTCTGGACGATC
Source organism: Pseudomonas sp. HP_12 (assembly GCF_055283955.1). Lineage (NCBI taxonomy): Bacteria > Pseudomonadati > Pseudomonadota > Gammaproteobacteria > Pseudomonadales > Pseudomonadaceae > Pseudomonas > Pseudomonas sp. HP_12. Next base: position 67,598 of record NZ_JBTOQG010000034.1, read on the forward strand.
ATGAAGGTGCAGAAGCGCCTGACGTTCTTCACCGCTGGTTACTCACAAATCGCCATCGTGTTCGCCTTTGTTGTGGCCGCGCCGCGTTATTTCGCGGGCAAGATAGAATTGGGCGAGCTGATGCAGATCAACTCGGCGTTCGGCAATGTGCAGGAGAACTTCAGCTGGTTCATCGACGCGTACACCCAACTGGCGTCGTGGCGCGCCACCTGTGATCGTCTGCTCAGCTTCCGTCAGGCCATGGACGAAAACGAAGCGCGCGTGCCGGCCATCCAGGTCAGTCATGAAAGCAACGCCTTGCAGCTTGAAGGCCTGGCGCTATCCCTCGCAGGCGGTCGCCAGCTCCTGAACAACGCAAACATCAGCATTGCAGCAGGTGAGAAGGTCATGCTCAGCGGGCGCTCCGGCAGTGGCAAAAGTACGCTGCTGCGGGCGATGGGCGGGTTGTGGAAAGAAGGCCATGGTGCGGTGAAATTACCGGCCAAACGTGCGTTCTTCCTGCCGCAAAAACCGTATCTGCCGATTGGCACGCTGCGGGAAGCGTTGAGTTATCCCCAGGCGCCCGAGGTCTATCCGGCCGAGCGCTTTGCTCAAGTGTTGGAAACCTGCCGCCTGGGTCATCTGATTCCGCGACTGGACGAGACCGAGCACTGGCAGCGCATGCTGTCGCCGGGCGAGCAACAACGGGTGGCGTTCGCCCGCGCGCTGCTGTTCGCGCCGGACTGGTTGTACTTGGATGAAGCCACATCAGCGATGGACGAAGAGGATGAAGCCGCGTTGTATCAGGCGTTGCTGGACGAGTTGCCGGGCGTGACCTTGCTCAGCATCGGCCACCGCAGCAGCCTCAAGCGCTTCCATCGTCGTCACGTGCGCATTGACGGTGGCCAGTTGCACGAGCAGCCGCTAACCGAAACGGCACTTTGAGCGTAAAGTGCTGAAGCGATAAAGTGTCGTAACCAGGCGCCTCGCCGGGGTTGTTGTGTGATCAGACAACCCGGTGAGCTATCATCAGCGTTCAGCGTATTTAGAGATGCATGTTGGATATGGAAAATCAGAGCGCTCCGCCTCGCGCCCGCCGAAAGCACCGCAGTCTCGCGCAGGAATTGGTCACTGAACTCTCCGAGCGCATCCGCACGGGCGGACTCAAGCGCGGCGATAAGTTGCCCACCGAGTCCGCCATCATGGAGGAGCAGGGCGTCAGCCGTACCGTCGTACGCGAAGCCATCTCGCGCTTGCAGGCCTCCGGGCTGGTGGAGACCCGGCACGGCATCGGCACTTTTGTCCTCGACACGCCAAGCCCGAGCGGTTTCCGTATCGACCCAGCCACCATCGTCACCCTGCGCGACGTCCTGGCGATTCTTGAGCTGCGCATCAGTCTTGAGGTCGAATCGGCCGGTCTGGCTGCTCAACGCCGATCCGCCGAACAACTGGCGGACATGCGCGCCGCCCTCGACGCACTCAACGAAAGTGCGGCCCATGCCAGCGATGCCGTCGGCGCCGATTTCCAGTTCCACATGGCAATCGCCCTGTCGACCGGCAACCGCTACTTCACCGACATCATGAATCACCTGGGTACGAGCATCATTCCCCGTACCCGGCTGAACTCCGCGCGCCTCGCTCATGACGACAACCAGCATTACATGAGCCGCCTGAGCCGCGAGCATGAGGAAATCTACGACGCCATCGCGCGCCAGGACTCCGACGCCGCTCGCGCTGCCATGCGCCTGCACCTGACCAACAGCCGCGAACGACTGCGCCATGCCCATGAAGAGGCTGAGTCGCAGCGGGCTTGAGGTGGATTGTTTGAAAGGGCATGGCGTAGCTGCGGCGGTGCCCTTGATCTACCAAGTTTATGGGCTGGTTATTCGGCGTTTGTATCCACCGGTGAGCGTCTCAATCTCCGAAGGGCTCTGGTGAGCGCTACGCACGTCAGCGTCGAAATGATAAGCGTCACACTGAGCGTCAAGAGAATGAGCATGTCTTCTCCGTCTTCTAGCCCCTCTAGATTGAAGAGCGTTAGTAGCCAGACGTAAGTATCCATACCGCTTTCAGTGTGAAGTAGCCATTTCATCGGTCCGCCAATCATCACCCAGCGTTCGAGTAATGTCGAAAGGGTCAGGGTGAAGATGATTTGTAGGACTAACGCCAGTAGTCTAGTCATTTGGCCCCCCAAGAGCTTTCCACCACATCCAGCACTCCGAAGTATTTGATCCCCGTGCCAGGCAAGATCTCCCCCGGCATATTTCTCAATGACTGACGTAGCTCATCGAATGCCAATTTCGATGTCAGGGTCACGCAGCCTTGGCTTATCCCCTGAGGTCCAACCGGATGAATCCTAAATGCGCTTCGCTGAATGTTATTGATTGTCGTCTGGTCATCCACTTGGTCGTCGTCTCGATAGAGGCTGAACCACTCGCTTCTGTCTGTTCCTGCAAATACATCTTTAACTGGCTGTTTAATCCATCCCAGCATGCCGCCAGATTCTCGGTCTACTATGTAATACCTACCGAGAGGCAAAGGCCCCTCCTTAACCACATCTTGATAAAGTGCATTATTAACATACGTAGCAGCGTCTCCAGAAAACGCTTCATAAGTTCTATCCTCGCACGTCAACTCGCTCAACGGTTCGCCGTTAAGTACATAGGTGCAGTAAGCAATATTTGGGTTCCGTTCATTTCCATCAGCCATGCCAGCTGTCCTCCACCGGTTTGGCGTTACGCATATATCTTGTTCGCGACACCATCCCAGCCTCCAACAATCTGGCCGCCGCCTGATCCATCAGAACGCCTCTGTTGTATGTAGGTCATTTTGATCCGAGCGTAATTGAGGCGCACGGTTTCAGTGGGGAAGCCAATTTCTTTACTGCCATTCCCATTCAGCGAGACCGACGAAACAATGACCTCCTCGAGTTTTATTTCCAGGTACTTGATCTTGTCATTGCCAGCCCGATTCAATGCGATGGTCACTTCTTTGAAGTGCCTGCCACTGCAGCAGGCTTCATGCAGTTTCGGCGTCGCCTTGTCGACGGATTTTCGAAAATACAAATCGCTCATTTTCGCTCGGCCACTGCTGGCCCCGCCTGAGCTTGTAGTGGTTGCGGAGGCTGATTGGCTGGCGCCGACATCAAAGTCCTCCATCTCAATCCAATCTTTGAACTGCGCATCCAGTGATTCACCTGGGATATCAGCCATTTTCAAAAAAGCATCAATTGCCATTTTGTGTCCTTCCTTGCGGTTCGTGATGATTAAGAGTTTTAAATTTGAACCGCGACGACTTTAGCGACGTGACGCGCCCCGCAGAAGGTTTTCCAACCCTGTGCGCGAGCAGTTTCAGAGAGGGACTACAACACCTGGATCACTGGACTACGGAATAATCCGAGAGGGCGGTGAAAACGTGTGATTCTGGCCGGAGGCCGTAGGAGTGAGCTTGCTCGCGATCGGCTGCGTAGCAGTCGTAAAGCTGAAGCTGCGGTTCTTTCCCATACGCGGCATTCACCTCAATGCTGCCGCTCCGCGCCAGATCGCGAGCAAGCTCACTCCTACACGATCGAGTTCAGAGCCCGACTGCGCAGCGTCCATCCAGGCGATGTTCTATGGCGATTACACCTTCGCCATCCCGTCTGAGCTGAAAAACCACCACTCATCCTCACCCGTCATAAATATTTCAAAACGCTATTGAGTGATCCCCCTTCCCAGTTGTACGATGACTTACGACATCAGCGCAGGACTGGTGCTTCATCCACAAAAATAGCTCCCCCAGGGTGTTCGAATAATGAATCCACAAGAACTGAAGTCCATCCTCTCTCACGGTCTGCTTTCCTTCCCCGTTACCGATTTCAATGCCCAGGGCGACTTCCATCGCGCTGGCTACATCAAGCGTCTGGAATGGCTCGCTCCGTACGGCGCCTCCGCGCTGTTCGCGGCTGGCGGCACAGGTGAGTTCTTCTCCCTGACCGGCGACGAATATTCCGAGATCATCAAGACTGCCGTCGACACCTGCGAAACCAGCGTGCCGATTCTGGCTGGCGTCGGTGGTCCGACCCGCCAAGCGATTCAGATGGCTCAAGAAGCCGAGCGTCTGGGTGCCAAAGGCCTGCTGCTGTTGCCTCACTACCTGACCGAAGCCAGCCAGGACGGCGTTGCCCTCCACGTTGAAGCGGTCTGCAAATCGGTCAAGATCGGTGTTGTCGTCTACAACCGTAACGTCTGCCGCCTGACGCCTGCGCTGCTGGAACAACTGGCCGAGCGCTGCCCGAACCTGATCGGCTACAAAGACGGCCTGGGCGATATCGAACTGATGGTTTCGATCCGCCGTCGTCTGGGTGACCGCTTCTCGTACCTGGGCGGCCTGCCGACCGCTGAAGTCTACGCCGCCGCCTACAAGGCGCTGGGCGTGCCGGTCTACTCGTCGGCGGTCTTCAACTTCCTGCCGAAAATGGCGATGGACTTCTACCACGCCATCGCCAAAGACGATCACCAGACCGTCGGCAAGCTGATCGACGATTTCTTCCTGCCGTACCTCGACATCCGTAACCGCAAACACGGCTACGCAGTGAGCATCGTCAAGGCAGGCGCCAAGCTTGCCGGTTACGACGCAGGTCCGGTCCGCGCGCCGCTGACTGATCTGACGTCGGACGAAGTCGACATGCTGGCTGCTCTGATGGACAAGCAGGGCAAGCAGTAACTGCCCAGTTGCCGCAAAACCGCTGAGCGATCAGCGGTTTTTTGCCCTCGGGGCTTCGCTAACGGATACCTGGCAGGACAGCTTCACATCGCATCTGTTTTAGGGGCAGGGGCGAGCAGCACACACATAAGATCGTTTACCCGCACAAAAAAATAATTAGTGGGAGTTTCGAACATGCTGAAAACCAAGCCGACCCACGTCCGCTATTTGATCTTGCTCATGCTGTTTTTGGTGACCACGATCAACTACGCCGACCGTGCAACCATCGCCATCGCGGGCTCCAGCCTGCAAAAAAGCCTCGGCATCGACGCCGTCACCCTCGGTTTTATCTTCTCCGCATTTGGTTGGGCGTACGTCGCCGGCCAGATCCCCGGCGGCTGGCTTCTGGACCGCTACGGTTCCAAGAAAGTGTATGCAATGAGCATCTTCACCTGGTCGCTGTTCACCGTGCTGCAAGGCTATGTCGGTGAATTCGGTCTCTCCACCGCCATCTTCCTGCTGTTCGCCCTACGCTTCATGGTCGGCTTCGCCGAAGCACCGTCGTTCCCCGGCAACGCCCGTATCGTGGCGGCCTGGTTCCCGACGTCCGAACGCGGCACGGCGTCAGCGATCTTCAACTCGGCGCAGTACTTCGCCACCGTGTTGTTCGCCCCGATCATGGGCTGGATCGTCTACACCTTCGGCTGGCAGCACGTGTTCGTCGTGATGGGCAGCATCGGCATCGTGTTCTCGCTGATCTGGCTGAAAGTTATCCACAGCCCGCGCAACCACCCGAACATCAACAAGGAAGAGTTCGATCACATCGCCAACAACGGCGGCATGGTCGATATGGATCAGGACAAGGGCAAAGGCTCGGCCAGCGGTCCGAAATGGGACTACGTACGCCAGTTGCTGACCAACCGCATGATGCTCGGCATTTACCTGGCTCAATACTGCATCAATGGCATCACCTACTTCTTCCTGACCTGGTTCCCGGTGTACCTGGTTCAAGAACGCGGCATGACCATCCTGAAAGCGGGCTTCATCGCTTCACTGCCGGCCATCTGCGGGTTTATCGGCGGCGTACTCGGCGGGATCATCTCCGATTACCTGCTGCGCAAAGGCCACTCGCTGACCTTCGCACGCAAGGCGCCGATCATTGGTGGTTTGCTGCTGTCGACGTCCATCGTCACGTGCAACTACGTCGACATCGAATGGGTCGTCGTGGGCTTCATGGCCCTGGCCTTCTTCGGCAAGGGCGTGGGCGCATTGGGCTGGGCGGTCATGTCCGACGCATCGCCGAAACAAATCGCCGGTTTGAGCGGCGGTCTGTTCAACATGTTCGGTAACATCGCTTCCATCACCACGCCGATCGTCATCGGCTACATCATCAGCACCACCGGTTCGTTCAAATGGGCCCTGGTGTTCGTCGGCGCCAACGCGCTGGTGGCGGTGATCAGCTACATCTTCATCGTCGGTGAAATCAAACGCGTAGAACTCAAGGAAACCCCAACGAAGGGTGCCTTGCCGGCCAGTGAAGCCGAGCTTTCTCAAGCGAAACTCTGAGGAAAAACCGTGATGAACTTGATCCAACATGCCGACTCGCCGCGTTACATTCGCTTGCATGCGCTTGATAACGTCGTCGTCGTGGTCAATGACCAGGGCGTTCCGGCGGGGACTGAATTCGATAACGGTCTGGTGACCGTCGACAATGTGCCGCAGAGCCACAAGGTGAACACCGTGGACATCGCCGAAGGGGAGCCGATCATTCGTTACGGCCACACCATCGGCTATGCGCTGCAGCCGATCCCGAAGGGCAGTTGGGTCAAGGAAGATCAGCTGCGCATGCCGTCGGCGCCGGCGCTGGACAGTCTGCCGATGTCTGACGCGGTGCCGGTCAGGGGCGAACCGCTGGAAGGCTTCACCTTCGAGGGTTATCGCAACGCCGACGGCACGGTCGGCACGCGCAATATCCTGGGGATTACCACGACCGTTCAGTGCGTGACGGGGGTTCTGGATTTCGCCGTCAAGCGCATCCGCGAAGAACTGCTGCCCAAGTACCCGAACGTCGATGACGTGGTGGCGCTGACCCACAGCTACGGCTGCGGCGTCGCTATCACCGCCAAGGACGCGTACATACCGATTCGCACCGTGCGCAATCTGGCGCGCAACCCGAACCTGGGGGGCGAGGCGCTGGTGATCAGCCTTGGCTGCGAGAAGTTGCAGGCCGATCAGGTCATGCACAGCGACGACGCCTCGGTCGATCTGAGTGAGCCGTGGCTGTATCGCCTGCAGGATTCCAAGCACGGCTTCAACGAAATGATCGAGCAGATCATGGAATTGGCCGAAACGCGCTTGAAGAAGCTAGACCAGCGTCGTCGCGAAACCGTGCCGGCGTCGGAACTGATTCTGGGCATGCAGTGCGGCGGCAGCGATGCGTTTTCCGGCATCACCGCCAACCCCGCGCTGGGCTATGCCTCGGACCTGCTGCTGCGCGCGGGCGCGACCGTGATGTTTTCGGAAGTGACCGAAGTGCGTGATGCGATCTACCTGCTAACCTCCCGCGCGGAAAACATGGACGTCGCGGAAGGACTGGTTCGCGAAATGGACTGGTACGACCGCTATCTGGCCAAGGGCGAAGCGGACCGCAGCGCCAACACCACGCCGGGGAACAAGAAGGGCGGGCTGTCGAACATCGTCGAGAAGTCCCTCGGGTCGATCGTCAAGTCCGGCAGCAGCGCGATCAACGGGGTGCTCGGCCCTGGCGAACGGGTGACGCGTAAAGGCCTGATCTTCTGCGCGACGCCGGCAAGCGATTTTGTTTGCGGGACGCTGCAGCTGGCAGCAGGGATGAACCTGCACGTGTTCACTACCGGGCGCGGCACGCCGTATGGTCTGGCGATGTCACCGGTGGTGAAAGTGTCGACCCGCACCGAGCTGGCACAGCGCTGGCCCGATCTGATCGATGTTGATGCCGGGCGCATTGCAACCGGGCGCGCGAGCATCGAAGACTTGGGATGGGAGCTTTTTCACTTCTACCTCGACGTCGCCAGCGGAAAGAAGACGACCTGGACCGAGAAGTATCGTCTGCACAACGACATCACCCTGTTCAACCCGGCGCCGATCACATAAGCCGGAGGCCAAGTCATTACCGGCCGGGCTTATTAGTCCGGCTGGATCACGGTACATGTGGGAGCGAGCTTGCTCGCGAATACGTCACTTCAACCGCTGAAGAGTCAAAGGCATCAGCGGCTAGTCACCAACTCCGCTTTCTTTTCACCTGCCTCAGGCTCAGGCTCAGGCTCAGGCTCAGGCTCAGGCTCAGGTTCCGGCTCCGGAAACGCCTCGGTGTGATCAAACTCCACGCCCTCGCCCATCGCCTTGTACTTCTTGCGCAGGGCATGCAGTTCCCTCTGGTTGAGGTTATCCAGACTGAGCACGGCGTTCTGTGCGTCTTTGGTCACGCGTAGCAGTTCGTCGATCTTGATGTGCATCTGATCGGTGTCGCGGTTCTGGGTGTTCTGGATCAGAAAAACCATCAGGAAGGTGATGATGGTGGTGGACGTGTTGATGATCAGCTGCCACGTGTCGTTGTAGTGGAAGAATGGCCCGGTCACGGCCCACACACAGATCAGCGCAATCGCCACGAGGAAGGTTCGTGGGCTGCCGGACCACTGCGACAAGGCCTGCGCGAACTTCGAGAATTTCATTAACGGGTTTCCTTAGTTAACCAAGAGAGATACCCAAGGGACCACGCTAAGTCTTTGAAATTTCTTATCGCAACATGAAATCGGCGACAGGTTTCAGTCCCAGCCGAACGCTTCACACGCGTTGGCGGTGCTCGCTGCGGCCAGTTTGTCCGCAGGGATTTTCATCAGTTCGGCGATGGCGGCGCAGATGTCGGGAAGGTGCTCCGGGCTGTTGCGCATGCCGGGGAACATCGCAGGCGCCATGTCCGGGGAATCGGTCTCCAGCACAATGCTTTCGAGCGGCAACTCGGCGATCACCCGGTGCATGCGCAAGGCCTGCGGCCAGGTCGCCGCACCGCCCAGCCCCAGCTTGTAACCCAGCTTGATGTATTCCCGCGCTTCCTCGCGGCTGCCGGCGAAGGCGTGAACGATGCCACAGCGCTTGAGCTTGAAACGCTTGAGCGCTGCGATGGTGTCGGCGTGGCTGCGGCGCACGTGGAGCAGGGCAGGGAGGTTGAAGTCGGCGGCCATCTGCAACTGCTGGTCGAGCAAGGTCTGTTGTGGCGGGCGGTCTAGGGATTCGATGTAGTAATCCAGACCGATCTCGCCCACGGCGCACAGCTTGGGATGCCCGGCCAGACGGGTCAGCCAGTCGTGCAATTGCTGCACATGCTCGGGCTGATGCTCTTCCAGGAACACCGGGTGCAAGCCCAGCGCGGCGTACACCGAAGGTTCGCTGAGCGCCAGATCCCACACTCGCTGCAGATTGCGCTGATAGACGCCCAACACCACGATGCGCTCCACCCCAAGCTGCCGGCTGTTGGCGAGGACGTCGTCGCGGTCGGCGTCGAAATCGTCGAAATCCAGGTGCGTGTGGGTGTCGATCAGTCGCACGTTGCTTACGCCTCGTGAATCCGCTGTTTGAATGTCCGCACGATGGCATGCACGCCCGGTTCGTACTGATCCTGCTCAATGGCCGACAACGCCAGCGCGAGGGCTTTCTCGGCGATCAAAGGGTGCTGCTGAGCCATGGCATTGACCGGCAACGGCAGGAAATCCAGCAACTGCGTGTCACCGAACGTGCCCAGGTGAAGTTGGTCCGGATTCAGGCGGCGCTGGTGCAGCAGGTCGAACACCCCTTGCAGCAGGACGTAGGACGTGGTGATCAGCGCATCGGGGAAATACCCCAGGCGGTCAAACATGTCGCTGGCCAGTCGCAGGCCGCAATCACGGCTGAACGCGTCGCCGTGTTCGATGATCACCGAGCCTTCGAAACCCTCCAGCGCGTCTTCGAAGCCGCTGGCCCGCGCCTTACTGACGCTCAGTTCGGGCTGCGCGCCGATCAGGGCGATGTGCCGGGGTTTGATCTCCAGCAGGCTGCGGGTCAGCTGCTGGCTGGCATCGTGGTCGTCGCTGACCACCGAGCAGAAGTACGCGGGGTCCATCTCCCGGTCGATGGCGATGACCGGCGTCCCTTGCTGCTGCAGCGCCCGGTAGCTGTCATCGCTGGCCGGCAGGCAACTGGCGACGAACAGCGCATCGCAGCGTCGCGCGCGAAACAGCTGCAACAACTGCAACTCGCTGATGGGATCGTCGTCAGAACTGGCGATCAGCAGCTGGTAGCCGCGCGCGCGGGCGCCCTGTTCCAGTTGCTTGGCGATGCGCGCGTAACTGGGGTTTTCCAGGTCGGGCAGGATGAAGCCGAGGGTCCGGGTATGCCGGCTGCGCAGCCCGGCGGCCTGCGGGTTGGGCCGAAAGCCGTGGGCGTCGACGACCGCGCGCACACGCTCGACCGTTGCACTGCTGATGCGTTGCTGTTCGGCCTTTCCGTTGATCACGTAGCTGGCCGTGGTCACAGAAACACCGGCCAGACGCGCAATATCACTGAGTTTCAAGCCGGGCATCCTTTCGTGATGGGAAGCAGAAGTGAGAGCTGAACTACCGTGGCAGGGATTTTCACCGATTAACAGCCATCATGACAGCAGACCGTCGTCTTGTAGGAAGCATGTAGCCCGCTCGGGATGTTTCCTACACGATTCGACCGGATGAGCTTCAAACCGCCGGGATTATCAAGTAACGTGCGCGACACTTTAGATTAAACGATTCAGCAGGCCTGTTTATGGCACTTTTTGCCCAATCGCACCTCTGAATGCCGCATTCAATATTCGCAAACCGTCAGTCATCGGTGTCTACGACCGGTCCTACAACAAGAATCTGGCGCGACCTCGCGCAGCACAGGAGAACGCAATGCTCGAGCTGACCATAGAGCAAATTTCCATGGACCAGTCGGCGGTGGACAAGCCCGCCGCGTTGCAACTGCTGGCTGACTTGCTCGTCGCTGACGGCCTGGTGGCTGCCGGCTACCTTGCAGGCTTGCAGGCGCGCGAGCAACAGGGCTCGACCTTTCTGGGGCAGGGCATCGCCATTCCCCACGGCACGCCGCAGACCCGCGACCAAGTATTTGCCACCGGCGTGCGCCTGATGCAATTCCCCGAAGGCGTGGACTGGGGCGACGGGCAGATGGTTTATCTGGCCATTGGCATCGCCGCCAAGTCTGACGAGCACCTGCGTTTGCTCCAGCTGTTGACCCGCGCCCTCGGTGAGAACGACTTGGGCGAAGCCCTGCGTCAGGCGAAGGACCCCGAGTCGCTGCTCAAACTGCTGCAAGGCGCGCCGCAGGAACTGGCCCTCGATGCGCAGATGATCAGCCTGGGCGTCATGGTCGATGATTTCGAAGAACTGGTCTGGCGCGGCGCGCGTCTGCTGCGCAAGGCCGAGTGTGTGAACAACGGCTTCGCGGCGGTCCTGCAGCAGGTCGAGCCGCTGCCATTGGGCGAAGGCCTCTGGTGGCTGCACAGCGAGCAGATGGTGAACAAGCCCGGACTGGCCTTCGTTACCCCGGACAAACCCATGCGGCATCTGGGTCAGTCGCTGACAGGGCTGTTTTGCCTCGCCAGTCTGGGCGAATCACACCAGGCGTTGCTTGAACGCCTGTGCTCGTTGCTGATTGAAGGCCGCGGCCACGAACTGGGCAAGGCCACCAGCAGCCGCGCCGTGCTCCAGGCATTGGGCGGCGAAGTGCCGCCAGACTGGCCGAGCGAGCGCGTAACCCTGGCCAATGCCCACGGCCTGCACGCGCGGCCGGCGAAAATCCTAGCGCAGTTGGCCAAAGGCTTCGACGGCGACATCCGCGTGCGCATTGTCGACGGCACCGAGAATCCTGTGTCCGCCAAGAGCCTGAGCAAACTGCTGAGCCTCGGCGTGCAGCGCGGTCAGTCCCTTGAGTTCATTGCCGAGCCGACCATTGCCGCCGATGCCTTGCCTGCGTTGATCGCTGCGGTGCTCGAAGGCCTGGGCGAAGAAATCGAGCCGTTGCCGACCCACAGCGAATCCGCGCCAGCTCCGGCGATCGTTGAGAAAACCCTCAGCGCGCCCGTTGCCGGCGCTCAAATTCAGGCCGTACCCGCGGCGCCCGGCATCGCCGTCGGCCCGGCCCACGTGCAGGTTCTGCCGGTGATCGATTACCCGGCCCAGGGCGAGTCGCAAAGCGTCGAACACGAACGCCTGCACAGCGCGCTGGCGCAGGTGCGCATCGACATCGAGCAGTTGATTCAGCGCAGCACGGCGAAGGCCATTCGCGAGATTTTCGTCACCCACCAGGAAATGCTCGCCGACCCCGAACTGGTCGACGAAGTGGCCCAGCGCTTGAAGCAAGGCGAGAGCGCGGCAGCGGCGTGGATGAACGTAATCGAGGCCGCCGCCCGTCAGCAGGAACAGCTGAAAGATGCGCTGCTGGCCGAACGTGCCGCTGACCTGCGGGATGTCGGTCGCCGCGTGCTGGCGCAGATCTGTGGTGTCGAGGATCTGGTTGAGCCCGAAGAACCGTACATTCTGGTGATGGACGAAGTCGGGCCGTCCGACGTCGCACGTCTGGACCCTGCGCGCGTCGCCGGGATTCTCACCGCCCGCGGCGGCGCCACGGCCCACAGCGCCATCGTTGCCCGGGCGTTGGGCATCCCGGCGCTGGTCGGTGCCGGCGATGCCGTGTTGCTGATCAAATCCGGCACGCAGTTGTTGATCGACGGCCAGCGCGGGCGTCTCGACGTCGCGCCAGGCGAAGCAACCCTGCAGCGCGCCTTGCAGGACCGCGACACCCGCGAGCAACGCCTCAAGGCTGCGGCTGCGCTGCGCATGAAGCCTGCGATCACCCAGGACGGCCACGCCGTTGAGGTGTTCGCCAACATCGGTGACAGCGCGGGTACGCCGGCCGCGGTGGAGCAGGGCGCCGAAGGGATTGGCCTGCTGCGCACCGAATTGCTGTTCATGGCCCACAGCTCTGCGCCCGATGAAGCGACCCAGGAAGCCGAATACCGTCGCGTGCTCAAAGACCTCGACGGTCGCCCGCTGGTGGTTCGCACCCTGGACGTCGGCGGCGACAAACCGCTGCCGTACTGGCCCATCGATAAAGAAGAAAACCCGTTTCTCGGCGTGCGCGGCATTCGCCTGACCTTGCAGCGCCCGGACATCATGGAAAGCCAGCTGCGCGCATTGCTGCGTGCGTCGGACAATCGCCCGCTGCGCATCATGTTCCCGATGGTGGGCACCGTTGAAGAATGGCGTCAGGCCCGGGACATGACCGAGCGCCTGCGTCTGGAGATCCCGGTGGCCGACCTGCAACTGGGGATCATGATCGAGGTGCCGTCGGCGGCGTTGCTGGCGCCGGTGCTGGCCAAGGAAGTGGACTTCTTCAGCGTCGGCACCAACGACCTGACCCAGTACACGATGGCCATCGACCGCGGTCACCCGACCCTGTCCGCCCAGGCTGATGGCCTGCACCCGGCGGTGTTGCAACTGATCGACATCACCGTGCGTGCGGCCCATGCCCATGGCAAGTGGGTGGGCGTCTGCGGTGAGTTGGCCGCCGACCCGCTGGCCGTGCCGGTGCTGGTCGGCCTGGGTGTGGATGAATTGAGCGTCTCGGCGCGGAGCATCGGCGAAGTCAAAGCCTGCGTCCGTGAATTGAATCTGATCGAAGCCCGAAAACTTGCGCAGGCGGCCCTGGCCGTTGGCAGCGCGGCAGACGTGCGAGCCTTGGTGGAGGGGCTGTAATGGCGAAAATTCTGACATTGACCATGAACCCGGCGCTGGACCTGACCGTGCAGTTGGGCCCCTTGCAGATCGGCCAGGTCAACCGCAGCGACGCCATGCTCAGCCACGCGGCGGGCAAGGGCATCAACGTCGCTCAGGTGCTGGCTGACTTGGGCCACGAGCTGACCGTTGCCGGCTTCCTCGGCGTGGATAACCAGCAGCCGTTTGAAACCCTGTTCGCCAAGCGCGGCTTCGTCGATGAGTTCGTGCGGGTGCCGGGTGAGACGCGCAGCAACATCAAATTGGCCGAAAGCAGCGGGCGCATTACCGACCTCAACGGCCCAGGCCCCGAAGTCAGCGCCCAGGCGCAACAGGCGCTGGCCGCTCGGGTTGAGCAGATCGCGGCAGGTTTTGATGCGGTGGTCGTGGCCGGCAGTCTGCCCCGTGGCGTGAGCGCCCATTGGCTGAAAACGCTGTTGCTGCGCCTCAACGCGATGGGTTTGAAAGTGGCGCTGGACACCAGCGGCGAAGCCTTGCGCGCCGGACTGGAAGCGTCGCCGTGGATGATCAAACCCAACACCGAAGAACTGGCCGACGCCCTCGATGCGCCGATCATTTCCATTGACGCTCAAGCGCAAGCGGCGGCGGACCTGCGCCAGCGCGGCATCGAGCACGTGGTGATTTCCCAGGGCTCAGAAGGCGTTCACTGGTTCAGTGCCGACGTGGCGCTGCAGGCGCTGCCGCCCAAAGTCACGGTCGCCAGCACGGTCGGCGCGGGTGATTCGCTGCTGGCCGGGATGGTTCACGGTTTGCTCTGCGGGCACAAACCCGAGCAAACCCTGCGCACCGCCACGGCCATTGCGGCCATGGCCGTGACTCAGATCGGCTTCGGCATCAATGATCCGGCGCAATTGAAACGTCTGGAAAGCGGCGTCAACGTCCGCGTCCTGACGGCATAACAAGAGAGGAAGTGTGATGAAGTTAGCCATCGTTACGGCCTGTCCGAACGGCAAAATCAGCAGCGTCCTCAGTGCCCGTCTGCTGGACGCGGCGGCCCAGCGTCAGGGTTGGAGCACCAGCGTCGAGATCCACGATCCGCGCCATCCGGAGAAGCAACTGTCGCCGGGCGACATCGAAGCGGCCGACTGGGTGCTGGTGGTCAACACCGGCGCGCTGGACCTGGCGCGTTTCTCCGGCAAGCGCCTGTATCAGGCCACGCCCGCGCAAGCGTTGCAGGACGCCGATGGCTTCCTGCGTTCAGCGGCGGCGCTGGCGACCGAGCACACCGCAACTTCCGCCCCGTCTGCTACGTCCAGCGCGCAGCCGCGTCTGGTGGCGGTAACGGCGTGCCCGACCGGCGTCGCCCACACCTTTATGGCGGCCGAGGCGATTCAGCAGGCGGCGAAAAAACTCGGCTATGACCTGCAGGTGGAAACCCAGGGCTCGGTCGGTGCGCGTAATCCGCTCAGCGCCCAGGCCATTGCTGACGCCGATGTGGTGCTGCTGGCGTGTGATATTGAAGTCGCCACCGAGCGCTTCGCTGGCAAGCGCATTTATCGCTGCGGCACCGGTGTCGCCCTCAAGCAGGCCGAAGCGACGTTGAAAAAAGCCTTGGCGGAGGCGGAGGTTGAATCCACGGCTTCGGCATCCAAGGCCTCCTCCAAGAAAGAGAAGACCGGCGTCTACAAACACCTGCTGACCGGCGTGTCTTTCATGCTGCCGATGGTGGTGGCGGGCGGTTTGCTGATTGCGCTGTCGTTCGTGTTCGGCATTCACGCGGCGGAAGAACCGGGCACGCTGGCGGCAGCCTTGAAGCAGATCGGCGCGGGCGCGGCGTTCCAGTTGATGGTGCCGTTGCTGGCCGGTTACATCGCTTACTCCATTGCCGACCGTCCGGGCCTTGCGCCGGGGATGATCGGTGGTCTGCTGGCGAGCACCTTGGGCGCTGGCTTCATTGGCGGGATCATCGCCGGGTTTCTTGCGGGCTACAGCGCCTGGGCGGTGAATCGCTACGCGAAGCTGCCGGCCAGTGTCGAAGCGCTGAAGCCGATCCTGATCATTCCGCTGCTGGCGAGCCTGTTCACCGGGCTGGTGATGATTTACGTGGTAGGCAAGCCGGTTGCCGGCATGCTTGAAGGGCTGACCCACTTCCTCGACACCATGGGCACGGCCAACGCGGTGCTGCTCGGCGTGCTGCTGGGCGCGATGATGTGTGTGGATCTGGGTGGGCCGATCAACAAGGCGTCGTATGCGTTTTCCGTGGGCTTGCTGGCCTCGAGCAGTGGCGCGCCGATGGCGGCCACGATGGCTGCGGGTATGGTGCCGCCGATTGGTATGGGCATCGCGGCATTGATTGCCCGGCGCAAGTTTGCCCAGAGCGAGCGTGAGGCGGGGAAGGCCGCCTTTGTGTTGGGGCTTTGCTTTATCTCCGAAGGCGCGATTCCGTTTGCCGCGAAAGACCCGCTGCGGGTGATTCCGGCCAGCATCGTGGGCGGCGCGCTGACCGGTGCGCTGTCGATGTTCTTCGGCTGCAAACTGATGGCGCCTCACGGTGGATTGTTCGTACTGCTGATCCCGAATGCGATCAACCATGCGCTGCTGTATCTGCTGGCGATCGTGGCAGGCAGCGTCGTGACGGGCGTGCTGTACGCGCTGCTGAAACGGCCGGAAACGGCAGAGCTGGACGCGGTGCCCGCCGGCGCCTGACCGCTGACCGCACCGGACACTTCCCGGCTAAAGCCGGTCCTACAAATTGTGGCTCCAGCCGGTCCTGTTGTATGCACGCGATGCTTTAGTAGGACCGGCTTCAGCCGGGAAAAGGCCCGTCGGCACACCATCAAAATTGCGGTGTGAATACCGACGCCTTCCCGGCTAAAGCCAGTCCACAAAGTGCATGCGGTCAGTGGGACCGGCTTTAGCCGGGAAGAGGCCGGTGTGTTCGCCATCAGATTTTTGGTGTGAATGCTGACGCCTTCCCGGCTAAAGCCAGTCCTACAAGTGCTCGGTCCGGCCGCCAGAGATGCTTTTGCATGTTCGGCCTCTTCGCGAGCAAGCTCACTCCTACAGGAGGCTGAGTGCGCTCCGGATTTCCGCGGGCGAACACGATCAATTGTAGGAGTGAGCTTGCTCGCGAAAGCGATGTTCCAAGCGCTGAGGTGTGGCAGATGTGCAGGCCTCTTCGCGAGCAAGCTCACTCCTACAGGGACCGGGCTCGGCACTGGATCTTGTGCCGGATACAGACAACACTCGGCCTGTTCACTGCCCTGTCATCTCCCGCAAACAATCCGCTGCTAGCGTCCTTCTTTTGGCATTCGCTTGAGGAGGATAAACATGTCCCGGTTCGACCTGACTCGCCGCCGTATCATCCAGGCCGCTGGCGCCGGATTGTTGGTGCCGGGGCTTGCGCCGGCGGTCATTGCTTCGGTCAAGGACCGTCCGAAGATGACCGACGGCGTGCAGTCCGGCGACGTGCTCGGCGACCGCGCCATGGTCTGGAGTCGCAGCGACCGGCCGGCGCGCATGGTGGTCGAATGGGACACCCGCAGCATGTTCAGCAACCCGCGCCGCACGGTCTCGCTGCTCGCCGACCAGCGCACCGACTTCACCGCACGCGTCGATCTGACCGGGCTGCCGGCGGATCAAGCCATCTTCTATCGCGTGTTCTTCGAAGACGCGCAAACCGGCGTCGCCAGCGAACCTTGGTTCGGTCACTTGCGCAGCGTGCCGGTCAATCGCCGCAACATCCGCTTCGTCTGGAGCGGCGACACCGTCGGCCAGGGCTTCGGCATCAACCCCGAGATCGGCGGCATGCGCATCTACGAAGCCATGCGCCTGCGCTTGCCGGACTTCTTCATCCACAGCGGCGACACCATTTACGCCGACGGTCCGGTGCCCGCCGAAGTGGTCACCGAAGGCGGTCGGGTCTGGCGCAACATCACCACCGAAGAAAAAAGCAAAGTCGCGGAAACCCTCGACGAATACCGCGGCGCCTACCGTTACAACCTGATGGACGAAAACATGCGGCGCTTCAACGCCGAGGTCTCGCAGATCTGGCAGTGGGACGACCACGAAGTGACCAACAACTGGTCACCGAGCAAACAGCTCGACGACCGCTACAAGGTCAAAGACATCCAGCTGTTGGCGGCGCGCGGGCGTCAGGCGTTCCTTGAATACTCCCCTATGCGCCTACAGAGCGCCGACAACGGCGGGCGGGTCTATCGCAAAATCGCTTACGGTCCGATGCTCGACGTGTTCGTGCTCGACATGCGCAGCTACCGCGACGGCAACGACGCCAATCTCGCCGACAAACCCGGACCCACCACCGCATTCCTCGGCCGCCAGCAACTGGACTGGCTCAAACGCGAACTTCAAGCTTCCGGCGCTCAGTGGAAAGTCATCGCCGCCGACATGCCCATTGGCCTTGGCGTGCCCGACGGCGAGATCAGCCCTGGCGTGATGCGCTGGGAAGCGATCGCCAACACCGACAACGGCGCGCCGAGAGGACGTGAACTGGAAGTCGCCGAGCTGCTGGGCTTCCTGCGCCAGCAGAAGGTGCGCGACACCGTCTGGCTGACCGCCGATGTGCATTACTGCGCGGCTCACCACTACCATCCGGATCAGGCGGTGTTTCAGGATTTCGACCCGTTCTGGGAGTTTGTTGCCGGCCCGCTGAATGCCGGCAGCTTCGGGCCCAATACGTTGGACAAAACCTTCGGCCCTGAACTGGTGTTCCAGAAAGCTCCCCCGGCGCAGAACACTTCACCCTTCGCCGGCTTCCAGTTTTTTGGTGAGGTGAACATCGACGGTCAGAGCGGGGAGATGACCGTAACGCTGCGGGATCTGGACGGGGTTTCAGTGTTCGAGAAGAAGCTGCAGCCTGCGCTCATCGCCTGACGCAGCCCTTGGGTTGTACGACCACTGCGTAATTGCCGGTAACACTTCCCGCGCCGCTGGCCTATCATTAGCCACCTAACGACGGCTCAGGGTTTGGCGTGCATGCTGGCAATCTTTCTGGAAACCCTGAACATCACCGCGCCGGTGTTCGCGATGCTGTTTCTCGGCGTGTTGCTCAAGCGCGTGGGCTGGATCAACGACAGCTTCATCCACACCGCTTCGTCGCTGGTGTTCAACTGCACCATGCCGGCGCTGCTGTTTCTGGGGATCATTCACGCTGACCTGCACGCGGCGTTTCAGCCGGGCGTGTTGATCTACTTCATCGTCGCTACCCTTGCGGGTTTCGCATTGTCGTGGGGCTGGGCGATCTACCGAGTGCCGTTCGCCGAGCGTGGCACTTACACCCAAGGGGCGTTTCGCGGCAACAACGGCGTCATCGGCCTCGCCCTGGCCGCGAGCATGTACGGCGATTACGGCATTTCCCTCGGTGCGATCCTGGCGGCGCTGGTCATTCTTTTCTACAACACCCTGTCCACGGTCGTGCTGGCGGTCTACAGCCCGGTGATCAAGTCCGACCCGTGGAGCATCACCAAGAGCGTCATGGCCAATCCGCTGATCATCAGCATTGTCGTCGCGGCGCCGTTCGCCTATTTCCAGATCCCGCTCCCCAAATGGCTCGACACCTCCGGCAGCTATCTGGCGCAGATGACCCTGCCGCTGGCGCTGATGTGCATCGGCGGCACGCTGTCGTTAAAGTCGTTGCGAGAGAGCGGCACGCTGGCGATCAGCGCGAGCCTGATGAAGATGGTCTGGTTGCCGCTGATCTGCACGCTGGGCGCGTGGCTGCTGGGCTTCCGTCATGCGGAACTGGGGATTCTGTTTCTGTACTTCGGCGCCCCGACCGCATCGGCCAGTTTCGTCATGGTCCGCGCGGCCAACGGCAACCACGAGCTGGCCGCCTCAATCATCGTCATGACCACCCTGGCGGCGGCGGTGACGACCAACGTCGGGATTTTCATTCTGCAGTGGGGCGGGTGGATTTAGTCTTGATTCGGGCTGTCGCCAATCAATGCTGACGCCGCCACGCCCGCACCGTCCCCACCACAATGCACAGCGCAATCACCGGCAGCGCGTAATGGATCATCAGTCGTTCCAGCCGCTCGGCCAGTGGCATGCCCGTGGTAAACGAAACGATGTGCAGCCCGTACACCGCGTAAAGCCCGAGCATCAATAGCCCCTCCAGCCGGGTGATTCGGTACCCCGAGTAGAACAGCGGCACGCACAGCGCCGCGACGCCCAGCATCACCGGCAAATCGAAATCCAGCGCATTGGGCGAGATCGACAACGGCCCGGTGGAAATCAACGCCGTGATGCCGAGCACGCCCAGCAGGTTGAACAGGTTGCTGCCGATGATATTGCCCACTGCGATATCCCGCTCGCCGCGCAATGCGGCGACCAGCGAGGTCATCAGCGCGGGCAGCGAGGTTGCGACGGCGATCACGGTCAGGCCGATCACCCGCTCCGACAGGCCCAGATCCAGGGCCACCGAGACCGCCGCGCCGACCAGCAGATGACTGCCAAGTGTCAGCAGCGCCAGGCCGCAGGCCATGAGTGCCAGACGGCCCAGCAACGGCCAGATGCGCCAGCGCGGCTCAAGGTCTGTTCTCGGCACATGCCGCGCGCCGTGGGCGAACTGACGGACCACAACGAACAGATACGCCGCCATGCCCAGCAACAGCACGACGCCATCCAGCGCGCTCAGCTCGCCATTCCACGCCAGCGCCGCGACCAGGGCGGTGGCAGCGATCATCAGCGGCAGATCAACGCGCACCAGTTGCCGGGCCACGCGCAGCGGGATGATCAGAGCGGACAGCCCCAGCGTGACCAATATGTTGAAAATATTGCTGCCGATGACGCTGCCGACCGCAATGTCGGTGCTGTCGGTGAACGCCGCTTGCAGCCCGACCGCCAGTTGCGGGGCACTGCTGCCCAGCGCGACGACGGTCAGGCCGAGGAACAGCGGGCGGGTCTTGAGCAGGGCGGCGAGGGCCACGGCAGCGCGCACCGAGAGTTGCGCGCCGATGATCATCAGCAGCAGGCCGCTGACCAGCTCGATCAGTGTGGGCAAGGGCAGATTCGTTAGGGCGAGAATTCAGGGCACCAGTCAGTCGTCGAGGGCTTGTACCCGCACTTGTGCGGTTCCGCTGCGCAGCATACCCAATTGCGCGGCGGCTGCACGTGACACATCGATCAGCCGCCCCCGGGTGTGCGGGCCGCGGTCGTTGATACGGACGATGACCTTGCGGTCGTTGTCCAGATTGGTGACTTGCACGCGCGTGCCGAACGGCAATTGCCGATGCGCGGCGGTCAGGGAATTGGCGTCGAAGCGTTCACCGCTGGCGGTGCGCTGACCGTGATGTTGCGAGCCGTAGTAAGAGGCGCCGCCGGTGGCGTTGTAACCGTGCGGGTCGATGATGCCGTCACTGGCGCAGCCGGCCAGCAGAGAGAGCAGGGCGCAGGCGCCGAGGATTCGCTGCATGGGGCAGGGTCCCTACAGAAAGCGATGATCGTTCCCGCGCCCGGCGCAGGAACGATCACTGGGGTGAATGCACTCAGCCTTCGAGCTTGCGCTTCAGCAGCTCGTTGACCTGGCCCGGGTTGGCCTTGCCTTTCGATGCTTTCATCGCCTGCCCGACGAAGAAGCCGAACATTTTGCCGCGTTTGGCTTCATCCGCCGCACGGTATTGCTCGACCTGTTCGGCGTTGGCGGCGAGGACGTCGTCCAGCATCGATTCGATGGCGCCGCTGTCGGTGACCTGCTTCAGGCCGCGCTGCTCGATGATCTCGTCGGCGCTGCCTTCACCATTGGCCATGGCCTCAAACACCATCTTCGCGATCTTGCCGGAAATGGTGTTGTCCTTGATGCGCAGCAACATGCCGCCCAACTGTTCAGCGCTGACCGGCGACTCGTCGATCTCGACGCCTTGCTTGTTCAGCAACGAACCCAACTCAACCATCACCCAGTTGGCCGCGAGCTTCGCGTCACCGGAAATGCTCACCACCTTCTCGAAGAAGTCCGCCTGTTCGCGGCTCGACGCCAACACGCTGGCGTCATACAGCGACAAGCCGAACTGCGACTGGAAGCGCTCGCGTTTCTGCGGTGGCAGTTCCGGCAGGGTGGCGCGGGTCTGCTCCAGGAACGCGTCTTCGATGATCACCGGCAGCAGGTCAGGATCGGGGAAGTAACGGTAGTCGTTGGCTTCCTCTTTGCTGCGCATGGCGCGGGTTTCGTTGGTGTTCGGGTCGTACAGCCGAGTCTGCTGAATGACCTTGCCGCCGTCTTCGATCAGGTCGATCTGGCGCTGGATCTCGCTGTTGATCGCCTTCTCGATGAAGCGGAACGAGTTGACGTTCTTGATCTCGCAGCGCGTCCCGTACTCGACCTGGCCTTTCGGGCGAATCGACACGTTGCAGTCGCAACGCAGCGAGCCTTCGGCCATGTTGCCGTCGCAGATGCCCAGGTAGCGAACCAGCGCGTGCATCGCCTTGACGTAGGCGACGGCTTCTTTCGCCGAGCGCATGTCCGGCTCGGAAACGATCTCCAGCAACGGCGTACCGGCGCGGTTCAAGTCGATGCCGGTCATGCCGCTGTAGTCTTCGTGCAGGCTCTTGCCGGCGTCTTCTTCAAGGTGGGCGCGGGTCACGCCGATGCGCTTGATGGTGCCGTCTTCCAGGGTGATGTCCAGGTGGCCTTTGCCAACGATCGGCAATTCCATCTGGCTGATCTGATAACCCTTCGGCAGGTCCGGGTAGAAGTAGTTTTTGCGGGCGAACACGTTGTGCTGACCGATCTCGGCGTCGATGGCCAGGCCAAACTTGACCGCCATTTGCACGGCTTCCTGGTTCAGCACCGGCAACGTGCCGGGCATGCCCAGGTCGACGAGGCTGGCCTGAGTGTTGGGCTCGGAGCCGAACGTGGTGGCGCTACCGGAGAAAATCTTCGATTGGGTGGTGAGCTGGGTGTGAATCTCCAGCCCGATGACGACTTCCCATTGCATGTGTTTTCTCCTTAGAAGCCAGCCGGCGAGCGGGTGTGCCAATCGGTGACTTGCTGATATTGATGGGCAACGTTCAGCAAGCGGCCTTCCTGGAAATACGGCGCCAGCAGTTGCACGCCCACCGGCAGGCCGTCGGCGAAACCGGCAGGCATCGACAGGCCCGGCAGGCCCGCGAGGTTGGCGGTAATGGTGTAGAAGTCTTCCAGGTACTCGGCGATCGGGTCGGCATTCTTGGCGCCGATTTTCCAGGCCGGGTTCGGCGTGGTCGGGCCGAGGATCACGTCGACTTCAGCGAACGCGTTCATGAAGTCGTTCTTGATCAGGCGGCGGATCTTCTGCGCCTGCAAGTAGTAAGCGTCGTAGTAACCGGCCGACAGCGCGTAGGCGCCGACCATGATCCGGCGCTGCACTTCAGGGCCGAAGCCTTCGCCACGGGAGCGCTTGTACAGATCGGTGAGGTCTTTCGGGTCTTCGCAGCGATAGCCGAAGCGCACGCCGTCGAAACGCGACAGGTTCGAGGAAGCCTCGGCCGGCGCGATCACGTAGTAAGCCGGAATCGCGTGTTGCAGGTTCGGCAGGCTGATTTCCTTGACCACGGCGCCGAGCTTTTTCAGCTCCTCGACGCTGGCCATGACCAGATCGGCGATGCGCGGGTCGAGACCTGCGCTGAAGTATTCCTTCGGCACGCCAATGCGCAGGCCTTGCAGCGAGGCATTCAGGCTGGCGCTGTAATCCGGCACGGGCTCGTCGATGCTGGTGGAGTCATTGACGTCGAAACCCGCCATGCCTTGCAACAGCAACGCGCAGTCTTCAGCGGTACGCGCCATCGGGCCGGCCTGATCGAGGCTGGAAGCGTAGGCGATCATGCCCCAGCGCGACACGCGACCGTAAGTCGGCTTCAGGCCGGTCAGGTTGGTCAGTGCGGCAGGCTGGCGAATGGAACCGCCGGTGTCGGTGCCGGTGGCGCCGGGCAGCAGACGCGCGGCAACCGCCGCAGCTGAACCGCCGGACGAGCCGCCCGGGACGTGCTCCAGGTTCCACGGGTTTTTCACCGCGCCGTAATGGCTGGATTCGTTGGCCGACCCCATGGCGAATTCGTCCATGTTGGTCTTGCCCAGGGTCACGGTGCCGGCGGCGGCGAGCTTGGCAACCACGGTGGCGTCGTAGGGCGCCTTGAAGTTGTCGAGCATCTTCGACGCGCAGCTGGTGCGAATGCCCTTGGTGCAGAAGAGGTCCTTGTGCGCCAGAGGAGCGCCCAGCAGCGCGCCGGTTTCCCCTGCCGCGCGACGGGCGTCGGCGGCCTGGGCCTGGGTGATCGCCAGGTCTTCGGTGACAGTAATGAAGCTATTGAGCTGCGGATCCAGCTGGGCGATGCGCGCCAGCAGAGTGCGGGTCAGTTCTTCGGAGGAAAACTTTTTATCGGCGAGTCCGCGAGCGATCTCTGCCAGAGTCATTTGATGCATTGCAGGCACATTCCCTTAGTCGAGGACTTTCGGAACCAGATAAAGGCCGTCTTGGACCGCTGGTGCGATGGCTTGATAGGCGTCGCGATGATTGACCTCGGTCACGGCGTCTACACGCAGGCGTTGCGAGGCTTCAAGGGGATGCGCGAGGGGCTCGATGCCGGTGGTATCGACCGCCTGCATCTGGTCAATCAGCCCGAGAATGCTGTTCAGTGCTTCAGTAGTACGCGGGATATCGGCGTCATTGAGGCCCAGTCGGGCCAGATGAGCGATTTTTTCCACGTCGGAGCGATCAAGCGCCATGGGGTTCTCCAGTGGAATGCGTAAGGGCCAGGCCGTACGTCAGATTGCGGAACACTACGCCCTTTAAACGGTCATAAGGCCGCGATCTACCAGGGTAGTGCTCGGAAAAACCGCCAATTTAACATATTGGCTCCTTGCCCAAAATCCCTGTCGTTGTTAGAGTTTGCCGCACTTTTTTACCCACGCGTTGCCTAGGGTCCTTTCCCCATGTTCAAGAAACTGCGTGGCATGTTTTCCAGCGATCTTTCCATCGACCTGGGCACTGCCAACACCCTTATTTACGTGCGTGAGCGCGGCATTGTGCTGAATGAGCCATCAGTTGTGGCCATTCGGACCCACGGAAATCAGAAGAGCGTTGTTGCTGTCGGGATGGAAGCCAAGCGGATGCTGGGCCGTACCCCGGGCAATATCGCCGCCATTCGCCCGATGAAAGACGGCGTCATCGCCGATTTCAGCGTCTGCGAAAAAATGCTTCAGTACTTCATCAACAAGGTTCACGAGAACAGCTTCCTGCAGCCAAGCCCTCGCGTACTGATCTGCGTTCCGTGCAAATCGACTCAGGTCGAGCGTCGTGCGATCCGTGAATCCGCTCTGGGCGCCGGTGCACGTGAAGTATTCCTGATCGAGGAGCCAATGGCGGCGGCCATCGGTGCCGGCCTGCCGGTCGAAGAGGCCCGCGGTTCGATGGTCGTCGACATCGGTGGCGGTACCACTGAAATCGCGCTGATCTCCCTGAACGGCGTCGTGTATGCCGAATCCGTCCGTGTCGGTGGCGACCGTTTCGACGAAGCGATCATCACTTACGTGCGTCGCAACTACGGCAGCCTGATCGGCGAATCCACTGCCGAGCGCATCAAGCAGGAAATCGGCACGGCCTACCCGGGCGGCGAAGTGCGTGAAGTCGACGTACGCGGCCGCAACCTGGCCGAAGGCGTGCCGCGTGCCTTCACCCTGAACTCCAACGAAGTGCTGGAGGCGTTGCAGGAATCCCTCGCAACCATCGTTCAGGCCGTGAAAAGCGCGCTGGAGCAATCTCCGCCAGAGCTGGCTTCGGACATCGCCGAGCGCGGTCTGGTGCTGACCGGTGGTGGCGCGTTGCTGCGTGACCTCGACAAGCTGCTGGCCCAGGAAACCGGTCTGCCGGTGATCGTTGCCGAAGACCCGCTGACCTGCGTCGCGCGTGGCGGTGGTCGTGCGCTGGAAATGATGGACAAGCACACCATGGACCTGCTCTCCAGCGAATAAGTCGCCGGAACGCAGCATGTTGCGCTTAACGGGCAGCACCTCACCGTGCTGCCTGTTCGTGTCCGACCTGTTGACGTCGCGCAGCGATGTTGCAAGTCTGACGCCCTGCATTTCCATCAACCCGCATCAGGCCGGTTTCATGTCGCATGAATAAGCACAGCCACACTCAAGCACCTCTGCACGCATCTCTGGAAGGAGCGGCCCATTAAACCGCTTTTCTCCAAGGGCCCGTCCCTGGGCGTCCGTCTACTGGTGCTGGTCGTGCTGTCTGTGGCCATCATGGTCGTGGACGCGCGTTTCACCCTGCTCAAGCCTGTCCGCAGTCAGATGTCGCTGGTGCTGATGCAGTCTTACTGGATTGCCGATCTGCCCGAGCGTTTGTATCAGGGCGTCGCCAGCCAGTTTGGCAGCCGCACCGAACTCGCCGCCGAAAACGAAAAACTCAAGACCGAGAACCTGCTGCTGCAAGGCCGCCTGCAAAAGCTGGCCGCCCTGACCGAGCAGAACGTGCGCTTGCGCGAGTTGTTGAATTCGTCGGCGCTGGTCAACGAGAAAGTCGAAGTCGCCGAGCTGATCGGCATGGACCCCAACCCGTTCACCCATCGCATCATCATCAACAAGGGTGAGCGCGATGGCGTGGTGCTCGGTCAACCGGTGCTCGACGCACGCGGACTGATGGGGCAGGTGGTCGAGTTGATGCCGTACACGTCCCGCGTGCTGCTGCTGACCGACACCACCCACAGCATTCCGGTGCAGGTGAACCGCAACGGCCTGCGCGCGATTGCCAGCGGCACCGGCAACCCGGAACGCCTTGAGCTGCGCCATGTGGCCGACACCGCTGACATCAAGGAAGGCGACCTGCTTGTGAGTTCCGGCCTGGGTCAGCGTTTCCCGGCCGGTTATCCGGTGGCGACGGTCAAGGAAGTGATTCACGACTCCGGTCAACCCTTTGCCATCGTGCGCGCGGTGCCGACGGCCGCGCTGAACCGCAGTCGTTATTTGCTGCTGGTGTTCTCGGACGGCCGTTCCCCTGAAGAGCGCGCTGCCGACGCCGCGCAGCAGCAGGAGTCCCTTGATCGTCAGGCAGCTGATCCGTCGGCGGTGCCATCGGCCACTGTGCCGGGTGCCGCGCCTGCCGCCACGCCGAACAAAGCGGTGGTTCCGGCCACCGTGCCGAAACCGGCCGGGCACAGTTCTTCGTCGACGCCCGCCAACGCCAGCACGGCGCCTGCGCCGGCGACTACCGCACCGGCGGCGACAACGCCTGCCAAGCCCGCGACCAGCAAGCCGGCCGCCAAACCTGCGGCAAAGCCTGCCGCTACCCGACCGGCGACACCTGCTGCTACCCCGGCCGCTCCACGCGAGAGGGAAGAATAATGGCGCGTCACGCTCCCGCACGAAACGGCTGGGTGGTCTGGCTGACCTTCGCCATCGGCCTGCTGCTCAGCGTTTCGCCGCTGCCGCAGTTCATGGAAATATTTCGCCCTTTGTGGCTGGCGCTGCTGCTGGCCTTCTGGGCATTGGCGTTGCCGCACAAGATCGGCATGGTCACGGCGTGGATGCTGGGGCTGGCCGAGGATGTGCTGTACGGCACGTTGCTGGGGCAGAACGCGTTGATCCTCACGCTGATTACCTTTCTGGTGCTGTCGCTGCAGCAGCGCTTGCGCATGTTCCCGATGTGGCAGCAGTGCCTGGTGATTCTGGTGATTTTCGGCCTCGCGCAGTTGGTACAGCTATGGCTCAGCGCCCTGACCGGCAACCGTCAGCCGACCCTGGCGCTGGTGTTGCCGGCGTTGGTCAGCGCATTGCTCTGGCCATGGGTCAGCTACGGTCTGCGCGGATTGCGTTTGCGGTTGAAGATCAACTGAGCAATACCATTCAGTGGGACCGGCTGCGGTCTGTCTCAGTAGGACCGGCTTCAGCCGGGAAGAGGCCGGTATGGGCGCCATCAGTTCTGCGGTGTGACACCCGGCGCTTTCCCGGCTAAAGCCGGTCCCGCAGGATGAATGCGATGCTTTAGTGGGACCGGCTTCAGCCGGGAAGAGGCCAGTGTGACCACCATCACGTCAGCGGTCTGCACCAAGGCTACGCTTGTGATCAACGACACGGAGACGTCCCATGCCCCAACTTCTTCTAGCCTCCGGCTCCCCGCGCCGTCGTGAGCTGCTGACCCAGATCGGCGTGCCGTTTACGACCCTCAGCGCCGACATCGACGAAGCCCCTCTGGCCAACGAAGCCCCCGCCGCGTACGTCCTGCGGCTGGCCCGTGGCAAGGCGGACGCCGGCCTGCTGCAGCTCGCCAACGATCCTGCTTACCCGACTGCCTGCGTCCTCGGCGCCGACACCGCCGTGGTCCTCGACGGCCGCATCCTCGGCAAACCGGCGGACGAGGCCGAGGCGCTGGCGATGCTTGCCGCGTTGTCGAACCGAGAACACGAAGTCCTGACCGCCATCGCCGTGGTCCATGAAGAGCGCTGCGAAACCCGAACCGTCACCAGCCGTGTCCGTTTCCGGGCGATCCCGGAGGACGAGGCCCGCCGTTACTGGGCCAGCGGCGAGCCCTGCGACAAGGCCGGCGGCTACGGTATTCAAGGCCTGGGCGCGGTGTTCGTGGAAAACCTCAGTGGCAGTTATTCCGCCGTGGTCGGTTTGCCCTTGTGCGAAACCGCAGAAATCCTCCAGCGTTTCGGCATACCCTGTTGGCAACGCCCGGAAGGTGACAAGTCATGAGTGAAGAGATTCTGATCAACATCACGCCGATGGAATCGCGCGTGGCGGTCGTTGAGAACGGGGTGTTGCAAGAGGTGCACGTCGAACGCACCCAGCGTCGCGGGATCGTGGGCAATATCTACAAGGGCAAGGTCGTGCGCGTGCTGCCTGGGATGCAGGCGGCGTTCATCGACATCGGTCTGGACCGCGCGGCGTTCATTCACGCCTCGGAAATCTCCATGCGCGAAGGGCCGGCCGTGGAGACCATCAGCTCGCTGGTCCACGACGGCCAGAGTCTGGTGGTGCAGGTCACCAAAGACCCGATCGGCAGCAAAGGCGCACGGCTGACGACTCAACTGTCGATTCCGTCGCGCTACCTCGTGTACATGCCACGCACGGCCCATGTCGGCATTTCCCTGAAAATCGAAGACGAAGCCGAGCGCGAGCGCCTGAAGCAAGTGGTCAGCGATTGCGTCGCCAAGGAAGGGATCAAGGAGAAGGGCGGGTTCATCCTGCGTACGGCGGCCGAAGGGGCGGGCGCCGACGAGATCATGATGGACATCCGCTACCTACGCAGGCTGTGGGACCAGATTGGCGAGCAGATCAAAACCA
The DNA here is from genome assembly GCF_055283955.1 of Pseudomonas sp. HP_12. Taxonomy (NCBI): domain Bacteria; kingdom Pseudomonadati; phylum Pseudomonadota; class Gammaproteobacteria; order Pseudomonadales; family Pseudomonadaceae; genus Pseudomonas; species Pseudomonas sp. HP_12. Next base: position 96,320 of record NZ_JBTOQG010000034.1, read on the forward strand.
TCAGCCCGGCCAGCGTGATCTACGAAGACCTCGGCCTGGCGCTGCGCACCTTGCGCGACCTGGTCAGCCCGCGCACCGAAAAGATCCGCATCGATTCCCGCGAAACCTTCCAGAAGACCACCCAGTTCGTTGCCGAGCTGATGCCGGAAATCGCCGACCGTCTTGAGCACTACCCTGGCGAGCGGCCGATCTTCGACCTGTATGGCGTCGAGGACGAAATTCAGCGGGCGCTGGACCGCAAGGTGCCGCTCAAGTCCGGCGGTTATCTGGTGATCGATCCTGCCGAAGCCATGACCACCATCGACGTCAACACCGGTGCGTTCGTCGGCCATCGCAACCTCGAAGAGACCATCTTCAAGACCAATCTTGAAGCGGCGACTGCCATTGCCCGACAGCTGCGCCTGCGCAACATCGGCGGCATCATCATCATCGATTTCATCGACATGGAAGACGCCGAGCATCAGCGCCAGGTGCTACGGACCCTCGAAAAACAGCTCGAGCGCGATCACGCGAAAACCAACATCATCGGCATCACCGAACTGGGTCTGGTGCAGATGACGCGCAAGCGCACCCGGGAAAGTCTCGAGCAAGTGCTGTGCGAGCCGTGCAGCAGTTGCCAGGGCCGTGGCAAGCTGAAGACCCCGGAAACCATCTGCTACGAGATATTCCGCGAGATCCTGCGTGAAGCCCGCGCTTATCAGGCGGTGGGTTATCGCGTGCTGGCCAATCAGAAGGTGGTCGACCGGCTGCTTGACGAAGAATCCGGCAACGTGGCCGAGCTGGAAGTGTTCATCGGCAGAACCATTCGTTTTCAGGTCGAGACCATGTACTCCCAGGAACAATATGACGTCGTGCTGCTCTGAGAGTGCGTGATGCGCCGTGCTGCCGAGTGGCGGTGCAGTTGAAGACAGAAAACAGTGCCCTTGAGGCAGACGGAACGGATGCCGTCCAAAGAGAACAACGCGTGGCGATTGAGCACAACCTGGACGTACCCGCACCTGCACGATTGGGCCGGATGCCATATGCAGGCCGTTTTTGCGGAGGCGCAGCGACATGGAGCGTCTGACCCGGTTTCTGGCTGTACTGACGCGGTGGGGCCTGAGTCTGTGTGCCCTTTTCGTGGTGCTGGTCGCGCTGTACGTGAGCGTCGGGCGTCAGTTGGTGCCGATGGTGGCCGAATACCGCGCCGATGTGGAAGCCAAAGCGCAGACCGCGCTGGGCATGCCGGTGAGCATCGGTCGGCTGGAAGGCAGCTGGAGCGGCTTCGCCCCTATCTTCGTCGCCCGTGACGTAATGATCGGCGAGGGCGGCAACGCCGTTCGGCTGGATCACGTGCGGGCCATGCCTGACCTGCTCGCCAGCCTGCGGACCCGTGAAGTGCGCCTTGAACGGCTTGAGCTGGACGGGCTGCAGTTCGGCCTGAAAGAAGACCAGAACGGCCACTGGGCACTGCAAGGCCTGCCCGTACAGCCGGATCAGGTCACCGATCCCGAGACAATCTTCACTCAGATGCAGATGGTCTCGCACCTGTCGTTGTTCGACAGCCAGATCACCTTGCAGCCCTACGATCAGTCGCCCCTGACGCTGACCTATGTAAGCCTGACGCTGAAGACCGGCAGCGTGCACCAGCGCCTCGACGCCCGCCTGAACCTGCCTGACGGCCAGCCGCTGTCGCTGAACGTTCGCTCTACCGTGCGCGCCCATGAGTGGCGCGACGGTGCGGCCGAAGCGTACTTGAGCCTCCCGCAAAGCGACTGGTCGAAGTGGCTGCCGAAGAGCCTCACCCGCGACTGGAATATCCAGAACCTCAAGGCCGGCGGTGAGGTGTGGCTGAACTGGGGCAAGGGCAATCTGCAAAGTGCCGCGGTGCGGCTGAATGTGCCGCAGTTCAAAGGCGCCTACGCCGACCGCAAATCCGCGAGCATCGACAACCTGGCCCTAAACGCCTGGTTTCAGCGCGACGAAAAAGGCTTCAGCGCCACCCTCGACTCGCTGGCGATGGACCTGAACAGCAAGCGTTGGGAAAGCCGCATTCACTTGCAACAGACCGCCGCCACGGCTGACGCCGAAGAACTGTGGCACGTCCAGGCTGACCGGCTTGATCTGACGCCCATCACGCCGTTGCTCGACTCACTGGCGCCGTTGCCCGACCAAGTCATGGTGGCGGTGGACCGCCTGAAAGTCACCGGCGGGCTGCGCAACGTGCTGGTTGATTACCGCCCTCAGGCCGAGGCGCCGAAACGAGTGAGCTTCGCCGCCAACCTGGACAAGGTCGGTTTCGACGCCTACCACGGCGCGCCGGCTGCGGGGAACGTCAGCGGAGCCATCAGCGGAGATCTGGGCCAGGGCGAACTGCGCCTGGACACCGACGATTTCATGCTGCACCTGGACCCGATCTTCCGTAACGAATGGAAGTACCTTCACGCCAATGCGAAGCTGACCTGGTCGCTGGACGATCAGGGCTTCACGCTGATTGCGCCGTACATCAAGGTCGCGGGGGAGGAGGGCAACATCGCCAGCGATTTCCTCATTCGCCTGCACTTCGATCACAGCCAGGAAGACTACATGGACCTGCGCGTCGGGCTGGTCGACGGCGACGGTCGCTACACCTCCAAGTACCTGCCCGCCGTGCTCAGCCCGGCCCTCGATCAATGGCTGCGCACTGCGATTCTGGGCGGCAAAGTCGATCAGGGTTTCTTCCAGTATCAGGGCTCGATCAACAAGGACGCGCCTGACGTGGCGCGGGTCATCAGCCTGTTCTTCAAGGTGCGCAACGCGAGCCTGGCCTTTCAACCGGGCTGGCCGCAGCTGAACAATGTCGACGGCGATGTGTTCGTCGAGAACAGCGGCGTGCGCATTCGGGCCAACAAGGGTCAGCTGCTGAACACCCAGGTCAGCAATGTCGCGGTGGACATTCCACACGTCCCTTCGGGCCAGTCCAGCCATCTGCTGGTGGACAGTGACTTGAAAGGCAGCCTCCAGGACGGCATGAAGATTCTCCAGGAAGCGCCAATCGGCACCGCCCAGACCTTCGCCGGCTGGCAGGCGGAAGGGCCGTTGCAGGGGCACCTCAATCTGGATATTCCGCTGGTCAAGGGACAGGATCCCAAGGTCGTGATGGATTTCAGTACCGACAGCGCGCGGCTCAAGCTCGCCGATCCGGTGCTGGAGCTGACGCAGCTGCGCGGTGACTTCCGCTTCGATTACACCAAAGGCCTGAGCGGCAAGAACATCAAGGCCGTTGCGTTCGACAAGCCGGTGAACGCCGAGATTTTCGCCGAAGGCAAACCGGGGGCGCCGGTGACGCGCATCACCGCCAGCAGCCAGATCGCCAGCAAACGCCTGACCGATTGGTTGGGCGTCACGCAGCCGCTGCCGATTTCGGGGGATCTGCCCTATCAGCTGCAGCTAACGTTGAGCGGCAACGCCAGCCAGCTGCAGATCAACTCGGACCTGAAAGGGCTGGCTGTGGATCTGCCAGCTCCGTTCGGCAAAACCGTTGATGAGACGCGCGACACCGATTTCCGCATGAACCTGCAAGGCCCGGAGCGGCGTATCGACGTCGGCTACGGCAATATCGCCAATCTGGCGTTCGCGTCGCCGCCGGGTAAATTCGGCGACGGACGTGGCGAGCTGTTCCTCGGTGAGGGCGGTGCGATCGTGCCGGACAGCAAGGGGCTGCGTGTTCGCGGCTCGTTGTCGGAGCTGGACATCGCGCCCTGGCAAGCCATGGCTGAGCGTTATGCCGGCAATGATCCGGGCGGCAGCGCCAAGCAGTTGCTCAACAGTGTCGACTTGCAGATCGGCAAGTTGACCGCGATGGGCACGACCCTTGAGCAGGCGGGCGTTCAGCTCAAGCGCAGTGATACTGCATGGGCGCTATCGCTGGACAGCTCGAAGGTGAAAGGCACTGCTACGTTGCCGGACAGCAAATCCTCGCCGATCGACATCAGCCTGCTCTACGTGCGCTTGCCCGCGCCGGACCCGAATGCCGCAGTTGTGGAAAACGCGCCAGACCCATTGGCGGACGTCGACCCGCGCAAGATCCCCGCGCTGAACATCAAGATCACCCAGCTGTTTCAGGGCGATCAGTTGATGGGCGCGTGGTCGCTCAAGGTCCGTCCGACGCCGAACGGTCTCCAGATGTCTGACATGAATTTGGGCCTCAAAGGTATTGCGCTGCTGGGCAATGGCGGTTGGGAAGGCACGCCGGGGACGACGGGCAGTTGGTTCAAAGGCCAAGTGAGCGGCAAGAATCTCGCGGATGTGCTCAAGGCCTGGGGCTTCGCGCCCACCGTCACCAGTCAGGAGTTCGAGCTGAACGCTGACGGACGTTGGCCGGGTTCGCCTGCGTGGGTGGGTTTGAAGCGTTATTCCGGCAGCCTGGATGCGACGCTGAAGAACGGCCAGTTCGTTGAGGTCGAGGGTGGCGCGCAGGCGTTGCGAGTGTTCGGCTTGCTCAACTTCAATTCGATTGGCCGGCGTCTGCGTCTGGACTTCTCCGACCTGCTGGGCAAGGGGCTGAGCTACGACAAGGTCAAAGGGCTGCTGGTGGCGAGCGATGGGGTTTACGTCACCCGCGATCCGATCACCATGACCGGGCCGTCCACTAATCTTGAGCTCGACGGCACGCTGGACATGGTCCGCGACCGCGTCGACGCCAAGCTGCTGGTGACCCTGCCGGTGACCAATAACCTGCCGATTGCCGCATTGATCGTCGGCGCACCGGCGATTGGCGGCGCGTTGTTTCTGGTCGACAAGCTGCTCGGCGACCGCGTGTCCCGATTCGCCAGCGTCCAGTACAAGGTCGAAGGGCCATGGAAAGAACCCAAGATCACCTTCGACAAGCCGTTCGAGAAACCGCAGTGAGGTGTGACGCCCGGAAAATGAATCTGCGGTGTGACGCCCGACGCTTTCCCGGCTAAAGCCAGTCCCACTGAGTTGAAATCAGCGTGTCGAGCAAGCCCAATCATCGGCGCTTGGAGTAGAGTGCAGTTCTATCGATCAGGGAGCGTGTATGTCCTTCGCAGTCATTCAGATGGTCAGCCAGAGCGACGTGCTAGGCAATCTGGCCCAGGCGCGCCGATTGCTGGAACAGGCCGCTGCGTCAGGTGCGAAACTGGCTGTGCTCCCGGAAAACTTCGCCGCGATGGGCCGTCGTGATGTGGCTGCCATCGGCCGCGCCGAGGCCCTTGGCGAAGGACCGATCCTGCCATGGTTGAAACTTGCCGCTCGCGACCTCACCTTATGGATAGTGGCCGGGACATTGCCGCTGCCGCCCGAAGGTCAGCCTGATGGCAAAGTCACCGCGTGTTCGTTGCTGATTGACGACCAGGGCCGGCAAGTCGCGCGTTACGACAAGCTGCACCTGTTCGACGTCGATGTTGCCGATGCCCGAGGGCGGTACCGGGAATCCGACGATTACGCCCACGGCAACAATGTCGTAGTGGATGACACGCCGGTCGGACGGCTGGGGCTTTCGGTGTGTTACGACCTGCGTTTCCCGGAGCTGTACACCGCGCTGCGGGAGGCGGGGGCTGAATTGATCACTGCGCCGTCGGCCTTCACCGCCGTGACCGGCGCGGCGCACTGGGAGATTCTGTTGCGCGCCCGGGCCATCGAAACCCAGTGCTACGTACTGGCGGCCGCGCAAGGCGGCATTCATCCGGGGCCGAGAGAAACATTTGGGCACGCGGCGATCATAGATCCATGGGGCCGCGTGCTGGCCGAGCAGGCACAGGGTGAAGCCGTGCTGCTGGCCGAACGAGACAGCGTAGAACAAGCGTCCATACGGGCGCGCATGCCGGTATCGAATCACCGGCGATTTTTTTCGCAGGCCGCCGTGCGACCTGCCAATACCCCGGAGTGAATATGAGCCACTTGTCCTCTGTCAGCGAACACCTTCTGGCACCAGGCGGCCTGAGCATCGACAGCCTGCAATCGGTGCTCGGCGAGCTGGCCGGCCCCGGCATTGATGCGGCCGACCTGTATTTTCAGGGGCAGATTTCCGAGTCCTGGGCGCTGGAAGACGGCATCGTCAAGGAAGGCAGTTTCAACCTGGACCAGGGCGTCGGCGTCCGCGCGCAATCGGGTGAGAAAACCGGCTTTGCCTACAGCAACGCCATCACCCCTGAAGCTTTGACCCAGGCGGCGCGCGCCGCGCGCTCGATTTCCCGAGCTGGCCAGAACGGTCGTGTTCAGGCGTTCACCACCCAGGACGTCGCCCAGCTGTACGCGCCGGACAACCCGCTGGAAGTCATGACCCGCGCCGAGAAAGTCGAATTGCTCAAGCGTGTCGACGCCGCTACCCGTGCGCTTGACCCGCGCATTCAGCAAGTCACCGTGAGCATGGCCGGTGTCTGGGAACGCATTCTTGTCGCCTCCACTGACGGTGGTCTTGCCGCCGACGTCCGTCCGCTGGTGCGTTTCAACGTCAGCGTGATCGTCGAACAGAACGGCCGTCGTGAGCGCGGCGGCCATGGCGGCGGCGGTCGCACCGATTACCGTTATTTCCTCAGCGACGACCGCGCCATGGGCTATGCCCGTGAAGCGCTGCGTCAGGCGCTGGTCAATCTCGAAGCTATTCCGGCGCCGGCGGGCACCTTGCCAGTGGTGTTGGGTTCCGGCTGGTCCGGCGTGCTGCTGCACGAAGCGGTCGGCCACGGCCTTGAGGGCGACTTCAACCGCAAGGGCAGCTCGGCCTACAGCGGTCGCATGGGCGAGATGGTCGCGTCCAAGCTCTGCACCATCGTCGATGACGGCACGTTGGCCGATCGCCGCGGTTCTCTCACCGTCGATGACGAAGGCACCCCGACCGAGTGCACCACGCTGATCGAAAACGGTGTGCTCAAGGGCTACATGCAAGACAAGCTCAATGCACGGCTGATGGGCGTCGCGCGCACGGGCAATGGTCGTCGCGAGTCCTACGCGCACCTGCCGATGCCGCGCATGACCAATACCTACATGCTCGGCGGCCAGAGCGATCCGGCGGAAATCATCGCCTCGGTCAAGCGCGGGATCTACTGCGCCAACCTCGGTGGCGGGCAGGTCGATATCACCAGCGGCAAGTTCGTGTTCTCCACCAGCGAGGCCTATCTGATCGAAGACGGCAAAATCACCGCACCGGTCAAAGGCGCGACGCTGATTGGTAACGGGCCGGAATGCATGAGCCGCGTGTCGATGGTCGGCAACGATCTGTCCCTGGACAGTGGCGTGGGCACCTGCGGCAAGGACGGTCAATCGGTTCCAGTCGGCGTCGGTCAGCCCACGCTGAAGATCGATGCGATCACCGTTGGCGGCACAGGCGGGGCTTGATAATCGAGGGGCTTGCGCCGGTTGAGTGATTCAAACGGCGCAGCAGTTCTAGCGCAGTCCGCGTTTGCTTTCGTCTAGCTCGCGGATGTATTTGAAGATTTTGCGGGTCGCGGTAGGGGCCTTGTTCTGCGCGGCTTCATGCTGAGCCTGACGGATCAGCGAGCGCAGTTGCTGGCGGTCGGCGTCCGGGTATTCACTGACGAACTGCTCAAGTACGTCGTCGGTACCGGTCACCAGGCGATCACGCCAGCGTTCCAGATTGTGGAAACGCTCGTTGTACTGGCGCGTAGAAGCGTCGAGCTGATCGAGCAGCACCAGGATTTCATCCAGATCCTGATCGCGCATCAGCTTGCCGATGAATTGAATGTGGCGTTTGCGCGCAATGTGCGCGGTGTGCTTGGGAGCATCGGCCAATGCCCGACGCAGAGGGTCGGTCAGAGGCAGCTTGGCCAGCACATCGGGCTTGAATGTCGTCAAGCGTTCGCCCAGCTCCACCAGAGCGTGAAGCTCTCGTTTGACCTGGGTTTTGCTTTTCTCTCCGTCGAAGGAGTCGTCGTAAGAATCAACCATGGGGGCCGTCCGCAAATAAACGCCGCCATGATAACCAGTCAGGGCCCGGTTGTCCGGCCCGGCTGCTGAAATCAGAATTTGATGGAGAACGTCATGAGTGCATCAGAAAGCGTCGGCCCGCAGGCTTTGCCGGCATTGCAGCAGCAGGTCGAGCAGATCGTCGCTGAAGCCAAGCGTCAGGGCGCGACTGCGTGTGAAGTCGCCGTGTCGCTGGAGCAGGGCCTGTCCACCACGGTTCGCCAGCGCGAAGTCGAGACAGTCGAATTCAACCGCGATCAGGGTTTCGGCATCACCTTGTACGTGGGCCACCGCAAGGGTTCGGCCAGCACCTCCGCGAGCGGCCCCGACGCCATTCGTGAAACCGTTGCCGCGGCCTTGGCCATCGCCAAACACACGTCGGAAGACGAAGCCTCGGGGCTCGCCGACGCTGCGCTGATGGCGAAAGACCAGCCGGATTTTGACCTCTATCACCCGTGGGACATCACCCCCGAACAAGCCATCGAGCGCGCGCTGATCTGTGAAGCCGCAGCCTTCGACGCCGAAAGCCGGATCAAGAACGCCGACGGCACCACGCTGAACGTGCATCAGGGCTGCCGCGTCTACGGCAACAGTCACGGTTTCATCGGCGGCTACGCGTCGACCCGCCACAGCCTGAGCTGCGTGATGATCGCCGAGGGCGAAGGGCAGATGCAGCGCGACTACTGGTATGACGTGAATCGCCGTGGCGAGCTGTTGATGGACGCCAGACTCATCGGCCAGAAAGCCGCCGAGCGCGCCGCGAGCCGACTGGGCGCACGGCCGGTGCCGACTTGCGAAGTGCCGGTGCTGTTCTCGGCAGAATTGGCGGGCGGTTTGTTCGGCAGTTTTATGGGCGCGATTTCCGGCGGCAACCTGTACCGCAAGTCGTCTTTCCTTGAAGGCGCCATCGGTCAACGTCTGTTCCCCGAGTGGATGACCATCGACGAGCGTCCGCATCTGGTCGGCGCCATGGGCAGCTCCGCGTTCGACGGCGATGGCCTGGCGACTTACGCCAAGCCGTTCGTCGAAAACGGTGATCTGGTCTCCTACATCCTCAGCACCTATTCGGGCCGCAAACTCGGCCTGCCGAGCACCGCGAACGCAGGTGGCGTGCATAACCTGTTCGTCAGCCACAGCACTGAGGACCAGGCGGCGCTGATCCGCCGAATGGGACGCGGGCTGTTGGTCACCGAGCTAATGGGCAGCGGCCTGAACATGGTCACCGGCGATTATTCTCGCGGCGCGGCAGGTTTTTGGGTCGAGAACGGCGAGATCCAGTTCCCGGTTCAGGAAGTAACCATCGCCGGCAACATGCGCGACATGTTCAAGCAGATCGTCGCCGTGGGCAGTGATCTGGAGTTGCGCAGCAACATCCGCACCGGCTCTGTGCTGATCGAGAAAATGATGGTCGCGGGCAGCTGAGTTCGTCCTGTTCGGCCGCTTCACCCAAAAGGCCTGCCCCGATTTCGGTGCGGGCCTTTTTTATGGGCGATTTCAAGCTCCGTGCGTGAACTCAATCCGCCGCCGGGGTTGTTTTGATTCTTAAACTCATTTAATAATGAATCTCATTCGTTAAGTGGGCCTCGGTCATGGGCACTGTTCTGCACGAGTCGCCGTACCTGGAAAACTGGCGCGCGTTGAGTCTGCGGATTCGCTGCGCGCTGGATCCGGACGAGCCGCGGCTCATCGAACACTACCTTGCGGAAGGCCGCTACCTGGCGCGCTTTACCGCCACGCCCAAATCCCTCATCTGTGAAAGCACCTTTCGCCTGCTGATCGACACCGCCAGCGATACCGCGCTGCCCTGGCATTGGCGTTGTCTGTGCCTGGACCAGGCATGGCGTCCGCTGCGAGACATGCAGGCGCTTGCTTTCTCCGCTGCTCAGTTGGAACGCGTTCAGGCCTTCGCCCAGCGCCTGGCGACCTGCGCACTGCTGCCGTCGATTTCGCTGACGGAACCCGCGCCATCGAATCCGCAAAACGCCCTGCCGACGGCTTCTGATCGCCGGCGCCACTCGTGAGGACCTGCGCCATGGAGCAATGGAAACGTACCATCCTGAGCGGTAACAGTTGCTTCAACCGAGGCGACCTGATCGATGCGCGAGAGCTGTACCTGCAAGCCCTCGCGCTGGCGCAAGTGCTGTTCGACCGCTGGAGCGTCGCCGATGAGGCCGTGGCGGCGTTCGTGATTTCGCACCACAACCTGGCGGATCTGCACCTGAGCCTGGGTCAGCCGGAGGAGAGCGCCGAATACCTCTGCGCCGTCCATCAGCGCCTGTTGAATGTGATTCAGGACACGCAAATGACGCCCGCCCTGCGACAGTCGGCGCTGCGGCACAGCAATAAAACCTACAGCGAACTCTTGGGTTTCGTCGGCCAATACGGCGAGTACCCACGCACCCGTCGCCTGCTCAACAGCAACGGCGAACATTCCCGCTCGGCGCTTCAGCACCACGTTGCCCGCGCCGGCACCCTCTCGTTTGGAGTCCACTGACATGCCGTTTACCTTGCCTGCCTTGCCCTACGCCTACGATGCACTCGAGCCGCACATCGACGCGCAGACCATGGAAATCCACTACAGCAAGCACCACCAGACCTACATCAACAACCTCAACGCAGCCGTCGACGGCACGGAATACGCCGAGTGGCCCATCGAGAAGCTGGTCGCCAGCGTCGCCGAGCTTCCGGAAAAACTGCGCCCGGCGGTGATCAATCAAGGCGGCGGTCATGCCAACCATTCGCTGTTTTGGGAAGTGATGAGCCCCCAAGGGGGCGGCCTGCCAAGCGGTGCGCTGGCGACGGCGATCGACGAGCAAGTGGGCGGATTCGACGCGTTCAAGGACGCCTTCACCAAGGCAGCGCTGACCCGCTTCGGCAGCGGCTGGGCCTGGCTGAGCGTTACCCCGGACAAAAAACTCGTGGTGGAAAGCAGTGGCAATCAGGACAGCCCGCTCATGAATGGCAACACGCCGATCCTCGGGCTGGACGTCTGGGAGCATGCCTATTACCTGCGCTACCAGAACCGTCGTCCGGAATACATCGCCGCGTTCTACAACGTCGTCAACTGGGATGAGGTTGCCAAGCGCTACGCAGCGGCGCTCGGCTGAAATTTCCCAGACCTCGGATAAGGCGATTTATGCGTTCGGACATACTGGCTCTCGGCAGCGTGCGGTTATTGCGGCTGGCATTGGGCTCGATTCTGGTCCTCGTTGGCACCTGCCTGCTGGTGGCGCAGGGACTTTCATGGGTTGCACTTGAGCCCAGAATGTTGCGAGCGCTGGAAGGTGGCGCCATCTGCGCATTGGGCACCGCGCTGGGTGCCGTGCCGGTGCTGGTGATCCGCGGCATGCCGGTGGCGGTGTCCGACGGCCTGCTGGGATTCGGCGCCGGCATCATGCTGGCGGCGACGGCGTTTTCATTGATCGTGCCGGGCCTTGGCGCGGCCCACGATTTGGGCTTTACCCCGTGGGGCGCCGGTGCGTTGATCAGCTTCGGGATATTGCTCGGCGCGGCGGGCCTGTTTCTGGTCGACACGCTGGTCTCCAGAGGACCGCAGTTGTCGGAGGTGGCCGGGAAACCGGCGATTCCCTCGAACATCTGGCTGTTTGTGATTGCCATCATTGCCCACAACATTCCCGAAGGCATGGCGGTGGGCGTGTCGGCGGGTGGTGGTCTGGCTCACGCCGACAGCCTGGCGATGGGTATCGCCATTCAGGATGTGCCGGAAGGGCTGGTTATCGCGCTGGTGCTGGCGGCTGCCGGCATGTCGCGGCTCAAGGCGTTTCTGATCGGCGCGGCGTCCGGGTTGGTCGAGCCGGTGTTCGCCGTGCTCTGCGCCTGGCTGGTGGAAGTGGCCGCGTTGCTGTTGCAGGTGGGCCTGGCGCTGGCAGCCGGGGCGATGCTGCTGGTGGTGACCCACGAAATCATCCCCGAATCCCGCCGCAACGGTCACGACAAAATTGCCAGCTTCGGATTGCTGGTCGGGTTCTGCCTGATGATGGTGATGGACACGGCGTTGGCCTGAGGGTGAGTGCAGGTGAAAGCCTGCCTCAGCCCAGCTTCGACAGCGTCACGGCATCCGGCTTGCCGTCGAAAAACGCCTCAAGCACTTCCTGAAAAACCCGCGTTTCAGGCGCAACCGCTGCAAGCAGGGTCATGCTTGATCGCAACTTCATGTCGTCCGGCGAGCCCATGATCTGCAGGGCGCTGCGGTCTTTCCATTCAAGCAACGCCTCGCAACAGCGCGCCAACCGTTCGCCCAATACCGGATGCTGCAAGTAGGCAATCGCCTCGTCACGCCCACTGATGCCGTACCGCCGGGCCATGTCGCTGTGGCCCAGACCCGCCAGTTGCGGGAAGACGAACCACATCCAGTGCGACTGTTTGCGCCCGGATTTAAGCTCCGCCAATGCGCGTTCGTGGGTCGACGCTTGCGCCTCGACAAATCGCTGCAGGTCAAATGGATCGTTCATGGCTGACTCCTCGCCCTGACCACGGCCTCTCGCCGTGCTTGGGATTCAGACTACCGCAGCGGGCGATGTTTCCAGCGTTTTCAGGCGCCCGCTCCTCAGGTGGATAAAAACCCTTATAATCCTGCGCCTATTCCTTCTGATGCGAGATCCGCCGTGAGCTTACCGCCGTGCCCAAAATGCAGTTCCGAGTACACCTACGAAGATGGCAGCCAGTTCGTGTGCCCGGAATGCGCCCATGAATGGTCGGCTGACGGCGCCAGCGCCGAGGCGGGCGATGACACCAAAGTCATCAAGGACGCCGTGGGTAACACCCTGCAGGACGGCGACACCGTCACGGTCATCAAGGACCTGAAGGTCAAAGGCTCGTCGCTGGTGGTCAAGGTCGGCACCAAGGTCAAAAACATCCGTCTGGTGGACGGCGATCACGACATCGACTGCAAAATCGACGGCATCGGCGCGATGAAGCTGAAGTCGGAGTTTGTGAAGAAGGGTTGATCTCCACGAGGATCGTTCCTCACGCTCCGCGTGGGAATGCCGCTGATGACGCTCTGCGTCTCCGGAATGCGTGTCCCACGCTGTACAGGTGGGGGTGACCGGGGTGGCGCTCCACCTTGCTCGGGAAGACTGCATTCCAGCCGCCGGATACTTTACGGATGTACCCACGTCTTCGTGAGCAAGCTCACTCCCACAGGATCGGGGGTGGACTCAGGATCTCGGGAATGCTGGTGGACTTGTGGGAGCGAGCTTGCTCGCGAAGATTGCATTCCAACCGCTGGATACTTTGCGGATGTACTAACGTCTTCGTGAGCAGGCTCACTCCCACAGTTAACTTCAAGCAGCCATGTATTTGGGGGACGCGGAGCATCCCGCGCGGAGCGTGGGAACGATCATAACGATCATGGTGGAGTGACAAGCGCCCACCTCAACTCGGCAAATTAATCCCGAACGTATTCACCCCATGCTCGCTGCGCACGAACACGGTGCCGCCGTGCATCAGGGCGATGGCTTTGACGATCGCCAGGCCCAGCCCGTGGTTGGCGCCGCTGTTGCTGCGCGAGGCATCCACCCGGTAAAAGCGCTCGAACAGTTTCGGCAGATGTTCCTCGGCGATCGGCGCGCCGGGGTTGGTCACGCCGATGCTGACGTGATCGCCCTCATCGCGAATATCCACATGAATCAACTGCCCTGGCGAGGTGTGCTGCACCGCATTGTGCAGCAGGTTGATCAGCGCCCGGCGCAAGTGCGCGGTTTCGATGGGCGCGCTGGCATCGCCTCGCACGTCAACCTGCACCTGGGCGTCTTCCAGAATGAAATCCAGGTAATCCAGGGTCTTCGCCACTTCCTGGGCGAGCGAGGCCTGGGTCAGTTGCGTGGCCTTGCTGCCCTGGTCGGCGCTGGCCAGAAACAGCATGTCATTGATGATCGAGCGCAGCCGCTCAAGCTCCTCAAGGTTGGATTGCAGCACCTCGAAGTAATGCTCGGCCGACCGCCCTCGGGTCAACGCCACCTGGGTCTGCCCAATGAGATTGGTCAGTGGCGAGCGCAGTTCATGGGCGACGTCGGCGTTGAACGACTCCAGCCGCGAATAGGCCTGCTCAACCCGGTCCAGCGTGGAGTTGAACGAGGTCACGAACTGATCCAGCTCCGGCGGCAGATGCGCCAACTTCAGGCGCCCGCTCAATCGAGGCGGCGTCAGTTTGCGCGCCTCCAGCGACAATTCCGTCAGCGGTTTCAGGCCAATGCGCGCCACCCAGTAACCCAGTGCTGAGGCGAGGAGAATGCCGACGGCTGCCAGACTGATCAGCGCGATGAGCAGCGAGTGTTGGGTCTGCCAGAAGGTTTCGGTGTCGACCGCTGTGAGAAAACGCAGCGGCGGGCGTTGATCTTTCGCCGGGAACTGACTGACCAGCACTTTGAACGGGTAATCATGGCCGCTCAGGTTCAAGTCGCGCATGCCCAAGGGGCCCTTGGCGAAAGCGCGGATCTCGGCGTCCGGGTTGCCGAATTCATAGGTCGGGTTGTCGCTGACCACCCAAAAGCGCAGGCGTTTGTCTTCCTCGCTGAGCAGCCTGAGCTTGGCGTTGATCTTCGCCCAGTGTTCAGGCGTGCCGTAACGCTGGACGGCCGATTCGAGCACGCTGTATCGAGCGTCGACCTCGGCTTCCGGCAGCAGACCCAGGCCCTTGTCCACTTGCAGGTAAAGCGCCCAGCCGATCAACAGAAACACCAGCAGCGCCACGAGGGCGAACATGCCGCTCAGGCGCAGGGCGATGGAGTTAGTCGACACGACGGCTCTCCAGCACGTAACCCATGCCGCGGATGGTGTGCAGCAGTTTCTGCTCGAACGGCCCGTCGAGCTTGGCGCGCAGGCGTTTGATCGCGACTTCGACGACGTTGGCATCGCTGTCGAAATTCACGTCCCAGACCATCTCGGCAATCGACGTCTTCGACAGGATTTCCCCCTGACGCCGGGCCAGTACGCTGAGCAGCGAAAACTCCTTGGCAGTGAGGTCCAGACGCACGCCGGCCCGCGTGGCCTTGCGGCTGATCAGGTCGATCCACAAATCGGCGACGCTGATCTGCACCGGCTCGTGACCGCCGCTGCGTCGGGTCAGGGCTTGCAAACGCGCCACCAGTTCCAGAAACGAGAACGGCTTGCCGAGGTAATCGTCAGCGCCTTCGCGCAGGCCGCGTATGCGATCGTCGACGTTCTCGCGGGCGGTGAGCATGATCACCGGCGTCTGTTTGCGCGCGCGCAGGGCACGCAGCACGCCATAACCGTCCAGACCCGGCAGCATGACGTCGAGAATGATCACCGCGTATTCACTCTCCAGCGCCATGTGCAGGCCTTCGATGCCTTCGCGCGCGACGTCGGTGGTGTAACCCTGCTCGGTCAGGCCCCGGTGCAGGTAATCGGCGGTTTTCTCTTCGTCTTCGATAATCAGGACACGCATCGGTCCACGCTCACTTGTTGATGCTTACTTATAGGTGCTTGTTTCAACGGCCTGCTTTTCCGCACCCAGTTGGACTGCGGCTGGCCTGGACGCTGTCGAGCCTGGCGCTGTCGGGTCCGGCGTCGGACGCTGGCGATGGAAAAGTCGCTCAAGCTGCAGGTAGATCACCGGCGTGGTGAACAGCGTCAGCGCCTGGCTCACCAGCAATCCCCCGACAACGGCAATGCCCAACGGCTGACGCAGTTCAGCGCCGACACCATAGCCGAGCATCAAAGGCAGCGCGCCGAGCAATGCGGCCAGCGTGGTCATGATGATGGGCCGGAAGCGCGTCAGACACGCTTCATAAATGGCGTCACGCGGGGACATTCCGCGATTGCGTTGAGCGTCCAGCGCGAAGTCCACCAGCAGGATGCCGTTCTTCTTGACTATGCCGATCAGCAGCACGATCCCGATCAGGCCCATGATTGAAAAGTCCTGACCCATCAGCCACAGCAGCAACAGCGCACCGATACCGGCGGAGGGCAGGGTGGAAATGATGGTCAGCGGGTGGACGAAGCTTTCATAAAGCACGCCAAGGATGATGTACACCGCCACCAGCGCGGCGAGGATCAACCACGGCTGGTTGGCCAGCGAACTCTGGAACGCCTGGGCCGCGCCCTGGAAGTTGCCGATGATCGAGGCCGGCATGCCGATTTCGTTCTTCGCCTGATCGAGCAGCACCACGGCATCCCCCAGCGCCACGCCTGCCGACAGGTTGAACGACAGGTTGGCGGCCGGGAACATGCCATCGTGGCTGATCGACAACGGGCCCATCTTCGGCGCACCGACCTTGGCCAGCGCCGACAGCGGCACCATTTCATTGGTCAGCGGCGAACGCAGGTAGAAGTAGTTCAGGCTTTCGGCCTTGCCGCGCTGTTGCGGCTCCAGCTCCAGAATGACTTTGTACTGGTTGATGTCGGTCTGGTATTCGTTGATCTGCCGCTGACCAAAGGCGTCGTACAGCGCCTGATCGACGTCCGCCGTGGTCAGGCCGAAGCGCGCCGCGGCGCTGCGGTCGATGTCCAGGTGCGTGACGCTGCCGCCCAGTTGCAAGTCGTTGGAGAGGTCACGGAAAGCCGGCAGGGTTTTCAGCTTATCGGTCAGCTTCTGCGTCCAGACATTCAGCAGCGCGCCGTCGTTACTCTTGAGCACGTACTGATACTGCGCGCGGCTCGGCCCTGAACTCAGGTTGATGTCCTGCCCGGCCCGCAGGTACAGGACGATGCCGGGGATCTGCGCCAGTTTCGGCCGGATCCGGTCAATGAACTGGCTGGCTGTCACATCCCGGTCTTCGCGGTCTTTGAGGGCAATCCACACCCGGCCGTTGGCAATCGTCTGGTTGCTGCCGCTGACGCCAACCGAGTGCGAGAACGCTTTGACCGCCGGATCGGCGGCGATGATTTTCGCCAGCTGTTTGTGTTTCTCGATCATGTCCGGGAAGGAAATATCCGCCGCCGCTTCGCTCGTGCCCAGCACCATGCCGGTGTCCTGCACCGGGAAGAACCCCTTGGGGATCAGCAAATAGCCGGCCACCGCCAGCACCAGGGTCAGGCCAAAAATCCCCATCATCATTCGCTGGTGGGCGAGGGCGAAGCGCACGCCGCGGGCATACCGCGCGAGCAGTCGCTCCCCGAAGCCGGGCTTGGCGTGAGGATCGTGTTTCGGCGCGCGCATGAACAGCGCTGCAAGGGTCGGCGCCAGCGTCAGTGACACCACCACCGAAATCAGAATGGTCGACGTCGCGGTCAGCGCGAACTCCTTGAATAGCCTGCCGACCACGCCGCCCATGAACAGCAGCGGAATGAACGCGGCAATCAGCGAGAAGCTGATCGACACCACGGTGAAGCCGATTTCACTGGACCCCTTGATTGCCGCATCGCGCATGCTGTCGCCGGCTTCGAGGTGTCGATGGATGTTCTCGACCACGACAATTGCATCATCGACGACAAACCCCACCGCCACCACGATCGCCACCAATGTCAGGTTGTTCAGGCTGAAGCCGAGCACGTACATCAGCGCGAAACTGGCGACGAGGGACACGCCGAGCACGGCGGTCACGATCAGCGTCGCCGAGAGCTGTCGGAGGAACAGCGCCATGACCGCGATGACCAGGGCGATGGCGATCAGCAGCGTCATTTCCACTTCATGCAGCGACGCACGGATGGTTTTGGTGCGGTCGCTGAGTACCGAGACGTCCACCGACGCCGGGAGCATTTCCTGCAACTTGGGCAACTGGCCGAGTACGCGATCGACTGTCTCGACGATGTTCGCGCCGGGCTGGCGGAACACCACAATGTTCACGCCCTGCTGATCCCCGGACCAGGCGCGCACGTAGGCGTTTTCCGAGCCGTTGACGACCCGCGCCACGTCGCGCAAATGAACCGGCGCGCCGTCTTTGTAGGAAACGATCAGTTGTTCGTAGTCCTTCGCCTGAAACAGTTGGTCGTTGGAGGCGAGGGTGGAAATGCTGTCTTTGCCGTACAGCGCGCCCTTGGCCAGGTTCAGGCTGGTCTGCTGCAGGGATTCCCGCAGATCGGCGAGGGTCAGCCCGATCGACGCTAGTTTTTCGGGCGCCGCCTGGACACGAATCGCCGGACGTTGCTGACCGGTGATGTTGACCTGTCCGACGCCGTCGATCTGGCTCAACTGACGCGCCAGCAGGGATTCGGTGACGTCGCTGAGTTCGGTGCCGGGCATCAGGTTCGAGCTGACGCTGAGGATCAGCACCGGGCTGTCCGCCGGGTTGACCTTGCGCCAGGTCGGCAGCGTTGGCAAATCCGCGGGCAAGCGCCCGGCTGCCGTGTTGATGGCTGCCTGCACTTCCTGCGCGGCGGTGTCGATGCTTTTGTTGAGGGTGAATTGCAGCGTCAGGTTGGTCGATCCCAGCGCGCTGCTCGACGTCATCTGTGTCATGCCGGGAATGGCGCTGAACTGCACTTCAAGGGGCGTCGCCACTGACGACGCCATGGTTTCCGGGCTGGCGCCGGGCAACTGGGCAGCAACCTGAATCGTCGGAAATTCGGCTTCCGGCAGCGGCGCCACCGGCAGGCGAGGGAAGGCGATGCAGCCCAGCAGCACCAGCGCGAAGGTCAGCAAAACGGTGGCGATCGGGTGGTTGACGCACCAAGCGGAGATAGAACCGCGGCTGTTCATTTTGCCGCCCCGGTGGAGTCGGCCAGGGTGTCTACAGGATCACCCTTGACCACCTCGATCCGCGCGCCGTTTTTCAAACGTGACTGACCATCGCTGACCAGCACGTCATTGGCCTCCACCCCGCTGATGAGCATCAGGTCGCTGTCCTGATACAGCACGTTGACCGGCACCACTTCAGCCGTGTCGCCTTTGATCCGATACACGTAATGCTGGTCGATGCCGCGCTGCACCACTTGCGGCGGGACCTTCAGGGCACCGCGGTCGATGGCGGTCTGAATGCGCACGGTCACCAGTTGCCCGGGCCACAGCTTCTCTGTGGCGTTGTCGAATATCGCTTTGGCGCGAATGGTGCCCGTGCTGGCCGCCACCTGATTGTCGATCAGCAGCAACTTGCCCTGACCCAGGAGCGTGCCGGTTGCGCCTTCGCCGAGGTAAGCGTTGACCGGCGCGGGCGTGCTGGAGGCGATCAGATCATGCAGCGTTGGCAGCATCTGCTGCGGCAGGGAAAACTCGACCGCCACCGGGTCGATCTGCGTGACCGAGAAAAGCCCGGTCGCATCGCTGACGCGCAGGAAGTTGCCTTCATCAACGTTGCGGATGCCGACCCGGCCCGTCACCGGCGAGCGTATTTGTGTGTAGGAAAGCTGCACCTGCGAGGCATTGATCGACGCCTGATTGCCCAGCGCCGTGGCCTTGAGTTGATCGACCAGCGCTTGCTGCTGATCGTACTGCTGTTTCGAGATGCTGTTGTCGACGGTCAGCAGCTTGTAGCGCTTGAGGTCGACATTGGCCACGTTCAGCTGCGCCTGGCTCTGGGTCAACAGCGCTTTGGCCTGATCGAGGGCAGCGCGGATCGAACGATCATCGATGGTTGCCAGCAGATCACCCGCCTTCACCAGCTGCCCTTCCTTTACCAGCACTTTGGTCAGAATGCCGTCCACCTGAGGGCGAATCACCACGCTTTGCAGCGACAGCACCGAGCCGATCCCGGTGACATAACGCGGCACGTCTTCCTGAGTCACGGTGATCACGCGCACCGGTACGGCAACGGGGGCGCTGACTTTTTTCGCTGCGGGGCGAGTCAATGCCCAGACGCCTGTCACTACGAGCACGACCAACAGGGTCGCGAGCATCACGATTTTGTTCTTCTTCTGCATACAGGGACAGGCCAACCAGTGAATGAGGGGCGTAACCGGGAGCGTCCTTTATAACCCTTCGACCCGGTCAGCAAAATGACTGCTGCCTGTCAATATTGTCAGGTGAATAAGGGCAGACGATGAACGTGGGTAAAGAAACAAGGCCGCAGGGCGATACCCAAATAGAAGCCACGAGTTTCGATGAACGAGTTCTACTGTGACGGGGAAAATTCTTACATAAACTTCGTGAGTTCTGAATGCTTGTTCACAGGGCTCTGACTTACGTCGGTAAGCGGCTCTACTCCGGAGTGTGTGTCATGAAAAGCCTCATGGCTGTTTCGTTGTTGTTCTCGGTCGCAGTTCTCGGCGCTGACGCCATAGCGGGGTCCACCGCGTGGGCCGCCCAAGGTGGCCTGATGTTTCATGGCAGCGTGGTGAATGCCGCGTGCGACGCCCAGGTCTTGAGCGCTCCGTCGGCGGCATTACTTCCGACAACCTTGCAGGCCGAACCTGACGTCACCGTGGGCCTGAGTCGCCACAACGACGCCTGCGGCAAAGGCGTTGTGCCCGTGCAGGCACGTTACACCGAACTGGTTTCCGACCCGCAGAACCCCCGCGCGGGAATTGTCACGCTGACCTACCAGTAGGCACTACTACCCCCTCGATTCGCGATCCCCACTGACGACCCCGGTTCCATTGAGCCGGGGTTTTTCGTGGGTGAGACTTTTACATGGGCGCGTTTTTCAGGTCGGCGGTTAGGTGCCAGGCGCGAAGGTTGGTGAAGGTTCTTCGCGAGGGTTACTCCGCAAACCCCCGCCCGGTGAGGCCTCTGAAACAATAGCGTCATCTCCTACCGAAAGTTCCGACACGCGCCACTGTCCTTTCAATCCACAGGATGTAGAACGCCTGACAGCCGATCCTGGAAGCGCTGCTTATAGTTCCTCTCGTCCTTTTGGGCACACACGAATCGACACAAGGAACGTCGTTATATGAAAAAGCTTTCTCTTACCCTGGCTATCGTGGCCGCAATGGGGCTTGGCATTTCCGGGACCGCGAATGCTGCGAACAACGGCAAACTTGTTTTCACCGGCACCCTGACCAACATCACGTGTGACATCGGCGCCGGGACTGGCGCCACCCCTGGCAACAACCCCGGCGAGATCAATGTCGACCTGGGCAACGTCTCGTTTTCCGACATCGGTCTCTTCGCCGACAACAAACTTGAAACTGCATCGCCCATCCAGCTGCTGGTCAATTGCACAGGCGGCGCCGCTCAATACAACACCGTGAACATGCGCTTCGTCGCCCGTCAGGGCAGCGGTCTGGATAACCTCGACCAGAAACTGCTGCGGGCTACCGGCGCGGCGGACGGCGTGGGCATCGGCCTGCTCAATGCGTCCAACCAGTTGATGGACCTGAGCGGCAACGAAACCATCGACACGCCGCTGGTCAAGGACGGCGCCGATGGCGCTACCGCCGAGATCAACTTCGGCGCCGTTTATGTCCTCAACGGCGCGACAACCAACCCGGGTAATGCCGACGGCTTCCTGCCGTTCGTGATGGATTACGAGTGATGTAGCAGGCGAGCGGGCAATGGCTCGCTCGCCTTCCTGGCTTGCCCACCTCACAGCCCAAGACGGTCTCACCATGTTTCCTGAATTCCTTCGCGGCTCCGCCCTCTGGCTGGGGTTGCTTCTGGCTGCCCCGGCGCAGGCGGGCATCGTGCTCAACACCACGCGTGTCATTTACCAGGCCGCGGACAAGGAGGTCAGTTTCGTTGTGAACAACAGCGGCACGGCTGACATCCTCGCCCAGTCATGGCTTGAAGCGCAGAGCGACACCGAGAATCTGCCCTTCGTCGTCACCCCGCCACTGGCGCGGATGGCAGGCAGCGCCCGACAAATGATTCGGGTGATCTACGCCGGCGAAGGTTTGCCCAACGACCGCGAGTCGGTGTTCTGGCTCAACGTCCAGGAGATCCCGCAATCGGCGAAGGACAACCAGCTGCAGATCGCGATCCGCCAGCGCATCAAGCTCTTCTACCGGCCCGCCGGGTTGAATGGCGATCCCCTCGATGCGGCAAAAAGCCTGCAGTGGCGCGTACATGACGGCCAGCTGGAAGTCAGTAATCCGACGCCCTATCACGTGTCGATGATCCAGATCGACGCCCGGCAGCAGGGCAAGACGCTGTTCAAGGCGGACAGCAGGATGCTGGCGCCAAAGCAGACCGTCCAATTGCCGCTTACCAAACTGGCCAGCGGTCACGCAGTGGAGCTGCGGTTCATCAGCATCAACGATTTCGGCGCGCAGGAGCCGTACAGCGCGAAGGTCTCCGGTGGCCAGACGACTCAGGCCATCAAGGTCGCCAACGTCATCACCCGGGCCGAGTAGCCACTCAGTCGGGAAGGCTTTCGCCCATGTTTTTCTTCGGTCGCCGTCATGCGATCCCAGCGCCTTGCGCCTGCCAAACGTGGTTTGCCAGCGCCCTCGGAATCGAGAACACGAGTGAAACCCGCCAATGGAACCCCGAGATCACCAAAAGGGATATGCACGGATGGCAGCATGCTCTTCACACCTCGACCGCAGGCATCCGGCGCATGAGCCGTCTCGGATCAGCCCGGTGGCGAGGATTATCCTTGCATCGGCAGGGCTGGCACTGGCCTCGCCTGCGACTGCAATGACTGATCAAAACAGCGCCGCGACCCATGTGAAATTCAATACCTCGTTCATTCAGGGCACCGATCAGCCCGCCGATCTCGCGACGTTTTTGCAAGGTAACAGCGTGGTCCCCGGAAGCTATCGGGTGGATGTCTACGTCAACCGTGTGCTGAGCGGGCGGCGTGACATCAACTTCGTCTCCAACGCCGCGAAAGGCACCGTTGAAGCTTGTCTCACCCTGGACATGCTCCGCCAGTTCGGCATGAACACCGACGCCGTGCAGGCCGGTGACGCTTCGCCAACAGCCTGTTTCGATCTCCCGGCGCGGGTCGAATTTGCCCGCGTCGATTATCAGCCGGCGAGCCTGCGCCTGAACATCAGCATCCCTCAGGCGATGATGTCGCGCAGCGCTCGCGGTTACGTGCCGCCGGAATTATGGGACGAGGGCGAGACGGTCGGTTTCGTGAATTACAACTTCAGCGGCGCGCGTCGCTCCCGCAGCGGCCAGGCTGAAGATCAGGATCAGTATTACCTGAGTGTTCGCAACGGCGTGAACCTCGGTGCCTGGCGACTGCGCAACGAGTCTTCGCTGACCTACGGCAATGACCAGCCCTACCGCTTTCGCAGCAACCGGACGTTCATCCAGCGTGACATCACCTCGCTGAAGAGCCAGCTGACCCTGGGCGAGACTTTTACCGATTCGCAGGTGTTCGACAGCGTTCGGTTCCTCGGCGCCATGGTGATGTTCGATGAGGGCATGCTGCCTGACAGCGAGCGGATTTTCGCGCCGGTCATTCGTGGTATTGCCGACACCAATGCATTGGTGGAAGTGCGGCAGAACGGTTTCATGCTGTACAGCGGCAACGTCTCGCCGGGCCCGTTCGAAATCACCGACATCTATCCCAGCGGGTCGAACGGCGATCTGGAAGTGACGGTGGTCGAAGCCGATGGCAGCAAGCGCGTCTTCGTCCAGGCCTACGCGTCACTGCCGATCATGGTGCCGAAAGGCGCGTTGCGCTACAGCCTCGCCGCCGGCCAATACGACAGCAACACGGAAGATGGCCTTTCACCCTCGTTCGCCAGCGGCACGCTGGTGTATGGCCTGACCGAACGGGTGACGGCAGCGGGCGGCGTGCAAATCGCCGAGGATTACCAGGCCGGCAACATCGGCGCGGGGGTCAACACCGGGCTCGGCGCGGTGTCGCTGGATCTGACCCAGTCCCTCAGCCGCCAGCGCGAGCAACGCTACAGTGGGCAAAGCCTGCGCCTGCGCTACGCCAATACGCTGGACCTGACCAACACCACCCTCGCCGTGGCCGGTTATCGCTATTCAACGGATCAATACCTGACGTTCGACGATCACGTGGATGCGTTGCAAGCACGTGACGGATCAGCCAGCGGGCGCGCCAAAGATCGTATCGAAATCAGCCTGACCCAGGCGCTGCCGGAGCAGTCTGCGTCGCTTAGCTTTACCGGGTCGGAGCAGCGCTACTGGGACCGTGGCAGTAAGACGCGCCAGCTGTATCTGTCGTGGAACTCGGCGTGGCGCAGCCTTAGTTACAACGTGTCGGTCGAGCGTAACCAGACCTTCGCGCGCAGCGGAGAAAGCCAGTCCGACAACCGCATTGCGCTGACATTGAGCCTGCCGCTGGGAAGCGATTCCGGCTCGTCGCGGCTGTTTGCCAATGCCGTTCGTGACAGCTCCGGCGCGTCCAGCCTGCAGTCCGGCTTGAACGGTCAACTGTTCGACGACCGCAACAGCTTCTACTCGCTGCAGGCCGGCCACGACAGTGCGTCGGGCTCATCAGGCTTCGGCAAACTCAGCACCACCACTGCCTACGGGCGTTTCGATGCGGGCTACGGGCAGGGCAGGGATTATCAGGCGCTGAGCATGGGCGCGTCGGGTTCGGTGGTCGCCCACGCGGGCGGGGTGAATTTCGGTCAGCCCTTGGGCGAGACCTTTGCGCTGGTGCAGGTAAAAGGGGTCAGCGGCGCGCGGCTGAGCAATTTCAGCAACGTCGAAACCGCCAATAACGGTTACGCCATCCTGCCTTACGCACAGCCGTATCGAACCAATTGGGTCAACCTCGACACCCGCCAGTTGGGGGCCGATGTCGAACTGGAGAATGCCGTGGATCAAGTCGTGCCCCGACGCGGCGCGGCGCCCTTGGTCAGCTTTCGTACGGCAATCGGTCGGCGTGTGCAATTCGAACTGGTGCGAGCCGATGGCAGCCGTTTGCCCATGGGCGCAGCGGTGGAAGACGAGCAGGGCAAGCCGCTGGCGACTGTCGACCCCAGCGGGCGAGCGCTGGTGCTGAGCGAGCGGGACAGCGGCGAGCTCATCGTCAAATGGACCGATCAACAATGCCGTGCATCCTTCGCGCTACCGCCGAAAGAAGCCCGTCGCAGCTACGATCGCCTGAAGGTGCAGTGCCAATGAGGCGCGCCTGTCTGTCAGGGCTTTTTCTGGCCGTCATCAGCGGTATGGCCCAAGGCGCCGTTTCACTGTCAGGCACCCGGTTGATCTTCGACGGCCGTTACAACGAGGCGACGATCGAGGTCAGCAACCGCGGTGATTCCGAGGCCCTGATTCAAGCCTGGCTCGATGCACCGCGCGCAGATGATCCACCGGACCGTGATCAACCCGGCAATGCGCGCGCAGCCGATCTGCCGTTTGCGTTGACCCCGCCCCTGGCGCGCCTGCCAGCCAAGGGCAAGCAGACCTTGCGCCTGCTCTATGAAGGCATCGGCCTGCCCCAGGACCGGGAGTCGATTCTGCACCTGTACGTGCTGGAAATTCCTCGGCGCAGCCCGGCGGTTCAGCAGTTGAGCATTGCCATCCGCCAACGCATTAACGTCTTCTATCGGCCAGCAGCGCTGGCCGGCGACCCGGCCGATGCGGCGCAAACGCTGATCTGGCAACGCGCTCCATCAACCGATGCCACGCTTTCCGTGCGCAACCCGACGCCGTATCACGTTTCGCTGCAGGACCTGCGCATCAATGGCATCGAAGTCGCAGACCACCGGTTGCTGCCACCTTTTTCGGACGCCTCACTGACGCTGCCTGTCATTGGTTTGAAGGGATCAGTGGCTGAAACCCTGAGCTTCAAGGCCATGACCGATTACGGCGGACAGCGCGATTACTGCGCGCCGTTTCAGGGTGGGCAGCCGTTCGCAGTGCCGCTGCGCACGTCGGATTCACACTCACTCATAGGGAAATGCTGACATGAAAAGATCCATCATCCGCGGGTGGCTGACGCTGCCGATCACGTTGCTGATGACGCTATTGATGCCCGGTCTCGCCATGGCGCTGACCTGCAAGACCCAGGGCGCAGGCGAGTCGGTGGTTCGTGCGGACCTGAGCAGCACCGTCGCCATTCCCGCTAACCTGCCTGATGGCAGTGCGGTCTGGCGTTCGGAGCGGCTGAACCTTGCGGTCGAGTGCGCTAGGGACGAACCGGGTGGCCCTGAAGAAGTGTTCTTGTATCTGAACCCGGACAACCTGCAGATCGGACAGGGGATTCGCGCCGGACTCACGTTGAGTGGCATTGATTTCGTGCAGACCAGCGGGCGGGTTCCCACGCAACAGCAAGCGCCGGCCTGCACGGACGCAGGTTCGTCCTGTCCGAGCGTCACGTTCAACCTGCCGTTTTCGGTGTTCATCCAGAAGTACGGCCCGACCCCGCCTTCTGGCGTCGCGAGTGGTTTGCACGACTATCGCATGTTCCAGCTCGATGGCGGCAGCGGGCAAAATCCCGGGCCTGACGCCACGCTCAACTACGTCATCAACAACCTTGAGGGCCTGCGGTTCGTCGCCTGTGACGCTGAATTGCGGGTCATGCCCGAGACCGTGGATTTCGGTGACGTGGCCATCCGCAACGTGCGAGTAGGGGAGCCGGCCACTTTTCAGCGCTTCGCGCTGGCTACCAGCCGCACCTGCGAATCGCCGTTCAGCCTCAATGCGCGCATCACACCGGTGTCCGGGATACTCAAGGGTGATGTACTGGTGCCGGTCGACAATGACAGCATCGGCATTCGGATTACCCGTGCCCGCGATGACTCGACCGTGCCGTTCCACGAGCCCTTTCACCTGACCGATCTGCTGGAGGGTGATTACTCCGAGACGGCTGACTTCAACGCCCAGTTGCTGTGGCAAACCAGTACGCCGACCGCGGGCCCGTTTTCAGCGGAAGTCATGGTGGATCTGTTCTACAAATAGGCGCGCGCAGTCGGTCTGTTGGCAGCAGCGATCCGGCGGCGATTCAGGTATGCTGCGCGGCTCTCGGGCGCCGCCCGTATTCCTCGACTGTCTGCCATTCCGGAGCTTTCATGACCACCCCCGAACACACGCCCGCTCCTGATGCTCGTGAATCGCACGCTCCGGTCGACGCCGACGCTGCCCCGGCGGATACAAAACCTGCGATTCCGGCGTTCAGCTTCCCGTTCAAGCCGGGCGAGCTGTTGCAGGCGAAGAAGGATCAGCAGCACTACAAAGGCTCGGGTAAATCAAACCACGACAAGCGTCCGGGCGTTGCGCCATCAGGCACCCGTCGGTCGATGGGCAAGCGCTGATTACACCGTCGCAGGCGAGGACGCTGCCGGGGGAATCACCCGCCCGCCATGCTCACACTTCTTTGCGAAAGCTGTCCCGATACTGAGTCGGCGTCACCCCCAGACGCTGACTGAAGATCAGCCGCATGCGCGCGGCGCTGCCAAATCCGCAGTGATACGCCACCGCCTTGATCGCCATTTCGCTGCCTTCCAGCAAATGGCGAGCGGCGTCGATGCGCGCACGCTGCACGAACTCCGCCGGAGTGACCTTGGCGTCGCGGGCAAATACCCGGGCGAACGTGCGGGGACTCATCGCCACCACGTCGGCCAGTCGCTCCACTGAAAACGGCTCGCCGATGTGCTCCATCACATAGCGCTGCACCTTGGCCACGGGCGAGTCGTCATCTGCCGACGCCGTGAGGTACGGGCTGAATTGCGACTGCCCGCCCTGACGCTGGGCCACCACCAGCAGACGTTTGGCCACCGCCAGGGATATCGCCGGGCCGTGATCCTCCGCCACCAACGCCAGCGCCATGTCGATGCCCGCCGTGACCCCGGCTGATGTCATCAGCGCACCGTCGCGAACATAGATGCGATCGGGCTCGACCCTCGCGTGGGGGAACTGATCGGCGAGCTGCTCAGCGTGGCTCCAATGGGTAGCGGCCTGCTTGCCATCCAGCAAACCGGCGTGGCCGAGGATGAACGCCCCTGTGCAGATCGAGCCGTAGCGTTGCGCCTGGGGCACGGCTTCCAGCAGCCAGTGGGTGATGGCGGGCATTTCCGCGCCGTCTGGCAATGACGGACCGCCGGGAATCAGAAGGATGTCGAACTGCTTCGGCGCGTCCGCCAGGGAATACTGCGCACCCAGTGGCATGCCGTTGGACGCAATGATCGGGTAGGGCGCCGCGCCGAGGGTGATGATCTCGTAGCCATCACCGTCGGGCAGGAAACGGTTGGCTTCGGCGAAGACGTCGAGCGGGCCGGCCACGTCCAGGGCCTGCACGTTGGGAAACAGCACAATCGCGACGCGCTTCATCCTACTTCTTTGGCAATGTGGTGACGTTATCCCACTCGGTAATCAGGGCTTTCTTGTTCTTGCGGTCGTAGAGGCACAGCTCGGTGCCGGTCTTGTTCTTCATGAACGCCTGTTTGTACTGACCTTTGATCAACAGTGCGTTGAAGCCGACGCTGTCATCGAAGGCCGCATCGGCGCCGGCCGGCTTGGCGTTTTTCAGGGAACTGGCGCTGACACAACTGTCGACCAGGGTTTTGTTGAAGGCGGTCCAGGCGTCCGGGCTGGAGGCATTGGCCTGGCCGGCAGCGGCAGCGGTGAGAACGAGCAACAGCGCGGTGTGCATCTTCACGGGTACGCATCTCCATGGCGTGAGCGGGTGAACGAGGCTCGGCGCAGATTCAGCGCGGTTCCAGTTCGTGGCGCTGAATATATTGCATACCGGCGCTCTCATACAGCCGGCGTGCGCCAAGATTACTTTCCATCACCTTGAGATCGACGTGGCCTTCGCCGCGCTGGCGGAAAGCTTTGAACACCTGATTGAGCAGCGTTAGACCCAGGCCTTGACGGTGCGCGCGGGGGTTGACCACCAGATTGCGGATGAACGCGCTGGTCCAGCATTGCGCAACGGCCACCACACCTTCAGCGTCCTCAAGAACGAAACACAGCGCCGGATCGAACTCGGGATCAGTCTCGAAGGCATCGAGCCAAGTGGCATAGTCTGCAACACGGCCGCCGCCGTGCTCGCGACCCAGCACCAGCAACTGGTGAACGGCCGGGGCGTTCTGCCCGGTGAATTCAACCAGACGCACGGCGGCGGGCCAGCCGGGATCATGGAGTGCCGGGCCGAGGTCGCGGCGCATCAACCAGTAATGCGCGGTGGAGGCATCGCCTGCGGCCGGTCTCAGATTCCCTGAGCTTCGACCGTGCGGGCGGCTTCGATCAAGCATCGTGTCAGCTCGGGCGAGGAGAACTTGGTCAGAACAGCGTTGGCGCCGGCAGCATCGGCTTTTTCGGCATTCATCGCGCTGTCCAGCGAAGTGTGCAGCAGCACGTACAGTTCCTGGAAGTCCGGCGTCTCCCGAAGCGTGCGGGTGAGCGCGTAGCCGTCCATCTCCGACATCTCGATGTCGGACACCACCACGTTGATCTGCTGTGCGGTGCCTTGCAAATCGAGTAACTGATCAATGGCTTCCCGCGCACTGCGGGCGGTGTGGCATTCGATGCCCAGATTGCGCAGGGTAATCACCGATTGTTGCAGCGCCACCTGACTGTCATCGACCACCAGGATGCGCGCCTTCGCCAGCACTTTGGCGTCATCGGCGCTGAGCTCGGCGCGTTCGGCGACGATCCGTGCGGGCGCGATGCCGTGAATGACCTTCTCGATGTCCAGCACCTGAACCAGCGTCCCGTCCACCTGCGTCACGCCGGTGATGAACGACTTGTTGCCGGAGCCAAAGGGCGGCGGACGAATGTCGGTGGTCAGGCAGTGAACGATCTTGCTGACGGCCTGCACGTGCAGCCCCTGCTTCGACCGGCTGACATCGGTGACGATCAGGCAGCCGCCATCGGGGTCCACCAACGGGCGCTCGCCAATGGCACGACTCAGGTCAATCACCGACAGCGGGTTGCCACGCAAGGTCGCGACCCCTTTGACGTGTGGGTGGGATTCCGGCAAACGCGTAAGGGGAGGGCAGGGGATGATTTCACTGACCTTGAGCAGGTTGATCGCCATCAGCTTTCCGCTGCGTAACGTGAACAGCAGAAGCGAGAGTGAATCTGCGCGGACGTTCTTGGACATATAAACCTTCTGTGATGCGTTGCCTGGCCGCGTGGGTTCGGCCAACAGCTTTCGATGACGGTTTATCGACCTGATGAAGTCAGGCTTTAGCCCTTTCGATTTTACCCAGCCGGCTGGCCTGTCAGTATTGCAGTCAATTTGACCGTAGCCTGGTCATTTTGACGCGCGATTCGACGAGGTCATATTGACTGTGCCGTGGCCAGGCCTTTGATTTCAGGCCTTGGGGTCGCTGGCACGATTCCTGAACTACCGAGGTAACGCTTACTCATCAGCTCTCGGGAGTTATTTATGTTGTCCGTATCGGATCGTGCCATCGTCAAGTCAACAGTGCCACTGCTGGAAAGCGGCGGAGAGGCGCTGATTACCCATTTCTACCAAATGCTCCTCGATCGATACCCGCAAGTGCGTCCACTGTTCAACAAGGCGCATCAGGCCAGTGGTGAACAGCCTCGCGCCCTGGCGAACGGGGTGTTTATGTACGCGAGGCACATCGATCAGCTTGATCAACTGGGCGATCTGGTCGCCAAGATCATCAACAAACACGTGGCGCTGCAGATCCTTCCCGAGCACTACCCGCTCGTTGGCGAGTGCCTGCTTGAGTCTATTCGCGAAGTGCTGGGGAAGGAAGTCGCCACTGGCGAGGTCATCACTGCGTGGGGCAACGCCTACGGGCAACTGGCCGACATTTTGATCGGCGCGGAAAAAGCCATCTACGACGAGAAAGCCCAGGCAGCAGGTGGCTGGCGTGGTGAGCGTGAATTCAAAGTGGTCGCCAAAACGCCGGAGAGCGCGGAAATCACCTCGTTCCACTTTGCACCGGCAGATGACCAGCCGATCCTGCAATTCACCGCCGGCCAGTACATCGGCATGCAACTGCACGTGAACGGCGAAGAGATCCGCCGCAATTACTCGTTATCGGCCCTGGCCGGGAACAATCAGTACCGCATCAGCGTGAAACGCGAGCCTGATGGAGTCGCTTCCAATTATCTGCACGATCAGCTGCAGGTCGGCGACAGCATCAATCTGTACCCGCCCTCCGGAGAATTCACCCTGACCGACAGCGACAAACCGCTGGTGCTCATCAGCGGTGGCGTCGGCATCACGCCAACCCTGACCATGCTCGAAGCGGCATTGCCGACTCAGCGGCCGATTTACTTCATCCACTGCGCGCGCAACGGCTCGGTCCATGCGTTTCGCGACTGGATCGAAAGCCTGGCGAGCAAGCATCCTCAGCTCAAGCGTTTCTATTGCTACGCCGAAGATGACGGCGTCAGCCCGGCGGCCCATGCGACGGGTCTGCTCGATCAGGCGCGCCTGGAGCAATGGCTGCCGGAGAATCGCGACGTCGATGCGTACTTCCTGGGGCCTAAAGGCTTTATGGCGGCGATCAAGCGTCAACTGAAAGCGGCCGGCGTGCCCGATGCACAGGCGCGGTATGAATTCTTCGGTCCTGCGTCAGCGTTGGAATAATCGCTGCGACAATTAGACGCATCCTACATATATAGAAGGATTCTGTGCGGCGACCCATCACTGCGACAAAAAGCCGCACGCTTCTATATATAGGCAGGAAACAGGAGAGCTCACACTAGCGTTTGAATTGGAATGTTAACGCTCGGCTAATGCCGCCGTGTTCACCATTGCGCGGGTTACGGCGGTGGACCGGGAGGCGGTCACGTCCGGTCGCGAATGGCACTGCGTGAACGGGGTGTCGTGACGGTGATAGAATCGCCGCCCTTGCGGGGCGTCCGGGCCGCAACGCTCCACATCCGTCGATCCGGATGACTCCAATTCAAAGGGCATGTGAATGACTGAAGAGATGTTGTACCTGCGGCGTGAAAAGCAGTTTCTGGTGTTGCTGGGCATCATCTGCCTGGCGTTGATCGGCGGCGCCTTGTACATGCAGGTGGTGCTGGGCGAAGCGCCTTGCCCGCTGTGCATCCTGCAGCGGTATGCGCTGTTGTTCATCGCGGTGTTCGCGTTCATCGGCGCGGCAATGCCGGGCCGTCTGAGCCTGACCATCTGTGAAGCGCTGGTGGTGTTGAGCGCCGTGGGCGGGCTGGTTACCGCAGGGCGTCACGTGTACATCCAGACCCACCCGACCGAGAGCTGCGGCATCGATGTGCTGCAGCCGATTGTCGACGGTCTGCCCCTGGCGTCTCTATTTCCGCTAGGCTTCCAGGTAGGCGGTTTCTGCGAGACGCCATATCCGCCAGTTCTCGGTTTGTCTTTGGCGCAATGGGCGTTAGTGGCGTTTGTACTGACTGTTGTGCTCGTTCCTGCGGGAATTATTCGTAACCGGATGAAAGCACGCTGATTACAAAGTGTTGCGTAACAAAGCCCCGGAAATCCTTCAACAGAACCGGGGCTTTGCTCAGTTTCAGGGTGCGGCATAACACCGCATTTTTACCGAACGTGAAATTAACTGTTGCGCAGAAACTTATAGTCAATAAAACTTTACGTATCTACAATCGCCCCCAATTCACGCCCCCCCTCATTTGCGGGACGGTGTAAATCGAGGTTATGGAGCGTCTTTTCGCTCTAGTAGACGCGGTTCGAATGGCCTCCCGAGTCACGTTCTGAATGTCTGCGCCAAGGGATAGGGTCCGCATTAGCGGGTGCCACCATTCGAATAAGAAACCAAAGCTCAACCCGGATTTGTTGTGAGGCCCCATGCTTCCTGACAGGCCCCTTTTCAATCCAAGCATTTGCCAGCACCTGGCAGGGTGAAGTGTTGGCGGTCGAAACCCAACTGCGATGCGAAAGCTGCTTTTAGAGGTCGTGAGATGAGTAAAAAAAGGTACCCCAGGTTTTTTGGCTTCTTGGCCCTTTTCAGCATGCTCCTGCTCAGCGGGTGCGATTACACCCTGCTGGATCCCAAAGGCCATGTGGGCGTTCAAGAGCGTGACCTGATCATCACTGCTACCTTGCTGATGCTGCTGGTGGTGGTGCCGGTCATTTTCATGACCATCATCTTCGCCTGGAAGTATCGCGCTACCAACAAGAGCGCGACGTACACGCCTGACTGGGCGCATTCGACCCGGATTGAGCTGGTGGTCTGGCTGGTTCCATTGGCCATCATCATCGTGCTCGGCTATGTGACCTACAAGTCGACCCACGCGCTGGACCCTTACCGTCCGCTCGAGTCAGACGTCAAGCCGCTGACCATTGAAGTGGTCGCACTGGACTGGAAATGGCTGTTCATCTATCCGGAACAGGGCATCGCCACCGTCAACAAGATCGTGTTCCCGGCCAACACGCCGATCAATTTCCGCATCACTTCCGATTCGGTCATGAACTCGTTCTTCATCCCTGCACTGGGCGGCCAGATCTACGCGATGGCCGGCATGCAGACCAAGCTGCACCTGATCGCCAATGAAAACGGCGAGTTCGATGGTATCTCCGCCAACTACAGCGGCGCAGGTTTCACCGGCATGAAATTCAAGGCGACTGCCACCTCACAGGCTGATTTCGACGCTTGGGTTGCCGACGTCAAGAATTCACCTAAAACACTGGCAACGGCCGAATACGCCGCGCTGGCCAAGCCTAGCGAACGTAACCCCGTTGAACTCTACTCCTCGGTCACTCCGAACCTGTTCCAGATCATCATCGACAAGTATGAAGGTATGAAGCCGGGCAAGATTGTCCATGAGAAGAAAGAAGTAGCAGGTACGGAAGGGATGGACATGGGTAAGCATTCAGCTGCGCAGGCAGAGGAGTAAACGATGTTTGGTAAATTAAGTCTGGACGCGATTCCGTTCCACGAGCCGATAGTCATGATCACGGTCGCCATGATCGCGATCGGTGGTGCGGCATTGCTGGGTCTGATCACGTACTTCAAGAAGTGGACTTACCTCTACACCGAGTGGCTGACGTCTGTCGACCACAAGAAAATCGGTGTCATGTACATCATCATTGCAATGGTCATGCTGCTGCGCGGCTTTGCCGACGCCGTACTGATGCGTTCGCAATTGGCCATGGCCACTGAAGGCTCACCCGGTTACCTGCCGCCTGAGCACTATGACCAGATCTTCACCGCTCACGGTGTGATCATGATCATCTTCATGGCGATGCCTTTCTTCACCGGCCTGATGAACATCGTCGTGCCTCTGCAGATTGGCGCTCGCGACGTTGCCTTCCCGTTCCTGAACTCCTTGAGCCTCTATCTGCTGATCTCCGGCGTGATTCTGGTCAACGTGTCTCTGGGCGTCGGCGAGTTCGCACGTACCGGTTGGGTGGCCTATCCACCGCTGTCGGAACTGGGCTATAGCCCGGGCGTGGGTGTGGATTACTACATCTGGGCACTGCAGCTGTCAGGACTGGGGACAACGTTAACCGGGGTCAACTTCCTGGTTACCGTGCTGAAGATGCGTACCCCTGGCATGAAACTGATGGACATGCCGATCTTCACCTGGACCTGCACCTGGGCCAACGTCCTGATCGTGGCTTCGTTCCCGATCCTGACCGGTACCCTGGCGTTCCTGACCCTCGACCGTTATCTGGACTTCCACATCTTCACGAACGAGTTGGGTGGTAACCCGATGATGTACGTGAACCTGTTCTGGGCGTGGGGTCACCCCGAGGTTTACATCCTGATTCTGCCGGCGTTCGGGGTCTTCTCCGAAGTCATCTCGACGTTCACCGGCAAGCGTCTGTTCGGCCACCACTCGATGATCTACGCCTCCGGTGCGATCTCGATCCTGGGCTTCATGGTCTGGCTGCACCACTTCTTTACCATGGGTTCGGGTGCAAGCGTCAACGCCTTCTTCGGTCTGGCGACGATGCTGATTTCCATCCCGACGGGTGTGAAGCTGTTCAACTGGCTGTTCACGATCTACCAGGGACGTCTGCGCTTCACCGCGCCAGTCTTGTGGACCCTGGGCTTCATGGTCACCTTCTCCATCGGTGGTATGACCGGCGTACTGCTGGCTATCCCGGGTGCCGACTTCGTTCTGCACAACAGCCTGTTTGTGATCGCGCACTTCCATAACGTGATCATCGGTGGTGCTGTGTTCGGTTACATCGCCGGCTTCGCGTTCTGGTTCCCTAAAGCGTTCGGCTTCAAGCTGAACGAGAAGTGGGGCAAGGCAGCGTTCTGGTTCTGGATCTCGGGTTTCTACGTTGCCTTCATGCCGCTCTACGCACTGGGCTTCATGGGCATGACCCGTCGTCTGAACACCACTGACAACCCGGACTGGACGCCATACCTGCACGTCGCGTTCGTCGGTGCGTTGCTGATCGCTGTCGGTATCGCCTGCCAGCTGATCCAGATCTTCGTGAGTATCCGTGACCGCGAGCAGAACCGCGATCTGACCGGTGACCCATGGAATGGCCACACCCTGGAATGGTCCACTTCGTCGCCACCGCCTTTCTACAACTTTGCAGAAATGCCGAAAGCCAACGAGATCGACCCGTGGTATGCCGCCAAGCGTGATGGCGAGGCCTACAAGGTTCCGGCCAAGTACTCCGACATCCACATGCCGAACAACACGGCAACGGGCATGGTGATGGGCCTCCTGCTGACCGTCTTCGGTTTCGCGATGATCTGGCACATCTTCTGGCTGGCGGGCGTGAGCCTGATTGGCACGATCGTTTACTTCGTGATTCACGCTGCACGTGACGATCAGGGCTACATGGTTCCTGCATCCGAAGTGGCACGCATTGAAGGCGAGCAACACGCGATCCTGGCTCGTGTTCGCAATGGTCAGACAAACACTCCTGTCAACAAGCTGGAGCAGGCATAAACAATGTCGAACTTAGTATTTGATGGTGCGAAGGGTCACGACCACGGTCATGACCACGAGCACGACCATGGTCACCATGACGCCGGCGAGATGAAGATCTACGGTTTCTGGATCTACCTGATGACCGACTGCATTCTGTTTGCGTCGATCTTCGCCATTTACGCGGTACTGGTTAACAACGTAGCGGGTGGCCCTGCGGGCCACGACATCTTCGAACTGCCTTACGTGCTCGGCGAAACCGCCTGCCTGTTGCTCAGCTCGATCACCTACGGCTTCGCCATGCTGGCGATGCACAAGGGCAACAAGTCGGGCGTTCTGGGTTGGTTGTTCGTGACCTTCCTGTTCGGCCTGGGCTTCATCGGCATGGAGATCAACGAGTTCCACCTGCTGATCTCCGAAGGTTACGGCCCTAACCGCAGCGGCTTCCTGTCGGCGTTCTTCACGCTGGTCGGCACCCACGGTCTGCACGTGACCAGCGGCCTGATCTGGATGGCGATCATGATGTATCAGGTCTCCAAGCACGGCCTGACCGGGACCAACCAGACTCGCCTGAGCATGCTCAGCCTGTTCTGGCACTTCCTGGACGTTGTCTGGATCTGCGTGTTCACCGTTGTCTATCTGATGGGGACCATTTAAATGGCGAATTCACATCACTCCCATGACGCCGCCAGCCATGAACCTGCCGCCCACGGCAGCTTCAAGTCGTACATGGTCGGTTTCGTACTGTCGATCATCCTGACCGCGGTTCCTTTCGGTCTGGTGATGTTCCCGACGATCTCGAAAGTGGCCACGCTGTGGGTCGTTCTGATCTTCGCAGTCGTGCAGGTTCTGGTTCACCTGGTGTACTTCCTGCACCTTGACCGCTCGGCGGCACAGCGCAACAACGTCATCGCGTTTGCCTTCGCTGGCCTTGTGATCGTGCTGCTGGTTGGTTTGAGCACCTGGATCATGTTCAGCATTCACACCGCCATGATGGCGAAGTGAGGAAAACCTGATGTCACTGAAGCACTTTATCCAAATCACCAAACCGGGGATCATTTTCGGTAACGTGCTTTCGGTGGCAGGTGGCTTTTTTCTGGCTTCCAAGGGGCATGTCGATATCGGCTTGTTCCTGGCAGCCGTGATCGGGACTTCACTGGTAGTAGCTTCTGGCTGCGTGTTCAACAACTGCATCGATCGCGATATCGATGTGAAGATGGAGCGCACCAAGAATCGGGTGCTGGTGCAAGGGTTGGTGTCAGTGAAACTGGCACTGATCTACGCCACTGTGCTGGGTGTTGTCGGCGTCGGTCTGCTGTACACAAAGGCCAACGCACTGGCGGCACTGTTCGCCGTAATCGGCTTCGTGATCTACGTCGGCTTTTACAGCCTGTACCTGAAGCGCAGGTCGGTTCATGGCACGTTGGTCGGCAGCCTGTCGGGCGCGATGCCTCCGGTCATTGGTTACGTCGCGGTCAGCAACACCTTCGACCTCGCGGCGCTGACCTTGCTGGTGATGTTCAGCCTTTGGCAGATGCCTCACTCGTACGCTATCGCGATTTTCCGCTTCAACGACTATC
Source organism: Pseudomonas sp. HP_12 (assembly GCF_055283955.1). Taxonomy (NCBI): domain Bacteria; kingdom Pseudomonadati; phylum Pseudomonadota; class Gammaproteobacteria; order Pseudomonadales; family Pseudomonadaceae; genus Pseudomonas; species Pseudomonas sp. HP_12. The sequence goes on from NZ_JBTOQG010000034.1 coordinate 133,298, forward strand.
GGGCTGCTTCGATTCCGGTCCTGCCGGTCAAGCGCGGTATCCGGGTCGCCAAGCGGCACATCCTGATCTACATCCTGGCTTTCCTGCTGGCGACCTTGATGCTGACCTTCGGCGGCTACGCCGGGCTCAATTATCTGGCCGTCGCAGCGGCGATGGGCATGTACTGGTTGTACATGGCCTGGACCGGCTACAAAGCCAAAGACGACACTGTTTGGGCACGCAAGCTGTTCGTGTTCTCCATCTTCACGATCACAGCCTTGAGCGTGGCGATGTCGCTGGATTTTCAGGTAACTAAGGAACTGTTGGTGACATACGCAGCGCCTTAGTCGCCTGAAGGAAACGCAAAAAACCCGGTTGCTCGCGAGAGAAACCGGGTTTTTTTTCGAACTGAATAAAGTCTTTGGCTTAGCGGGTTGACCCTTTGGCAGAGGCCTCTTCGGCATCCTTTGCCGGCCCGAGCACAATGGCCAGATGGCGCAAGTCTTCGATCTGCACGCTGACGCTTTTCCCTGAAGGGCTGGCGATCAGCGTGCCCAGGGCAAAGACCGTGAAGAATCGCACCTCATCAGCGTGACTCAGCAGCTCACTGAGGTAGCGGCTGGAGCGGTAGGCCTGCATCTGCGCGGGGGATACATACAAGGTCACCAGCTTGCCTTGCAGGCGATCGAAGAATTTGAATTTGAAGCCCGTCCCGTAGCGTTCGACGAGACCGCCGCCATACAGCACCCGACGCTCGTCATTCAGCTGAGCAAACTTGATATGGCGGAAATAGGCGCGCAAGGACACCTCGCCCTGACCCGGAACGCGAAGGGTCAACAGCGCGAGTTCTTCCTTGGTCAACGAGGCCTGGGCCTGACGGAAGCTGTCGACCAGCCGCTCCAGATCGCTGGTTCGATTCTGCTTGTCCTGTTTGGCCTTCAATGCGTCAGCTGGGAGCAAGGCGTCTTCGGGCTTATCGGTCGGCTCGGCGTCAGGCTTGTCTGTCGGCGATGCCGGCTTAGCCCGCTCCTTCGGGGTGGGATCAAAGACGTCAATGTAATCATCCAGCTTGCGCTTGACCCTGCGCAGCTCGCTATCGGCCTCGGTTTCGGCTTCCTGACCAGCGGGAGTTTCGACGGATTCATCCACCCATTCGCAATCGGCGTGATGTTCGTATTTCGGGTTGGCCCGGTAGTGCGCGGCGACGAAGGTCGGATGCTCCTGAGGCTTCACGTCATAGCGAACCCCAGTGATTTTGACACCCAGAGCGCGGCACGACTCGGACGAACACAGAAAGCTGAAGCGCGTCCGGGGTAGCTCTTGAGAGAAATACTCACGTCGCGCCGCCACAATGGAAAGCTCTTGCTGCAGCTCGACGCAGAACGCGCGGGTAATGGTTCTGTTGGTTTTCATGGATACGGCGGGGTCCTGTGCCGAAGTCTTCCGGATGTGCTGCGCACTGTCATTCCGTTGGCATCGCCAGCCATTCGCCGACCACTTTCTTGTAAGTCCCGGTGGCTTTGGAGAGGTGCAGCCACTGATCGACATAGGCCTTCCAGGCCACGTCATCCCGGGGCAGCAGATAGGCCTTTTCGCCGTACTGCATGTAGTGCGACGGATTGACCGTGCACAAGCCGGGCATGCGTTTCTGCTGATACAGCGCTTCGGACGCGTCGGTGATCATCACGTCGGCTTGCTTGTCGAGCAGCTGTTGGAAAATGGTTTTGTTGTCGTGGAAGGCCAGGCTGGCATTGGGCAGATAAGCGTGGGCGAAGGCTTCGTTGGTGCCGCCTTGTGGTTCGATCAATCGAACGCCGGGCTGATTGATCTGCTCGAGGGTCTGGTACTTCGACTCGTCTTCGCAGCGCACCAGAGGGACCTTGCCGTCGATGTCCAGTGTGCTGCTGAACGCCGCCTTCTTCTGCCGGTACAAGGTGACCGAGATGCCACCGACGGCGATGTCGCATTTGCCGGCCGTGAAGTCGGGCATCAGGGTTTTCCACGTGGTCGGGACCCACTCGATCTTCACGCCCAGGCTCTGCGCCAGAGACTGGGCCAGCTCGATGTCGATGCCTTCGTATTGGCCGTCGGGCTTGAGAAATGTGTACGGCTTGTAATCGCCGGTCGTGCAAACGGCCAGTTGGCCCTTTTGCATGACAGTGTCCAAATGGGACGGTGCTTCAGCGGCCTGAGCCTGGATGCTGCTGACCATGCTCAACAGCAAACCGGCGGTGATGCGTGTGTTCATCGAGTCGATCCCTCTGCTTCAAATGCCTGTCTGCCGTTATAGAGGCGGTCGGCGCAGATGGGAAGCGTTATCCCGCAGAGGAGGGCGGGACGTCCTTTGCCCGCTTGGCCGCCTCCCTGGCAGGCCGTGTTTTTGCGCGACGATGCCGATACAGCGCGACGGCCGCGCCCACCACGACCACGCCCAGGAAGATCGGCAGCCGATAAGGCTTCAAGTTGCCGAACATAGTCTCAAGAAAGCCCCCCGCCCAGTAGCCGGCCGCGAGAAACAGACTTGCCCAGACTGCGGCGCCAAGCAGGTTGATGATTGCAAAACGAATGGGCGACAAGCGACTCGCGCCGATAACCAGAGGCCCGATCAGACGCATGCCGTAGAGAAAGCGCACCGAGAAAATGGACGCCGTGGGGTAGCGCTTGATCAGGTCGGACACGCGGTCGATGGTCGCTTGCTGGCGGCGCAGGCGCGGCAGCAGGCGTGGCCCGAAGTAGCGCCCGGTCCAGAACAGAATCTGATCGCCGAGCATCCCGCCCAACGTGGCGTAGATGAGCACTTGCTGCCATTGCAGGACGTGCTGGTGCGCCGCCAGCCCGCCGAGGATCAGGATGGTCTCCCCCTCGAGCAGGCAGCCGATGAACACGGCCCAGTACCCGTAGTTTGAAAGCAGATAGTTGAAGTCGATGTGTTCGAACATGGAAGGCCGGTGGTTTTCGGTGAATGGGTGGCTGCTTAAACATCTGGCAGCGTGCGCGCCCAGGAGGCGTATCGCACGGCGTTCGACCGAAGCCGGTCGTCATCGGTTCGGTCGCTTTAGGTCGAATCTTCCTGCGCCATGCCGTCAGGGGAAGGTCTGTAGATCGCTCAGGCAGTGGATCAGGTGATCGTAGACAAGACGTACCCTGCTCGGCACCGGCCCTGACTGCGTCCGGTACACGGAAAGGTCCATGGGCGGCGGCGCGGCATTCGGCAACACCTCGATCAGACGCCCGTTGCGCAGGTAAGCCTCGGCCAGGTAATGGGGCATCTGCGCAAACGTGACGCCCGCCAGTACGAATTCCAGTTCGGTCTCCGGGTCATCACAACTGAATGCGGGGGAGGGTGGCGAGTAGCTTTGGCCTCCGGACAGAAACCACGGCCAGGGTCGTCCATTGTTGCGATCAATCAGCGTCGACAGCGGCAGCTGTTTAAGGTCTTCCAGCGCGGATGGCATGCCCACTGCCGCGATCAAGTCCGGCGACGCGACGATCTTCAACGGCACTTGCGCCACCACTCGCGCGATGTAGCGCCGGTCCCGGACCGTGCCAATGCGAATGCCGATATCGATCCTCGAACCGACGGCATCGGTAAGTTGGTCATCCAGGCTCAACTCGATCCGCAGGCCGGGATGTTGCTGCATCAATGGCTGGAGGAAACCGGCCAGATACAGCTTGCCGATCGAGTGAGGCGCGGTGATGCCTACGCGGCCCACCACATCCGCCGCGGGATTTTTCGTGTGGGCCGCGAACAGGCGATCGAACTGGTCGAGGGTCTCACGCGCCTGTCGCGCCACGTCTGCACCGTACGCCGTGACATGAGCCTGTCGCGTGCTGCGATGAAACAACGGCTCGGCGAAGGTTCGCTCTAGTTCCTTTATTGCGCGGGTGACCTTTTGTGGCGAAGTGCCGAGGCGAGTCGCGGCTTCCCGAAACGTGGGTGCGTCCACAGCCACCAAAAAGATACGCAGCATTTCCATTCGGTTCAGCATGGGCGGGTGCTCGTGTTCCAAAAAGTGGAATTCTCAAAACCGAACTCTTCCATTTTCTGACAGGAATATCCATCGCAAACTGGCCCCATCAACTTCCCAACGCTTCAGGAGAACTGCAATGAGCAATGGCATCCAAGGCAAAGTCGTCGTCATTACTGGCGCCAGCAGCGGACTCGGCGAAGCCACCGCGCGGCACCTGGCAAAACTGGGCGCCAAGGTCGTCCTCGGCGCACGCCGTCAGGAGCGTATGGACGTCATCGTCCGCGACATCAAGGCTACCGGCGGCGAGGCATCGGCCTACACCGTTGACGTCACTCGCCGAGACGACCTGTCGGCACTCGTCGAAAATGCTATTCGCGACTTCGGCCGCATCGACGTCATGATCAACAACGCCGGCCTCATGGCCATCGCGCCGATCGCCGAACTGCGCGTCGACGAATGGGACCGCATGATCGACATCAACATCAAAGGCGTCCTCTACGGCATCGCCGCCGCACTGCCGAAGTTTGAAGCCCAAGGCTCCGGCCACTTCATCAACATTTCATCAGTGGCCGGCATCAAAGTCTTCAGCCCGGGCGGCTCCGTCTACAGCGGCACCAAGTATGCCGTCCGCGCGATCTCCGACGGCCTGCGCCACGAAGTCGGCGGCAAGATCCGCACCACCACCATCGAACCCGGTGCCGTGGATTCCGAGTTGAAATTGGGCAGCGGCCATCAGCCGAGCGCGGATGTGGTCAAGGAGTTCTACAAACAAGCGATCCCGGCCGAATCCGTCGCCCGCGCCATTGCCTACGCGATCGAACAGCCGAGTGATGTGGACATCAACGAAATCGTGCTGCGGCCGACTTCGCAGGATTTTTAAGGGGGCGGGTATTGCGGCGTGACCGCCGGCGCATTCCCGGCTAAAGCCAGTCCGACTGAATGTACGCATAGTAGGACCGGCTTCAGCCGGGAAGGGGCCGGTTTGAGCGCCATCAGATTTGCAGCGTACGCATACCGCTTTCTGCGGCGCCAGTGATGAGTAAAGGGCATAGTTGATTGGCCCGTGACTTTCGGCCCTCACCAAATCCCGCCCACAAAAAAACCGGCTCAAATATGGCCGGTTTTTTTGTGCTTCAAGTCATGTAACCACTTGAAGGTGTTGCTGTTTGGTGCCCCGAGGGAGAATCGAACTCCCACTTCTTTCGAAAACGGATTTTGAATCCGCCGCGTCTACCAATTCCGCCATCAGGGCTCAATGGCGGCGAAGTATAGAGATGAGCCTACCGTTGGTCAATCATGTTTCATGGTCAATTTTCACTTATTCGGCTAAACTTCCCGGCCCTGCTAGACGAACCCCATCATGCGTGTCGCTGACTTTACCTTCGAGCTCCCGGATTCATTGATCGCTCGCCATCCTTTGGCGGAGCGACGCAGCAGCCGTTTGCTGACCCTCGACGGGCCAAGCGGCGCGCTGGCACACCGCCAATTCACTGATTTGCTGGAGCATTTGCGCCCTGGCGATCTGATGGTCTTCAACAATACCCGGGTGATTCCGGCGCGGCTGTTCGGGCAGAAAGCCTCGGGCGGCAAGCTGGAAATCCTGGTCGAGCGCGTTCTCGATCAGCACCGTGTGCTGGCCCATGTGCGCTCCAGCAAGTCGCCCAAGCCGGGCTCGACGATCCTCATCGATGGGGGTGGCGAGGCCGAAATGGTCGCGCGCCATGATGCGTTGTTCGAACTGCGTTTTGCCGAGCCGGTGCTGCCGTTGCTTGAGCGCGTCGGGCACATGCCGTTGCCTCCTTATATAGACCGCCCGGATGAAGATGCCGATCGCGAGCGCTATCAGACCGTGTACGCCCAGCGCGCCGGTGCGGTAGCAGCACCGACGGCAGGTCTGCATTTCGATCAGACCATGATGGACGCGATTGCCGAGAAGGGCGTCGAGACCGCATTCGTGACGCTGCACGTCGGCGCGGGCACCTTCCAGCCGGTGCGTGTCGAGCGCATCGAAGACCACCACATGCACAACGAGTGGCTTGAAGTTACTCAAGAAGTAGTCGACGCCGTGGCGGCGTGTCGCGCACGCGGCGGTCGGGTCATCGCCGTGGGCACGACCAGCGTGCGTTCGCTGGAAAGTGCCGCACGCGATGGCGTGCTCAAGCCCTTCAGCGGTGACACCGATATCTTTATCTACCCGGGCCGACCTTTTCATGTGGTCGACGCGCTGGTCACCAACTTCCATTTGCCGGAATCGACGCTGTTGATGCTGGTCTCGGCATTCGCCGGTTATCCCGAAACCATGGCGGCCTATGCGGCTGCGGTGGAACACGGTTACCGCTTCTTCAGTTACGGGGATGCCATGTTCATCACCCGCAATCCCGCGCCGACCGCTCCCGGGGAATCCACCCCGACGGACTCGGCCCCAGAGGATCAAGCATGAGTCGCACTTGTCGTATGTCTTTCGAGCTGCTGGCCACCGATGGCAAAGCACGTCGCGGTCGTCTGACCTTTCCTCGCGGCGTTGTCGAAACGCCTGCGTTCATGCCGGTCGGCACCTACGGCACGGTCAAGGGCATGCTGCCTCGGGACATCGAGGCCACTGGCGCTCAGATGATCCTCGGCAACACCTTTCACCTGTGGCTGCGTCCGGGCACTGAAGTCATCAAGGGCCACGGCGACCTTCACGATTTCATGCAGTGGAAAGGCCCGATTCTGACCGACTCCGGCGGTTTCCAGGTGTTCAGCCTGGGCGCGATGCGCAAGATCAAGGAGGAAGGCGTGACCTTCGCCTCTCCGGTCGACGGCGCAAAAGTGTTCATGGGGCCTGAAGAATCAATGCAGGTTCAGCGCGACCTCGGTTCCGACGTCGTGATGATCTTTGACGAATGCACGCCGTATCCTGCGGACGAAGAGGTTGCGCGCACCTCCATGGAGTTGTCGCTGCGCTGGGCCAAGCGCTCCAAGATCGCTCACGGCGAGAACACCGCGGCGCTGTTCGGCATCGTTCAGGGCGGCATGCACGAGAACCTGCGCATGCGCTCCCTCGAAGGCCTGAACGAACTCGACTTTGACGGCCTGGCGATTGGCGGCCTGTCGGTCGGCGAGCCCAAGGACGAGATGATCAAGGTGCTGGACTATCTGCCGGGCCGCATGCCGGCTGACAAACCTCGTTACCTTATGGGTGTAGGCAAGCCCGAGGACCTGGTTGAAGGTGTCCGCCGCGGCGTCGACATGTTCGACTGCGTGATGCCTACGCGCAATGCGCGCAACGGTCATCTGTTCATCGACACCGGTGTGCTGAAAATCCGTAATGCGTTTCATCGTTACGATGAGTCGCCGCTGGATCCGACCTGCGACTGCTACACCTGCAAAAACTTCTCCCGCGCCTATCTGCATCACCTGGACAAGTGCGGCGAAATGCTGGGTAGCATGCTCAATACGATCCACAATTTGCGCCATTACCAGCTGCTTATGGCTGGTTTGCGCGAGGCTATTCAACAAGGTACATTGGCCGCCTTTGTCGACACGTTCTATGCCAAACGCGGGCTTGTGACGCCGTTACTGGACTGAGCGACATCCGGTCTTTCGCTTCCTATTATTAAAATATGCAACTGGAGTGTTAAATGAGCTTTTTCATCTCTTCCGCTTTCGCGGATGCGGCTGCCCCTGCTGCTGCAGGCCCTATGGGCGGCGGCTTCGAGTGGATTTTCCTGGTCGGCTTCCTGGTCATCTTCTATCTGATGATCTGGCGTCCACAGGCCAAGCGCGCCAAAGAGCAAAAGAACTTGCTGGGTAACTTGCAGAAGGGTGATGAAGTCGTCACTACCGGCGGTATCGCGGGCAAGATCAATAAAGTGACTGATGACTTCGTTGTTATCGAAGTGTCCGACACCGTAGAGCTGAAGATCCAGAAGGGCGCAATCGCTGCCACCCTGCCCAAGGGCACTCTGAAAGCCATCTGATTCCAGTCTTTTACCAATCGACGGGGCGCGCAAGGCGCCCCGCGTTATAAGCAGGCGGCGTGATGTTGAACAAATACCCTCTGTGGAAATACATCCTGATCCTGGCAGTGCTGGTGATCGGTTTTATTTATTCCGCACCCAATCTCTACCCTGATGACCCGGCTATCCAAGTCAGTGGCGCAAGCACTGCGCTGCAGGTCAGCCAGGCTGATCTGGATCGCGTAAGCAAGGCGCTTACCGATGCTGGCATCGCGGTCAAGGGCGCGTCTCTGGCCGAGAATGGCAAGGGCGGTTTGTTGCGTCTGACCAAACAGGAAGACCAGCTGCCAGCCAAAGATGTCGCACGCAAGGCGCTGGGCGATGACTACGTTGTTGCGCTCAACCTGGCTCAGACCACGCCGAAATGGCTTCGCAGCATTGGCGCTACGCCGATGAAGCTGGGTCTCGACCTGTCCGGTGGCGTGCACTTCCTGCTCGAAGTCGACATGGACAAGGCGCTCAGTGCGCGCCTGAATGTCTACGAAGGCGAAGTGAAGAGCCTGCTGCGCAAGGAAAAAGTGCGTTATCGCAGCCTTCCGCAAGATAACGGCGCCATCCAGCTGGGCTTCAGCGATGCTGATACCCGCGAACAGGCCCGTGCGCTGATCCGCAAGGACTACACAGATTTCGATATCACCACGAGCGATCGCGGCGAGATGCCGATCTTGCGCCTGGCCATGACCCCAGCCAAGATCGCTGAAATCCGCGAATACTCGATCAAGCAAAACCTGACCACCGTGCGTAACCGGGTCAACGAGCTGGGCGTCGCCGAACCGCTGGTTCAGCGTCAGGGCGCCAACCGCATCGTGGTTGAGCTGCCAGGTGTTCAAGACACCGCCGAAGCCAAGCGTATTCTCGGCAAGACCGCCAACCTTGAGTTCCGTCTGGGCGCAGGTCCCGACGACAACAAAGCCACTACCGAGATGTTCGAGTTCCGCGAAGGCGGTCGTCCTGCGGCGCCGGTCGAGCGTGGTCTCATCATCACCGGTGACCAGGTGACTGACGCCAAGGCCGGCTTTGACGAGCACGGCCGTCCTCAGGTGAACATCAAGCTGGACGGCCATGGTGGTGATCTGATGAGCCGCGCCACCCGCGCGAATGTCGGTCGCAGCATGGCGGTGATCTTCATCGAGCAGAAGCCGACCACCACCTACACTAAGCAAGTGGTCAACGGCGTCGAAAAAGATGTGCCGGTCCAGACGTTCAAGGAAGAGAAGAAGATCATCAGCCTGGCGACCATTCAGTCGCCGCTGGGTGCTCAATTCCGCATCACCGGCCTGAACGGCGCGGGTGAGTCTTCCGAGCTGGCGCTGCTGCTGCGTGCCGGTGGTCTGGCTGCTCCGATGTACTTCGCTGAAGAGCGCACCATTGGCCCGAGCCTGGGTGCAGACAACATCACCAAGGGTATCGATGCATCCTTGTGGGGCATGCTGTTCGTCTCGCTGTTCATCCTCGCCATCTACCGTTTCTTCGGTCTGATCGCGACGGTGGCGCTGGCCTTCAACATGGTCATGCTGCTGGCACTGATGTCGCTGCTGGGTGCAACGCTGACCCTGCCGGGCATCGCCGGTATCGTCTTGACGATGGGTATGGCGGTCGATGCGAACGTGCTGATCTTCTCGCGGATTCGTGAAGAGATTGCCAACGGCATGACGGTCCAGCGTGCAATCAATGAGGGCTTCGACCGCGCGTATACTGCGATCCTCGACGCCAACCTGACGACGCTGCTGGTCGGCGGCATCCTCTTCGCGATGGGCACAGGCCCGGTGAAGGGGTTTGCGGTCACCATGTCCCTCGGGATCTTTACCTCGATGTTCACAGCCATCATGGTGACCCGCGCAATGGTCAACCTGATCTTTGGCGGTCGTGACTTCAAGAAGTTGTGGATTTAAGGGGCTGCCATGAAACGTACGATCAACTTCATGGGCGTTCGCAACATTGCGTTCGCCATTACCATGCTCCTTACCGTTCTGGCGTTGTTCAGCTGGTTCTATAAAGGGCTGAACTTCGGTCTGGATTTCACTGGCGGCACGCTGATCGAGCTGACCTACGAGCGTCCAGCTGATCTGCACAAAGTGCGCGAAGAGCTGGTTGCTTCGGGTTACACCGAAGCCGTCGTGCAAAGCTTCGGTGCGACCACCGATCTGCTTGTTCGTATGCCGGGTGAAGACCCGCAGCTGGGCACTCAGGTTGCCGAAGCGCTGCGCAAGACAGGCGCCGATAACCCGGTGACCGTCAAGCGCGTCGAATTCGTCGGTCCGCAAGTGGGTGAAGAGCTTCGCGACCAGGGCGGCCTCGGCATGCTGCTGGCGCTGGGCGGCGTGCTCATCTACCTCGCCTTCCGCTTCCAGTGGAAGTTCGCAGTGGGTGCCATCGTCTCGCTGATTCACGACGTGGTGGTGACGATGGGTATCCTGTCGTTCTTCCAGGTGACCTTCGATCTGACTGTACTGGCTGCAGTGCTGGCGATCATCGGTTACTCGCTCAACGACACCATCGTGGTATTCGACCGGGTTCGCGAGAACTTCCGTCTGCTGCGCAAGGCGTCGCTGATCGAGAACATCAACATCTCCACCACGCAGACGTTGCTGCGGACCATGGCCACCTCGATCTCCACCTTGCTGGCGATCGTCGCGCTGTGGATCTTCGGCGGCGATAGCCTGCACGGGTTCTCGGTGGCGCTGTTCATTGGTGTTCTGGCGGGTACTTACTCGTCTATCTACATCGCCAACGTGGTCCTGATATGGCTGAACCTGCGTAGCGAAGACTTGCTGCCACCGGTCACCGTCGACAAGGTGGATGACCGTCCGTAACCGATACTGGTAACCGGCCATCACTTAAAAAGGCGCGAGTATGAACTCGCGCCTTTTTTTATGCTCCAAGGCTGGGAGTAGCGCGAGCAATCGCGCTGAATATCGTCAGGAGGTTCACGTGAACAAGTCGTTGCTTATTGGTGCAGTATTGGGTGCTGTCGGTGTAACCGCCGGTGGTGCTTTGGCCACCTATAGCCTCGTAAAACAAAGCGGCCCAGAGTACGCAGACGTACTTGCCGTCGAGCCTGTGAAAGAACAAATCAAAACCCCGCGACAGGTCTGCAAAGACGTTGCCGTCACTCACCGCGCGCCGGTGAAGGACGAGCATCAGATCGTGGGGAGTGTCATCGGTGCCGTAGCGGGTGGCCTGCTCGGCAACCAGGTCGGCGGCGGTACTGGCAAGAAGATCGCCACGGTCGCCGGTGCGGTCGGTGGTGGTTACGCCGGTAACAAGGTTCAGGAAGGCATGCAGAACCGCGATACCTACACAACGACCGAGTCGCGCTGCAACACCGTCAACGACATCAGCGACAAGGTGGTTGGCTACAACGTGAAGTACAAGCTCAACGACAAAGTTGGGCAGGTTCGTATGGACCGTGATCCAGGTAGCCAGATCCCCGTCAACAAGGACGGTCAGCTGGAGTTGAGTCAAGCGGGCCAGTAATAGCCTGTAGAGCTAATTAAAAAAAGCACCTTCGGGTGCTTTTTTGTTGCCCAGAGTACAGGCGTTCGGGCACAAAAAAACCGGCACATGGCCGGTTTTTTGTACAGCGTGCTCGGCTTAGCGCTTCAGCGAAGCCGGCACGAACGGAGCGATCGAGGTGAGGACCGCTTTGAAGCATTTGGTGTTGCCGGCAACGATGTGGCCTTTTTCAAGGAAGTCGTGACCGCCGTTGAAATCGCTGACCAGACCGCCTGCTTCCTGAATGAGCAGGGCGCCTGCGGCCATGTCCCACTCCGACAGACCCGATTCCCAGAACGCATCGAAACGGCCTGCAGCCACGTAGGCCAGATCCAGGCTCGCAGCGCCGGCGCGACGGATACCGGCAGTCTGGCCCACCAGCGAACGGAACATGTTCATATAGTTGTCGAGGTTATCGAGCTGGTTCTCGCGGAACGGGAAACCAGTGCCGAGCAGTGCGCCTTCAAGGCTCTTGCGCGGGCTGACACGCAGACGACGGCCGTTCAGGGCGGCGCCACGACCGCGGCTGGCGGTGAACTCTTCCTGACGGACCGGATCCAGAACAACAGCGTGTTCAAGGCGGCCGCGGTATTTGCACGCGATGCTAACGGCAAAGTGAGGAACGCCACGCACGAAGTTGGTTGTGCCGTCGAGCGGATCGATGATCCAGAGGTAGTCGGTGCCTTCGCCGCTGCCTTCATGCAGGCCGCTTTCTTCGCCAAGGATGCCGTGGGTTGGATACGCCTTGCGCAATGCAGTGATGATGCTCTGCTCGGCGGCGCGATCGATTTCGGTTACGTAATCTTTCGCGTCTTTTTCGTCGACCTTGATGGTATCCAGGCGCTCGATGGAGCGGAAAATCAATTCGCTGGCGCTGCGGGCGGCGCGCAGCGCGATATTCAGCATGGGCTGCATGGATGGATCACCTAGGTCGTTAAAGAGAGCCGGCCATTCTATTGGTTCTCTTGGATGATTTCCAGCGCGAGTGCAGACTTTGCCGCGCGTCCGGTCGGCTTGGCGTGCGCAGGTCAGCGGTGCCCTGCCACCTTTTAGTGGCGCATCCCGTGCGTGAGGCGCAAGGTTCGTGGCGCCGATGGAAGCGCTTCTGTAACATTCGTCCCCCTTTTCACCTGCTAGCGAGACTTCACCAGTGCTGCAAAATATTCGTGTCGTCCTGGTCGGTACCAGTCATCCCGGAAATATCGGTGGCGCCGCGCGTGCCATGAAAAACATGGGCCTTTCCCGTCTGGTGCTGGTTGATCCCGCCATGTTTCCCCACCATGAAGCCGATGCAAGGGCGTCTGGCGCGGGCGACATCCTGGAAGGCGCGCAGGTCGTGGCGACGCTGGAAGATGCGTTGGTAGGTTGCAACCTGGTATTGGGCACCAGCGCCCGAGATCGCCGCATTCCCTGGCCGCTGCTCGACCCTCGCGAAGCGGGCGTCAAAACCGTGGAGCACGCCGCGCTGGGCGAAGAGATCGCACTGGTGTTCGGCCGTGAATACGCCGGCCTCACCAATGAAGAGCTGCAGCGCTGCCATTACCACGTGCACATTCCTTCGGACCCGGAATTCAGTTCGTTGAATCTGGCTGCCGCCGTGCAGGTGTTGAGTTACGAAACCCGCATGGCCTGGCTCGCGGCGGACGGGCAGGCAAGCAAGGTGGAGAAGTTCGAGGTCAACTCGGTGCGCAGTACCGAGCTGGCGACCATGGATGAGATGGAGAAATTCTATGAGCATCTTCAGTCCACGCTGGTCACCATCGGCTTCCTTGATCCCGAGAAGCCGCGCCATCTGATGGCCCGGCTGCGTCGTTTGTACGGGCGCTCTGCGGTCAATCGATCCGAGATGAGCATCTTGCGCGGCATCCTCACCGAGACCCAGAAAGCGGCCAACGGCGAACCCTACAAGCGGAAGGATCAGTGATGTTCGAGCGTCTGCGGGAAGACATCCAAAGCGTGTTCCATCGTGACCCGGCGGCACGAAATACCTTTGAAGTGCTCACCTGCTATCCCGGCATGCACGCGATCTGGCTGCATCGGCTGTCCGGCTGGCTGTGGCGCAACGATCTGAAGTGGCCAGCGCGCATGGTTTCCAATTTCGGTCGCTGGCTGACCGGCATCGAAATCCATCCCGGCGCTAAAGTCGGCCGGCGTTTTTTCATCGATCACGGTATGGGCATCGTCATCGGCGAGACCGCCGAGATCGGCGATGACGTGACCCTTTATCAGGGCGTAACGCTGGGCGGCACCAGCTGGAACAAAGGCAAACGCCATCCGACTCTGGAGTCCAGTGTTGTGGTGGGCGCGGGTGCGAAGGTACTCGGGCCATTCACAGTGGGTGCCGGGGCGAAGGTCGGTTCCAACGCGGTGGTGACCAAGCCCGTGCCGGCGGGTGCAACGGTGGTGGGCATTCCCGGACGAATCATCGTCAAGTCTGACGACGAGGCCGAAGCCAAGCGCAAGGCGATCGCCGAAAAGCTCGGCTTCGATGCGTATGGCGTCAGCGAGGACATGCCTGATCCAGTGGCGCGCGCGATCGGGCAGTTGCTCGATCACCTGCAAGCGATGGACGTTCGTGTGGAAGACATGGGCAAGGCATTGAAGAGCCTGGGCGGTGAGTATCGCGAGAAGGAATTGCCGGAGTTGCGTCAGGAAGTCTTCGACTGCATGAAAGGGCCTTGCCAGGCTGATGCTCCCCGGAAATGAAGCAGCGGCGCGGTTGCAGGCGGCACATGTGCTAATCCCCGCCGCGTTTTGCTATGATACGGCCGCGATTTTGCGGGTAATCCCGACTGTTCCACTAGGTCTTATAGTTGACTTAAATACTCGGGAATAGCATACTCGCCCTCATTCCGAACCTCCGCGGTACACGCCATGCGACTGACTACAAAAGGCCGATACGCTGTCACTGCCATGCTCGATCTGGCATTGCATGCGCAGCATGGGCCAGTGTCCCTGGCCGATATCTCCGAGCGGCAAGGGATTTCCCTTTCCTACCTCGAGCAACTGTTCGCCAAGCTGCGCCGCGGCAACCTTGTTTCCAGCGTACGCGGTCCCGGCGGCGGTTATCAGTTGTCCCGCGACATGCAGGGCATTCAGGTGGCGCAGGTGATCGACGCGGTCAACGAATCGGTTGATGCGACGCGCTGCCAGGGGCTCGGTGATTGCCATGCTGGCGACACCTGTCTGACCCACCACTTGTGGTGCGACCTCAGTCAGCAGATTCACGAATTTCTAAGCGGTATCAGCCTGGCCGACCTCGTCACTCGCCGTGAAGTGCAAGAAGTCGCCCAACGTCAGGATCTGCGCCGTTGCGGTAGCAAGACGCAGCCACTGGACAAGATTGAAACATCCGCCGTTGAGTGAACGCAGATGAACGCGCGGCGCGCCTGCCCGATAGGAGATATTCAATGAGATTGCCGATTTACCTCGATTATTCCGCAACCACCCCGGTCGATCCGCGTGTTGCGCAGAAAATGAGCGACTGCTTGCTGGTGGATGGCAACTTCGGTAACCCGGCGTCGCGCTCCCACGTCTTTGGCTGGAAGGCTGAAGAGGCGGTAGAGAACGCGCGTCGTCAGGTCGCTGATCTGGTCAATGCCGACCCGCGCGAAATCGTCTGGACTTCCGGTGCCACCGAGTCCAACAACCTCGCGATCAAGGGTGCTGCGCATTTCTATGCCTCCAAAGGCAAGCACCTGATCACCAGTAAAATCGAACACAAAGCCGTGCTCGACACCATGCGTCAGCTTGAGCGTGAAGGCTTTGAAGTCACCTACCTCGAACCGACCGAAGATGGCCTGATCACTCCGGCCATGATCGAAGCTGTCCTGCGCGACGACACCGTTCTGGTCTCGATCATGCACGTCAACAACGAGATCGGTACGGTCAACGACATCGCAGCGATTGGCGAGATGACCCGTTCCCGCGGTGTGCTCTTTCACGTCGACGCAGCGCAGGCCACCGGCAAGGTTGAAATCGACCTCGCCAACCTCAAGGTTGATCTGATGTCGTTCTCGGCCCACAAGACCTACGGTCCTAAAGGCATCGGCGCACTGTGGGTCAGCCGCAAGCCACGTGTCCGCATCGAAGCCGAAATGCACGGTGGCGGTCACGAGCGTGGCATGCGTTCCGGTACGCTGGCGACCCACCAGATCGTTGGCATGGGCGAAGCGTTCCGCGTTGCCAAGGAAGACATGGCTGCCGAGAACGTTCGCATCAAAGCCTTGAGTGATCGCTTCTATCAGCAGGTTGCGCATCTGGAAGAGTTGTATGTCAACGGCAGCATGACTGCCCGTGTGCCGCACAATCTCAACCTGAGCTTCAACTATGTGGAAGGCGAGTCGCTGATCATGGCGCTCAAGGATCTGGCGGTATCGTCCGGCTCCGCATGCACCTCGGCTTCGCTCGAACCTTCCTACGTGCTGCGCGCCCTGGGTCGTAACGATGAGCTGGCACACAGCTCGATCCGTTTCACTTTCGGTCGCTTCACCACTGAAGATGAGATCGACTACGCCGCGCAGAAAGTCTGCGAGGCTGTCACCAAGCTGCGCGCCTTGTCGCCGCTGTGGGACATGTTCAAAGACGGCGTCGACATCTCTAAGATCGAGTGGGCGGCGCACTAATTCAAAGTCGCCATTTCATGCGGCACTTTGAAAACCGGGTTTTCCAAGTGTCGTGAGAGCGACGTGTTGTATCTGATGAGGATTGCACCATGGCTTACAGCGAAAAGGTCATCGACCACTACGAAAATCCCCGCAACGTCGGCAAGATGAATGCGGAGGACCCTGATGTCGGCACCGGCATGGTCGGCGCGCCGGCATGCGGCGACGTCATGCGTCTGCAGATCAAGGTCAACGAGCAAGGCATCATCGAAGACGCCAAGTTCAAGACCTACGGCTGCGGCTCTGCCATCGCGTCGAGCTCTCTGGCCACCGAATGGATGAAGGGCAAGACTCTGGATGAAGCAGAGACCATCAAGAACACTCAGCTGGCTGAAGAACTGGCTCTGCCGCCGGTGAAGATCCACTGCTCCGTGCTCGCTGAAGACGCCATCAAGGCGGCCGTTCGCGACTACAAGCAGAAGAAAGGCCTGCTCTAAGCAGAGTCTGTTCCGCTGCGTTAAGTAACTTGCGTGAGGTAAGGAGTTCCGATGGCTATCAGCATGACCGAAGCGGCCGCCAACCATGTACGCCGCTCCCTCGATGGGCGCGGCAAGGGTGACGGCATTCGTCTGGGCGTTCGCACGACCGGTTGTTCAGGCCTTGCATACGTGCTCGAGTTCGTCGATGAGCCGGAAAGCGAAGACACGGTGTTCGAGTACCACGGCGTCAAGGTGATCATCGATCCCAAGAGCCTGGTCTATCTTGACGGCACCGAGCTCGATTTCGTCAAGGAAGGGTTGAACGAAGGCTTCAAGTTCAACAATCCCAACTCGCGCGGTGAATGTGGCTGCGGCGAAAGCTTCAACGTCTGAGGCTTATTGTGGGTACTCCTTGTCACTTTGCTTTATTCGACCTGCAGCCGGGCTTCAATCTGGATCTCGACCTGCTGGCGACGCGTTACCGTGAGCTTGCCCGGAGCGTGCACCCCGACCGTTTTGCCGACGCCCCCGAGGCTGAGCAACGGGCTGCGCTGGAGCGCTCTGCCAGTCTGAACGACGCCTACCAAACGCTGAAGAATGCGCCTAAAAGGGCGCGTTACCTGCTGGCGCTGAAGGGCGAAGTTCCGCTGGAGGTCACCGTCCAGGATCCCGAGTTTCTGATGCAGCAGATGCAGTGGCGCGAAGAGCTCGAAGATCTTCAGGACGACGCGGATCTGGCGGGTGTCGCGGTATTCAAGCGCCGGCTCAAGGTTGCCCAGGAAGAACTGAACGAAAGCTTCGCGGCTTGTTGGGACGATGCTGCACAGCGAGAGCAGGCCGAACGGCTGATGCGTCGCATGCAGTTCCTCGACAAGCTCTCCTACGAAGTGCGCCAGCTCGAAGAGCGCCTCGACGATTAACCCCGCGCCGTCCTTCTGGGGCGGCACGCCAGTGATATCAGAAAAGCAATGGCTCTACTGCAGATCGCCGAACCCGGCCAAGCTCCAAAACCTCATCAGCGTCGCCTGGCTGTCGGGATTGACCTCGGCACCACCAATTCGCTGGTGGCTGCCCTGCGCAGCGGCATCAGTGAGCCGCTTCCCGACGCAAACGGTCAGGTCATCCTGCCGTCTGCCGTTCGCTATCACGCCGAGCGCGTCGAAGTGGGCCAGTCGGCGAAGGACGCTGCGACGACCGATCCGCTGAACACCATCATTTCCGTCAAACGCCTCATGGGTCGCGGGATCTCCGATGTGAAGCATTTGGGTGGGCAGTTGCCCTACCGTTTCACCGGTGGCGAGTCGCATATGCCGTTCATTGAGACGGTGCAGGGCCCGAAGAGCCCGGTTGAAGTGTCGGCTGACATCCTCAAGGTGCTGCGTCAGCGCGCTGAAGAAACACTGGGTGGCGAGCTGGTCGGCGCGGTCATCACCGTTCCCGCTTATTTCGATGACGCTCAGCGTCAGGCCACCAAAGACGCCGCGAAGTTGGCGGGTCTGACCGTCCTGCGCCTGCTCAACGAACCCACTGCAGCTGCGGTGGCGTATGGCCTGGATCAGAACGCCGAAGGCGTGGTCGCCATTTACGATCTGGGCGGCGGCACATTCGACATCTCGATCCTGCGCCTGACTGGGGGCGTGTTTGAAGTCATGGCCACCGGCGGCGACAGCGCGCTGGGCGGTGATGATTTCGACCACGCCATCGCGACCTGGATCATTGCTGAAGCCGGTCTGTCCGATGACCTCGATCCGGCTGCCCAGCGCCGTTTGATGCAGACGGCGTGCGCGGCGAAAGAATCCCTGACTGACGCCGATTCGGTCGAAGTCGTCCATGGCGACTGGCAGGGCGTACTGACCCGCGCCGCATTCGATGCCCTTATCGAGCCGATGATTGCCCGCAGTCTCAAAGCGTGCCGTCGTGCCGTTCGCGATTGCGGCATCGAGCTGGATGAAGTCGAAGCCGTGGTCATGGTGGGCGGTTCCACCCGTGTCCCGCGTGTTCGCGAAGCCGTTGCCGAGCTGTTCGGCCGTCAGCC
Source organism: Pseudomonas sp. HP_12 (assembly GCF_055283955.1). Taxonomy (NCBI): domain Bacteria; kingdom Pseudomonadati; phylum Pseudomonadota; class Gammaproteobacteria; order Pseudomonadales; family Pseudomonadaceae; genus Pseudomonas; species Pseudomonas sp. HP_12. The sequence goes on from NZ_JBTOQG010000034.1 coordinate 151,862, forward strand.
GTTGACCGAGATCGACCCGGATCAGGTAGTCGCCATCGGCGCTGCAATCCAGGCCGATACGCTGGCAGGCAACAAGCGTGATGGCGGCGAGTTGCTGCTGCTCGACGTGATCCCGTTGTCCCTGGGGCTGGAGACCATGGGCGGCCTGATGGAGAAGGTCATTCCGCGCAACACCACGATCCCGGTGGCCCGCGCCCAGGAATTCACCACTTACAAAGACGGCCAGTCGGCCATGATGATCCACGTGCTGCAAGGCGAGCGTGAGCTGATCAGCGACTGCCGTTCTCTGGCACGCTTCGACCTGCGTGGTATTCCCGCGATGGTCGCTGGCGCTGCGAAAATCCGCGTGACCTTCCAGGTCGACGCCGATGGCCTGCTCAGTGTGTCCGCCCGCGAGCTGGCTTCGGGCGTGGAATCGAGCATTCAGGTCAAGCCTTCGTATGGCCTGACTGATGGCGAAATCACCCGCATGCTCAAGGATTCGTTCCAGTACGCCAGCGATGACATGGTGGCTCGCGCGCTGCGTGAACAGCAGGTCGACGCTCAGCGTTTGCTTGAGGCGGTCGAAGGCGCGTTGCAGGCTGATGGCGAGCGCTTGCTCGGTGCCGAAGAGCGCATGGTCATCGACCTGCAGATGGAAGAACTTCGTGAATTGATGAAGGGCGATGACGGCCCGGCCATCGAGCTGCAGACCAAGCGTCTGTCGCAGGTGACTGATGCGTTCGCCGCCCGCCGCCTGGACTCGACGGTGAAAGCCGCGCTGTCAGGGCGCAACCTGAATGAGATTGAGGAATAACTGATGCCGCAGGTTACATTTCTGCCACACGCCGAGCATTGCCCGGACGGGATGGTTGTCGAGGCTGAAGTCGGCAAGTCGATTCTGGAACTCGCCCACGATCACCACATCGAGATCGAAAGCGCGTGCGGCGGCGTCTGCGCCTGCACCACCTGTCACTGCATCATTCGTGTGGGGTTCAACTCCCTCGAGGAAGCGGACGAGCTGGAAGAGGACTATCTTGATCGTGCGTGGGGTCTGGAAGCGCAGTCTCGCCTGGCGTGCCAGGCCAAGGTCGGTACGGAAGACCTGACTGTCGAGATCCCGAAATATTCGCTTAACCACGCTGCCGAAGCGCCGCACTGATCGAGAAGCTGTCATGAGTTACGGTTGGAATGACGTACAACGCATCGCTGAAGAACTCGCCGAGGCTCATCCCGGCGTTGACCCGTATTCAGTAGGGTTTACCAAGCTGCAACTGATGATCAAGCAACTGCCGGATTTCGACGACACCTCTGGCCGCGTCGGCGAGAAAGTGCTCGAGGCGGTTCAGACGCTCTGGGCCGACGAAATCGACTGATCAGATTTGCACGTTAGGCAATAACATCAAGCCCGCGTATAATTCGCGGGTTTAATTTTTCGCAATAATCACTGCTTCTGGAGTTACACCATGGCTGTTCAACGTACTTTCTCGATCATCAAGCCTGATGCTGTTGCCAAAAACGTCATCGGCGAGATCACCACCCGTTTCGAAAAAGCCGGTCTGCGCGTTGTCGCTTCGAAACTGAAGCAACTGTCCAAAGCCGAAGCAGAAGGTTTCTACGCTGAGCACAGCGCTCGTGGTTTCTTCGGTGATCTGGTTGCATTCATGATCTCCGGCCCGGTTGTCGTGCAGGTTCTGGAAGGCGAAAACGCTATCGCTCTGAACCGCGAACTGATGGGCGCTACCAACCCTAAAGAAGCCGCTGCCGGCACCATCCGTGCTGACTTCGCTGATTCCATCGACGCCAACGCTGTTCACGGCTCCGACTCCGAAGCCGCTGCTGCTCGTGAAATCTCGTACTTCTTCGCTGCTACCGAGGTAACCACTCGCTAAGCTATTGCTGCGAGTGAGGGTGAATCCATGACTGAATCAACTGGCAAAATCAACCTGTTGGGTCTGACCCGGCTGGAAATGGAAAAATTCTTCGAGTCTATCGGGGAGAAACGCTTCCGCGCCGGTCAGGTCATGAAGTGGATTCACCACTTTGGCGTCGATAACTTCGACGCCATGACAAACGTCGGCAAGGCCCTGCGCGAAAAGCTGCAGAGCCGTGCCGAAATTCGCGGTCCTGAAGTCGTCAGCGAGGACATCTCCACCGACGGCACCCGCAAATGGGTCGTCCGTGTCGAGTCCGGCAGCTGCGTCGAGACCGTTTACATTCCGCAAGGCAAGCGCGGCACCCTGTGTGTCTCGTCCCAGGCGGGTTGTGCGCTGGATTGCAGTTTCTGCTCTACCGGCAAACAAGGCTTCAACAGCAACCTCACCGCCGCCGAAGTCATCGGTCAGGTGTGGATTGCCAACAAATCTTTCGGCAGTGTCCCGGCTACCGTCGACCGTGCCATCACCAACGTGGTGATGATGGGGATGGGCGAGCCATTGCTGAACTTCGACAATGTCGTTGCCGCCATGCATCTGATGATGGATGACCTGGGGTATGGCATTTCCAAGCGCCGGGTGACGCTGTCCACCTCCGGCGTGGTGCCGATGATCGATGAGCTGTCCAAGCACATCGACGTCTCGCTGGCCCTTTCGCTGCACGCGCCCAATGATGCGCTGCGCAACCAGTTGGTGCCGATCAATAAAAAGTACCCCCTGAAAATGCTCCTCGAGTCCTGCCGCAACTACATGTCTGCGTTGGGCGAAAAGCGTGTGCTGACCATCGAGTACACGCTGCTCAAGGACATCAACGACAAACCTGAGCACGCCATCGAGATGATCGAGCTGCTCAAGGACACGCCCTGCAAGGTCAATCTGATCCCGTTCAATCCGTTTCCGCATTCGGGCTATGAACGCCCCAGCAACAACGCGATCCGTCGTTTCCAGGATCTGCTGCATCAAGCCAGCTTCAACGTCACTGTGCGTACTACGCGCGGTGAAGACATCGATGCTGCCTGCGGCCAGTTGGTCGGGCAGGTCATGGACCGCACCCGTCGCAGCGAGCGCTACATTGCCGTGCGGGAGCTCAGTGCCGATGCCGACGTGGTGCAGGTCGCTTCCGCTCGCAATTGAATGCGAATTTGACTGAGAGGATCTCTATGTCCCTGCGCGTTGCGCTGCTGCTCTGTTTTGCCACGCTGCTGGTCGGTTGTGTGTCCACCGGCAACGTCGATCCGCTGAGTACCAGCAAGGGACGCGACGAGGCTCGTCAAGCTTATGTGCAGTTGGGGTTGGGCTATCTTCAGCAAGGCCAGATGGAACGAGCCAAGGCGCCTCTGAAAAAGGCGCTCGAGCTAAACGGCTCCGATGCGGACGCCAATGCCGCGCTGGCTCTGGTGTTTCAGGCCGAGATGGAACCGGAACTGGCGAACCAGTATTACGAAAAAGCGTTGTCGGCACGTTCCAAAGACGCGCGAATCCTCAACAATTACGGCAGTTTTCTCTACCAGCAAAAGCGTTACAAGGAAGCTTACGAGCGCTTCGAGCAGGCCGCTGAAGATAACCTCTACGCCGAGCGCGCCCGGGTGTTCGAAAACCTCGGCATGACGGCTGTGATGCTCGGCAATCGCGACGCCGCCCGTGAGCATTTCGACAAAGCGCTGCGCCTGGATCGTCAGCAGCCACGCGCGTTGCTGGAAATGGCTGAGTTGTCGTACGAAGACAGGCATTATGTGCCGGCGCGCGATTACTACGAGCGTTTCAGCCAGTTGAGCGAGCAGAATGCGCGAAGCCTCTTGCTCGGCACGCGGCTGGCGAAGGTGTTTGATGATCGCAACAAGGCAGCCAGTTACGGCTTGCTTCTAAAAAGACTCTATCCCGGTACGCCGGAATATCAGCAATACCTGTCGGAGCAATGATGAAAGCGGCGCATCCCGAAGTTGTAGCAGCCACTCGCACGAACCCAGGCGAAACATTGCGACAGGCCCGCGAGAGCAAGAACTGGTCGCTGCCAGATGTGGCGTTGAGGCTCAACCTCACCGTGACTTCCCTGACTCATCTGGAAGCAGGCGATTTCGACAAGCTCCCCGGTCATACCTTCGCCCGCGGCTATGTCCGTGCCTACGCCAAGCTGCTGGACCTTGATCAAGCTGCATTGGTCAGTGCGTTTGATCAGTACACCGGCACCGACGGCAAGGGCAGCAGCGTTCATGCGCTGGGCCGAATCGAAGAGCCGGTGCGCCTGTCCCACAATATCCTGCGCATCGTCAGCCTCTTGCTGCTCATCGCGTTGATCGGCGGCGGCTTCGTGTGGTGGCAGGATCAAGCCACCCTGCGCGGCAAGGAGCCGACCAATCTGGGCATGGAGCACGTCGAGGTCGAAAGCGCCGACGGCACCACCCAGATCCATCCGCTCGACGAGCCGGAAGATCAAGCTGTGGCTCAAGGTCAGACCGCGCTGCCGTTGAATAACGCCGAGCCTGCGTCCGCGCCTGAAGCGCCTGCTTCATCCAGCAGCGCGTCCAGCAGCACGGGCACCGTTGCAGGCGCTGTTGTTCCCCACAGCACATCTACCACCGCTCCGGTAACGCCTGCGCATACCGCGTCGACGCCAACCGCGCCGGTCACAACCGTAGCGCCAACGCCTGCGACAACCGCGCCCGTCAACAGCGCCCCGAGCGCAACCGCTGACGCCGCGACAGTACCGGCAGGTGCCGGCCGCGTGCAGGTTCAGTTTGTGAATGATTGCTGGACCCAGGTCACCGACGGCAATGGCAAGGTGCTGATGAGCGGTCTCAAGAAAAAAGGCGACAGCCTTGACGTCAATGGCAAGCCGCCGCTGACCCTGCGCCTGGGCTTCGCTCGCGGCGCGCAAGTGAGCTACAACGGTCAGCCGGTTGATGTGGCACCTTTCACCAGTGGCGAAACTGCTCGCCTGAAGCTAGGGCAATAAGTCATGCACGGCGAATCTCCGATCAAACGTCGCGAATCTCGTAAAATCTGGGTCGGCTCGGTGCCGGTCGGTGGCGATGCCCCGATCGCAGTGCAGAGCATGACCAACAGCGACACCAATGACGTCGCGGCCACGGTGGCGCAGATCAACCGTCTGGAGGCCGCCGGCGTGGACATCGTCCGCGTCTCGGTGCCGGACATGGACGCTGCCGAGGCCTTTGGCCGCATCAAGCAGTTGGTCAAGGTCCCGCTGGTCGCGGACATCCACTTCGATTATCGAATCGCCCTGCGCGTTGCCGAGCTGGGCGTCGATTGCCTGCGCATCAACCCGGGCAACATCGGCCGCGAAGACCGCGTCCGCGCGGTGGTTGAAGCGGCCCGTGATCGCGGCATTCCGATCCGCATCGGCGTCAACGCCGGTTCGCTGGAAAAAGACCTGCAGAAGAAGTACGGCGAGCCAACGCCGGCGGCTTTGGTCGAGTCCGCGCTGCGGCACGTCGAGCATCTGGACCGTCTGGATTTCCAGGACTTCAAGGTCAGCGTCAAGGCCTCCGATGTGTTTATGGCGGTCGAGGCTTATCGCCTCCTTGCCAAACAAATCATCCAGCCGTTGCACCTGGGTATCACTGAAGCGGGCGGTTTGCGCTCAGGCACAGTGAAATCGGCCGTCGGCCTAGGTATGCTGCTGGCCGAAGGGATCGGCGATACCATTCGGATTTCGCTGGCTGCCGATCCGGTTGAAGAAGTGAAGGTCGGTTACGACATCCTCAAGTCGCTGCGTCTGCGTTCCCGTGGCATCAACTTCATCGCCTGCCCGAGCTGCTCGCGGCAGAACTTCGATGTGGTCAAGACCATGAACGAGCTGGAAGGGCGCCTTGAAGATTTGCTGGTCCCGCTGGATGTTGCGGTGATCGGTTGCGTGGTGAACGGTCCCGGCGAGGCGAAAGAAGCCCACGTCGGTCTGACCGGAGGCACGCCGAACCTGATCTACATCGATGGCAAGCCGGCGCAAAAGCTGACAAATGACAATCTGGTGGAACAGCTTGAACGCTTGATCCGCCAGAGAGCGGCCGAAAAGGTCGAGGCCGACGCAGCGCTGATCGCGCGCGGCTAACCCAGTTTCCAAGGAATATTTGTGAGTAAGTCTCTGCAAGCCATTCGTGGCATGAACGACATCCTGCCGGATCAAACGCCGCTGTGGCGCTACTTCGAAGGCACCGTATCGCGTTTGCTGGATAACTACGGTTATCGCCAGATCCGCATGCCGATCGTCGAGTTCACCGACCTGTTCAAACGCTCTATCGGCGAAGTCACCGACATCGTCGAAAAAGAGATGTACACCTTCGCCGACCGCAATGGCGATTCCTTAACCCTGCGCCCTGAAGGCACGGCGGCCTGCGTGCGTGCGGTCCTCGAACACGGCATCACCGGCGGCGGTCAGGTGCAGAAGCTTTGGTACATCGGCCCGATGTTCCGCCACGAGCGTCCGCAGAAAGGCCGTTATCGTCAGTTTCACCAGATCGGTGTCGAGGTGTTCAACCTTGATGGTCCGGACATCGACGCCGAGCTGATCGTCCTGACCTGGCGCCTGTGGGGCCTGCTGGGTATCCGCAATGCCGTCAAACTGGAACTCAACAGCCTGGGCACCAGTGAAGCCCGCGGCCGTTATCGTGAAGCGCTGGTCGAGTATCTCTCGGCGCGTCACGAGCAACTGGACGAAGACAGCCAGCGTCGCCTGAAGACCAACCCGCTGCGGGTGCTCGATACCAAACACCCTGAAACCCAGGCTGTGCTGGTCGATGCACCGAAGCTGGCAGATTACTTGGACGACGAATCCCGGGTTCACTTCGAAGGCCTGAAGGCGCGTCTCGACGCGGCGGGCATTCCGTACGTGATCAACCCGAAGCTGGTTCGCGGCCTGGATTACTACAGTAAAACCGTATTCGAGTGGGTCACTGACCAGCTCGGCGCTCAGGGCACTGTCTGCGCGGGCGGCCGTTACGACGGACTGGTTGAGCAGATGGGCGGCAAACCGACGTCGGGCGTGGGCTTTGCCATGGGCATCGAACGTCTGGTGCTGCTGCTGGAAACCCTTGAGCAGATTCCCGAAGAGATCGCCCGTACGGTCGACGTTTACGTCTGCGCCTTTGGCGAGGCCGCCGAGCTGGCAGCGCTGACGCTGTCCGAGCACTTGCGTGATCTGGCGCCTAACCTGCATCTGCAAGTCAATGCCGGAGCTGGCAGTTTCAAGAGCCAGTTCAAGAAGGCCGACAAGAGCGGCGCGTTGTACGCGCTGATCCTTGGTGACGAAGAGCTGGCGCGCAAGGAAGTGGGCGTCAAGCCGCTGCGTGGCCAGGGCGAGCAACAAAATATTGCCTGGGATGCTCTGTCGGAGCACCTGGCCACCTGCATTTCGCAGGGTTGAAGCAGATAAAAGCCGATTTAGCGAATAGGAGTATTGGGGTGTCGAGTACCGATGATGATGAGCTGGTTGCCGTAAAGGACTGGTGGCAGCGTAACGGCAAGCCTCTGGTGACCGGCGGCCTGCTGGCGGTGATCGTGGTGTTGGGCTGGCAAGGCTGGCAGCGCTATCAGAACAACCAGGCGCAAGGTGCTTCGGCGCTGTATCAGCAATTACTGGAAACCGCACTGACGCCAAGCGGCCAGGCTGACGCAGGCCGTGTGGCCGAGATCGCCGGCAAGCTGAAGAGCGATTTCGGCGGCACCGCGTATGCGCAGTACGGCAGCCTGTTCGTGGCGAAAGTGGCTGTGGACACCGGCAAGCTGGATGACGCTGCGAACGAGCTCAAATCCTTGACCGACAAGCCGGCCAACGCGACCCTGGGTGAAATCGCCCGTCAGCGTCTGGCTCGTGTGCTCGCTGCACAGAACAAGGCCGAAGACGCGCTGAAGCTGCTCGACGGTCAGGCCGACACGTCGTTCGCGGCCAGCCGAGAAGAGCTGCGCGGTGACCTGCTGGTTCAGCTGGGTCGCACCGATGATGCCTACGCTGCATACAAGAAGGCCAAGGCGGCGCTTTCCGAAGAAGCGGCTGTTGGCGGTCTGCAAATGAAGCTCGACGATCTGGCGAAAGGGGATGCGTGACGTGATTCGTTGGAAACATGCAGCATTGCTGGCTCTGGCCATTCTGGCCGCGGGTTGCAGCAGCAACAGCAAAAAAGAGCTGCCTCCGGCAGAGCTCGTCGACTTCAAACAGGAAGTCACCCTGCAGAAGTTGTGGAGCCGTTCCGTCGGTGACGGTCAGGGCGACATCTACAACATGCTGGTTCCGGCCATCGACGGCGAGAACATCTACGCTGCCGATGCGAACGGTCTGGTCATGGCGATCAATCGCAGCAACGGCGACGTGGTCTGGAAAAAAGAGCTTGAGCAACCGGTCTCCGGCGCCGTCGGCGTAGGTTTCGGTCTGGTCATGCTCGGCACGTTGCGCGGCGAAGTTATCGTCCTCGACGAAGCCACCGGCGAGCAGAAGTGGAAAGCCAAGGCGACCAGCGAAGTGCTGTCCGCTCCGGCAACCAACGGCAGTGTCGTGGTTGCCCAGACTCAGGATGACCGGGTTATCGGTTATGACGCCATCACTGGCGATCAGCGCTGGATCTACGAAAGCAGCCCGGCTGTTCTGACGCTGCGTGGCACCGGTGCGCCGATCGCGACCTCGTCGCTGGCCATCGCAGGCTTGTCCACCGGCAAGGTTGTGGCGCTGGACATCAACAACGGCGTCCCGGCCTGGGAGCAGCGCGTTGCCGTTCCGACAGGTCGTTCCGAGCTGGATCGCGTGGTCGACATCGACGGTGGCTTGCTGCTGTCCGGCAACACCCTGTACGTCGCAACCTACCAGGGTCGTGTAGCCGGTCTGGAACTGCAGAGCGGCCGCGTGCTGTGGCAGCGTGATGCCTCGAGCTATTCGGGTGTGGCGCAAGGCTTCGGCAGCGTTTACGTCTCGCTGGCCAACGGCACCGTGGAAGGCATCGATGAGCGCTCTTCCACCGGTCTGTGGAGCAACGACTCGCTGGCCCGTCGTCAACTCGGCGCGCCGGAAGTGTTCTCCAGCTACGTCGCGGTCGGTGACATGGAAGGTTATCTGCACCTGCTGAGCCAGGTCGATGGCCATTTCGTCGCCCGTGAAAAGATTGACAGCGATGGCTTGCGTGCACGCCCGCTGGTCTCCGGCAGCACCATTTACGTCTTTGGCAACAGCGGCAAGCTGGAAGCCCTGACGATCAAGTAGTGGCTGCCTATGCTTGAGGAGGTCGTTTTTCGGCTTCCCCAGGCGGCCCCGGTTTAATGGGGCCTGCGACGCTTCGGTGTCGCTCCGAACTCCGGCCGCTGCCTTGCAGCGGCTTTTGTATTTTCTGAAATAACGAAGTGGAGAGCCGCATGGTTCCCGTAATCGCCCTGGTGGGTCGACCGAACGTCGGCAAGTCCACCTTGTTCAACCGCCTGACCAGGACTCGCGACGCCATCGTCGGCGACTTGTCCGGTCTGACCCGTGATCGCCAATACGGTGAGGCCAAGTGGCAAGGGCGCTCCTACATCCTGATCGACACCGGCGGTATCTCCGGTGATGAACACGGCATGGACGAAAAGATGGCCGAGCAGTCGCTGCTGGCCATCGAAGAAGCCGATGTCGTTTTGTTCCTCGTTGACGCCAAAGCAGGCTTTACTGCCGCCGACCAGATGATTGGCGAGCACCTGCGCAAGCGCAACAAGACCTCTTACGTCGTTGCCAACAAGGTCGACAACATCGACCCTGACATGGCCCGCGCGGAGTTTGCACCGCTGGGTATGGGTGACGCGATTCCGGTTGCCGGCGCTCACGGTCGCGGCATCACGCAGATGCTCGAAATCGCCCTGCGCGATTTCCCGAAAGACGCTGACGAAGTCGAAGAAGGAGAAGAAGAGGAAGTCGTCGCCGAAGGTCAGGAAGCCAAGCGCATTCCTGGACCGAGCGAGAAGGACGGCATCAAGATCGCCATCATCGGTCGTCCCAACGTCGGCAAGTCGACGCTGGTCAACCGCATGCTCGGTGAAGACCGCGTTATCGTCTACGACGAGCCCGGCACCACCCGCGACAGCATTTACATCCCGTTCGAACGCAACGAGGAAAAGTACACGCTGATCGACACCGCCGGTGTGCGCAAGCGCGGCAAGATCCACGAAGAAGTCGAAAAGTTCTCCGTGGTCAAAACCCTGCAGGCGATCAAAGACGCCAACGTGGTGATCTTCGTGATGGACGCCCGCGAAGGCGTTGTCGACCACGACCTCAACCTGCTGGGCTTTGCCCTTGAGTCCGGTCGGGCACTGGTCATCGCGCTGAACAAGTGGGACGGCATGGTGCCGAGCGAGCGCGACTACGTGAAGGTCGAGCTGGAGCGTCGGTTGTTCTTCGTCGACTTCGCCGACATCCACTTCATCTCGGCGCTGCATGGCACGGGCGTGGGTAACCTGTATCAGTCGGTGCAGAACTCGTTCAAATCCGCTGTAACCCGTTGGCCAACAAGCCGCCTGACCCAGATTCTGGAAGACGCGGTCAGCGAGCACGCACCGCCGATGGTCGGCAGCCGCCGCATCAAGCTGCGTTATGCCCACCTGGGTGGCGCGAACCCGCCGTTGATCGTGATCCACGGTAACCAGGTCGAGAAAGTGCCGAAGTCGTACGTCCGGTACCTTGAGAACACCTATCGCCGTGTGCTCAAGCTGGTCGGTACGCCGATCCGCATCGAGTTCAAGGGCGGCGAGAACCCGTACGAAGGCAACAAGAACACGCTGACCGACCGCCAGGTCAACAAGAAGCGTCGGATGATGTCGCACCACAAGAAAGCCGACAAGAAGCGCCGCGACAAGCGCTGATCGTGTAACGGTCTTTCTCGGAAAAGGCGCCAGCGGCGCCTTTTTTTGTGCGCGACATCTGGGCTATCCTGCGAGTCCCCGAGCCCTTCAGGTGTCGGGAGTGGAGCAGGAAAACCCCCATGATCACCAGCAAACTGCCGAACGTTGGCACCACCATTTTTACTGTGATGTCTCAGCTTGCCGCCGAAACCGGGGCGATCAATCTGTCTCAGGGTTTTCCCGATTTCGATGGGCCTGACGCACTGCGTGAAGCCCTCTGCCGCCGAGTCATGGACGGCAACAACCAATACGCGCCGATGGCCGGCCTGCCGGCATTGCGCGAGCAAGTGGCCGCCAAGATTGACCGGTGCTACGGCCGTCAGGTCGGCGTCGACAGCGAAATCACCATCACGCCCGGCGCCACCCACGCCATCTTCTGCGCGATCCAGACCGTTGTGAGCGCCGGCGATGAAGTGATCGTCTTCGACCCGTGCTACGACAGTTATGCGCCGTCGGTGGAACTGGCCGGCGGGCGCACCGTGCATGTGCAGCTCAAAGACGGCGACTTCGCCATCGACTGGGAAAAGCTCGGCGCAGCGTTGAGCCCTCGCACCCGGATGATCGTCATCAACACGCCGCACAATCCCAGCGGCGCGCTCATCACCCGCGATGAGCTGGATCGCCTTGCGGCGTTGATCCGTGACCGGGACATTTATGTGCTCAGCGACGAGGTCTATGAACACTTGGTGTTCGACGGCCTGCAACACGCAAGCGTACTGGCCCATGACGAACTCTATCAGCGCGCGTTTGTGGTCAGTTCGTTCGGCAAGACCTACCACGTCACCGGCTGGAAAACCGGCTACCTCGTTGCGCCGCCTGCGCTGACCGCCGAAGCACGCAAGATCCATCAGTTTGTCGCGTTCTGCGGCGTCACGCCGTTGCAATGGGCGTTGGCCGATTTCATGGCGGCGCACCCCGAACACGTCGACGAACTGCCGGCGTTCTATCAGGCCAAACGCGACTATTTCTGCGATCGCCTGGAAGCCTCGCGCTTCACCTTCACGCGCGCCAGCGGCACGTACTTTCAGCTCGTTGATTATTCGCAGATCCGTCCGGACCTCAACGATGTGGACATGTCGCTGTGGATGACCCGCGAGCACGGCGTGGCGAGCATTCCCATTTCGGTTTTCTATCAGAATCCGCCTGAAGGCCAGCGCCTGATCCGGCTGTGTTTTCCCAAGCGCGAGGAGACGCTGCGTCTGGCAGCGGAAAAACTATGCGCGATCTGACCACGCTGCCCAATTTGAATCTCGCGCTGGTTCAGACCACGCTGGTCTGGCACGACGCCCCGGCGAACCATGCGCATTTTGAAGAACTGCTGGCCCAGGCCGGGGGCGCAGATCTGGTGATCCTGCCGGAGATGTTCACCACCGGGTTTTCCATGGAATCCGAGACGCTGGCCGAGCCCGAAGACGGCCCGACCGCTCAGTGGATACTGGCCCAGGCCAGGCAACTGAATGCGGTGGTGACCGGCAGCGTGATCATTCGCGCCGCGGACGGCAGCCATCGCAACCGCCTGCTGTGGGCGCGGCCGGACGGCGAGCTGCTGCATTACGACAAGCGCCATCTGTTCAGAATGGCCGGCGAGCACGAGCACTACAGCCCGGGCGAGCGTCAGGTGCAGTTCGAACTCAACGGCTGGCGAATTCGTCCGCTGATCTGCTACGACCTGCGTTTTCCGGTGTGGAGCCGTGATGCGCACAACACCGATCTGTTGCTCTATACCGCCAACTGGCCGGGCGCGCGACGTCTGCATTGGAACCGCCTGCTGCCGGCGCGGGCGATCGAGAACTTGTGTTACGTCGCTGCGGTGAATCGCGTGGGAATCGATGGCAAGGGCTTTGCCTACACCGGCGACAGTCAGGTGCTGGATTTCCAGGGCGAGAGCCTGCTCAACATCGGCGAGGCGGATGGCGTGTTCCAGGTCAGCCTGTCAGCGCAGAGTCTGGCGGCGTACCGCGAGAAATTCCCGGCCTGTCTCGACGCTGATACATTCGAGATACAGTAACGTCATAGAGTTAACGGACGGGTGGTCGATAGCGGTTGTACCCAGACAGGAGATCGGTATGACCACCATCAGCACATCCTCATTGAGTTCGTATTCCACCAGTTTCACCGTTGCGGTCAAAAAAGACCCCACAACAACGGCGGCTGACAGCGACGCCTCCACCACCACAGATGCCACGTCGGCGTCTGCATCGACCACAGCCACAGCGGCAGGTGGCGCTGGCGGTGCTGGCGGTGCGGGTGGGGCATCTGATTCTTCCAGCACTAGCGAGCAGGCCATCGCGAAGCTGGAAGAGCAGATCAAGGAAACCCAGAAGCGCTTGCAGGAACAGCAACAGCAACTCGCTGCCGCCCAGGCCAGCTCTGGCACCGACGAGGAGAAGTCGGCGCGGGTGATGGCCATTCAGGGACAGATCTCGTCGACGACCGCCAGCCTGTCGACGGAACAGGCGGCACTCTTGCAACTGCAGAAGTCCGGCAGCATTAACACCACCGCCTGATTCACTGATTCAGAGACAAAACCGCTCCATGACCCCGGTCGTGGGGCGTTTTTGCGTCTGCAATAAATTGGACTTCAGATGTTTGTACGCTGGCCGATACAAAGTGCACCTCATAAGGAGTTCATCATGACCACCATCAACACCAGTTCGTTGGGTGCTTACTCCAGCGTGTTCACGGCTGCCGTCAAAACCGACGACTCCACCAAGAGCGATGCCAAGACCGCCAGCGTCGAGCTGCGTGGCAATGTGTATGGCGACTCCAAAGCGGCAGGCGCCAGTGAGTCAGGCGACGCGCCGAGCATGAAGGAGGAGATGATCAAGCAGTTGCAGGAGCAGATTGAGCAAACCCAGAAAATGCTCCAGCAGCAGCAAGCTCAGTTAGCCGCTGTCCAGGGCAGCAAGACGCCCGATGAGTTGAAGGCCACGCAGGTCATGGCGATTCAGCAGCAGATTTCCGGGACCATGGCTCAGTTGGGCGCACTGCAGGCGTCCCTGTTGAACTTGATGAAAGTCAAAGTCGACACCACGGCCTGATTATCCAGCGCTCAAACAAAAGGCCCTGAAGTTTGCACTTCAGGGCATTTTTTATCGGGCGCAGCTTTCTATCCCGAAGCGTTAAGCCGCTTTCGTCGCATCAGCCTGGAGCAGGCCACGATTGAGGGCGCTGAACAGTGCCTTGAAGCTGGCCGTGGTGATGTTCTCGTCGATGCCAACGCCGTGTACCGCGCGATCGCCATCCACACGCAGCTCGATGTAGGCAGCGGCTTTGGCCGTGGTGCCCGCGCCGATGGCGTGTTCGTTGTAGTCCATGATCTCGGCCGACACCGGGAGGCCGGCCACCAACGCTTCCAGTGCGCCGTTGCCGGTGCCTTTCCAGCGCAGATTGCTCTCGCTGTCGCCCATGCCGGTCACGACTACTTCAACAGCGCTGTTGCCGTTCTCTTCCTGCAAGCGATGGCTGACCAGTGCATACGGCTTGTTGGCCTGCAGGTATTCACGCTTGAACAGCGAGTAGATCTGCTGCGCGGTCATCTCCAGGCCAAGACGATCGGTCTCGCCCTGAACCACCTGGCTGAACTCGATCTGCATGCGACGCGGCAGGGAGATGCCGTATTCCTGTTCCAGCAGGTAGGTAATCCCGCCTTTGCCGGACTGGCTGTTGACGCGGATAACCGCCTCGTAGCTGCGGCCGATGTCGGCCGGGTCGATTGGCAGGTACGGCACTTCCCACAGCGTGCCTTCCTTCTGCTGAGTGAAGCCCTTGCGGATCGCGTCCTGGTGAGAGCCGGAAAACGCGGTGTGTACCAGGTCGCCGACGTACGGGTGACGCGGGTGCACCGGAATCTGGTTGCACTCCTCAACCACCTTGCGCACGCCGTCGATGTCCGAAAAATCCAGTTGCGGATTCAGGCCCTGGGTGTACATGTTCAGCGCGACGGTCACGAGGTCGACGTTGCCGGTGCGCTCGCCGTTGCCGAACAGGCAGCCTTCAACCCGATCCGCGCCCGCCATCAGGCCCAGCTCGGTCGCCGCGACGCCGGTGCCTCGGTCGTTGTGGGTGTGCAGGCTGATGATCACGCTGTCACGACGGGAAATGTTGCGGCAGAACCATTCGATCTGGTCGGCGTAAATGTTCGGGGTGGCGACTTCGACGGTGGCTGGCAGATTGAGGATCACCTTGTTCTGCGGCGTCGCGTTCCACACTTCGATGACGGCGTCGCAGACTTCCTTGGCGAACTCCAGCTCGGTGGCGCTGAACGTCTCAGGCGAGTACTCAAACTGCCATTGGGTTTCTGGCTGCTGGGCGGCGTATTTGACGAACAGCTGAGCAGCATTCACGGCGATGGCTTTCACGCCCGCTTTGTCTTGGTTGAAGACGATGCGGCGGAAGGACGGGCAGGTGGCGTTGTAAAGATGGACGATGGCTTTTTTCGCCCCGCGCAGGGACTCGAACGTCCGCGCGATCAGGTCTTCGCGGGCCTGAGTCAGCACCTGAATGGTGGTGTCGTCCGGGATATGGCCGTCTTCGATCAGCGTGCGCACGAAGTCGAAATCGGTTTGCGAGGCGGAAGGGAAGGAGGCTTCGATTTCCTTCACGCCGACTTGAACGAGGGTCTTCCAGAAACGCAGCTTTTTGACCGCATCCATGGGCTCGATCAGCGACTGGTTACCGTCACGCAAGTCGGAACTGCACCAGATCGGTGCCGCAGTGATGGTCTTGGAAGGCCAAGTGCGGTCAGGCAGGTCGATGACAGGAAAGGCGCGGTACTTGGTCGAGGGATCTTTGAGCATGGTCATGTGAATAATCCTTGTTGTACTCAGGGCCGAAAGAAGGCGGCCAGCCGGTTGATGCGAGAGTAGCACTGCGGGTGAGCGTCGAGGCACCGAGTTCAGCTTTGCAGTCGTGCACTGACGAGGCAGAGGCAGCGATGTTGACGCATCAGAATGAGGGTGTGAGAGGTTTTCATGTCGCCAAACGTAACCAATGAGGTGAAAGGTGGCAAGCGGTTGCGGAAAATTGATGAATAATCTCGCATAACTGCATTAGCCGGGTTTTAGTCGCGATTTTCTCCAGTTTGTCGCTGGTCCGTTGCTCGTGCCGTTGACTCCACGCAACGCGTAGCTCCCAATTGCACTCCCACACTCGATCACCACAACAACCCGTGTAGAGGACCATCCCATGAAAGAAGCAGACTGGAAAATTCTCAGCCGACTAAGACCTCTAGCCGTGGAGCGCCTTTACGAGCGTATCTGGCAGGACATTCTGAAAAAAACAGCGCTAACGGACAAAGATGCTCGAGATCGCGTCCAAGGTGTCAGGGATGTGGCTAACAAGGGCGATAAACTTGTGGCTAAGGTGTTCGATTCCACCAACTTTTCAAGAAGTAATTTCAGTTTTCACCTCTATGCGCTGGTCGCGGAGGATCTGATTACTGATGAGGAGCTGCGGCAGTTCAGCGATGAAGTCCAGGATCGGCTAAAACTGTGGCGCGAGGGGTGAGGCAGAGCTGACCTCATCCCTGTTCGCATGCGGTTCGGTTTGCGTGCTTGATGGCACGCCGCTAAGAGTCCAGTCGAAAGGTGTTACGGCTGAAACGCATTAATGAAAATCGCCGGATCTACCCGCGCGTCATTCAGGCTGACGTTCCAGTGCATGTGCGGCCCCGTTGCGCGACCGGTCGAACCGACGCGCCCGACCACCCCACCGCGCGGAACGGCATCGCCAACCTTCACGTCGATCTTCGACATATGGCAGAACATGCTGATAAAGCCCTGACCGTGATCGACGAACACTGTGTTGCCGTTAAAGAAGTAGTTGCCGATCAGAATCACTTTGCCGGCCGCTGGCGATTTGATAGGCGTGCCCGCAGGGACCGCGAAGTCCAGTCCGGCGTGAGGGTTACGCTCCTCGCCGTTGAAGAAGCGCCGCACGCCGAATTTGCTGGAGAGCGGCCCGTCCACCGGCTTGTCCAGCAACAGGTTGCTCGGTGTCACGGGACTGAACGTGCGGTAAGCGCGAATCTGCACGTCGAGTTCCTGCTCGATGCGCTTGAGGTCGTCCGGGTTCGGATTAACCTGACGCTGATTCTTCAGCGTGATGCGCTGCTCCGGGTACTTCTTGTTGCCCACCACGAAAGGCAGGTTGCGGCCGCCGCTGCTGACCTGCTGCGCAGTGCCTGGCTTGACGCTCAGCGGAATGCCGACGATGGCCAGCCAGCGCGCGTCCTGATCCTTGACCACCAGCACGGGTTTGCCCTGCCAGGTTGCTTTGGGCGCTTGTGCCGCAGGGCCCAGATCGACCACCGCCACGCCGCCGGGCACGGGCTTGTTGAGCAGGCGGGAAATGTAGCTGTCAGCGTAGGCGGGCAGGGCAGCACACATGACCAATGCAGCAGTTGCCAACGAACGGGTTAGAAAAGAAGGCATTGATCAATCCAGAAGTGAAAGGGTGACAGGCGTTAGATGATTGTCTTCAACACGCACTTGCAGCTCGCCGTCTGCCAGTTTTGCCGTCAGGCGCTGACCCTGATGCGTTTGCTCGGCAGCGCGAACGGCCCTGCCGCGTTCATCCAGCAAAATACTGTAACCACGGCCAAGGGTCGCCAGCGGGCTGACCACGTTGAGCGTCTGCACCTGACTTTGCAGCTGCAAGCGACGGCTCTTGAGGTTCTCCTTGATCGCACGGGGCAGCCGCTCGGCCAATACCGCCAGGCGCTGCCGCAGAAACATCAGCGTGCGTCCCGGATGTTGCGCGGCCAGGCGACTTTCCAGATGGCTCATGCGCACTTGGCGCTTGTGCATCTGCTGCTCGAAGGCCCGGCGCATGCGCATGTCCAGATCGTCGAGGCGCTGGGCGCGCTGGCGTAACCGTTCACCGGGGTGACGCAAGCGGCGGGAAATCCCGTCCAGTCGCAATTGCTCGCGCATCAACCGGTCCTGCATGCGGCTGATCAGTCGGCGCTCCAGGCTGTCGACCCGACGGTGCAGATCGCTTGAATCCGGCGCCAGCAATTCAGCGGCGGCGGAGGGCGTCGGCGCGCGCACGTCGGCGACGAAGTCACTGATCGACACGTCGGTTTCGTGGCCGACGGCGCTGACGATCGGCGTCACGCACGCATCGATGGCGCGGGCGACGGCTTCCTCGTTGAAGCACCAGAGGTCCTCCAGCGAACCGCCGCCCCGGGCGAGGATCAACGCATCGAAGCCTCGGCCGTCGGCGAGCTTCAACGCGCGGACAATCTGGCCAATGGCTTCGCGGCCCTGCACGGCAGTGGGGATCAGGGTGAGTTCAACCTGGGGCGCGCGACGACGAAACACGCTGATGATGTCGCGAATCACCGCGCCGGTCGGGGAACTGATGATGCCGATCCGCTTGGGGTGCAGCGGCAGGGCGACCTTGCGCTCGGCGCTGAACATGCCTTCGGCGCTGAGCTTTTCCTTCAACGCATCGAAGGCCAGACGCAGCGCGCCGTCGCCAGCAGGCTCGACGGTGTCGAGAATCAGCTGATAGTCGCCGCGACCTTCAAACAGCGAGACCTTGCCGCGTACCTTGACCGCCAGGCCGTCCTTCAACGCCTGACGTACCCGCGCCGCGTTGCTGCGAAACAACGCGCAACGCACCTGGGCGCCGGAGTCCTTCAGCGTGAAGTAAACGTGCCCTAAGGCGGGACGCGAGAGGTTGGAAATCTCGCCCTCGACCCAGATGCTGGAGAACACATCCTCCAGCAGCACGCGTGCGCGGCCGTTGAGCTGGCTGACAGTGAGGACGTCCCGGTCAAGGCCGAGTCTTGCGAAGGGGTCTTTGATCATGGCGGCATCATAAAGGCATTGGGGCACGGGTCACCAGATGAGATCGCCGACGGCGTGCGACCCGACGGCCGTACTTGACGTCACCGACAGCGCGATTAAGCTGCCGCCCCCGATTACTCGTCAGACAGGCCCTTCATGGACACCCAAAGCATCATCGTCCCGCAAATCTCCAGCTTTCCTGCGCACGAAGCGAAGGCGCGGGCGATCCTGCGCTGGCTGGTGAAGCTGAACGTCGTCGAAGAATCACTGACCACCTGCGGCCGCAGCTTCAATCGCATGGCTTACGCGATTGCGCCCGGCGCGCGACGCTTCGTTGAAAACCCTGACGCCTTGCCGTTCGGTCAGCCGGTCAACGGTCTGGAAATCGTCCTCAAGCGCTGCATCTATACGCCGCAGCAGGGCTTCAAGGAGGAGGCCGGTTGCCCTGAATGCCGGCGCGAGATCGGCGAAGCCCTGTTCGACAGCCTGGAAGACTGGATGCCGGGCCACACCGACAACTTCATGTGCCCCGAATGCCGTCATGAAGATGACATCAACGGATTCCTGTTTCTGGAGCCGTGCGGGTTCTCGAATCTGGGATTCATCTTCAATAACTGGCTGGACGCCGGCTTTAAAAGCAGCTTTATCGAGGCGTTTGCCGAGCGCATGGACCGCCCGGTGTCCCATGTCAAAGTCAGGATGTAGATCTTCGCCGCTGTCATTGGGCGCATTAATCCGGTTCATTAGTAAATAGCCTGATCTTTACATTGAGATACTGCAGGTGTCTGGGTACAATGGCGCGCTTCCATTTTCCCGCTCGGGAGCCCAGCGATGCTGCGTATCAGCCAAGAAGCCCTTACATTCGACGACATTCTCCTTGTGCCCGGTTATTCCGAGGTGCTTCCCAACGAAGTCAGTCTGAAAACACGATTGACCCGTGGCATCGAACTCAACATCCCCCTCGTTTCCGCCGCTATGGACACCGTCACTGAAGCCCGTCTGGCGATCGCCATGGCTCAGGAAGGCGGCATCGGCATCATCCACAAGAACATGACCGTCGAGCAGCAAGCTGCCGAAGTGCGCAAGGTCAAGAAGTTCGAAGCGGGTGTGGTCAAGGATCCGATCACCATTGAGGCTGACGCCACCGTTCGCGACCTGTTCGAACTGACCCGTCAACACAACATCTCCGGCGTCCCAGTCCTGCACGACGGCGAGCTCGTCGGCATCGTGACCTCCCGCGACGTCCGTTTTGAAACCCGCCTCGACATCCCTGTCCGCGAAGTGATGACGCCGAAAGAGCGTCTGGTCACTGTCCGTGAAGGCGCCGACAAGTACGAAGTGCGCGATCTGCTGCACAAGCACCGTCTGGAAAAAGTCCTGATCGTCGACGACAAGTTCGCGCTCAAGGGCATGATGACCGTCAAGGACATCGAGAAATCCAAAGCCTGGCCTCTGGCGAGCAAGGACGACCAGGGTCGTCTGCGTGTCGGCGCTGCAGTCGGCACCGGTAAAGACACCGGCGAACGCGTCAGCGCGCTGGTTGCTGCGGGCGTGGACGTCATCGTTGTCGATACCGCACATGGCCACTCCAAAGGCGTGATCGACCGCGTTCGCTGGGTCAAACAGAACTTTCCTGACGTGCAAGTCATCGGCGGCAACATTGCCACCGGCGCCGCTGCACGGGCACTGGTCGAAGCCGGCGCTGACGGCGTCAAGGTCGGCATCGGTCCTGGCTCCATCTGCACCACCCGTATCGTCGCTGGCGTGGGCGTCCCGCAGATCAGCGCCATTGCCAACGTGGCCTCGGCACTGGAAGGCACAGACGTTCCCCTGATCGCCGACGGCGGCATCCGTTTCTCGGGTGACCTGTCCAAGGCCATCGTTGCCGGTGCGTACTGCGTGATGATGGGTTCGATGTTTGCCGGTACTGAAGAAGCGCCGGGCGAGATCGAGCTGTTCCAGGGGCGTTCGTACAAGGCGTATCGCGGCATGGGTTCGCTGGGCGCAATGTCCCAGGCCCAAGGCTCTTCGGACCGTTACTTCCAGGACTCGTCCGACGGCGCGGAAAAACTCGTACCGGAAGGTATCGAAGGCCGCGTTGCGTACAAGGGTTCGCTGACTGCCATCGTTCACCAGTTGATGGGCGGCCTGCGCTCGTCGATGGGTTACACCGGCAGCGCCGACATCCACGAAATGCGCACCAAGCCTGAATTCGTGCGCATCACCGGTGCCGGCATGGCCGAGTCTCACGTTCACGACGTGCAGATCACCAAGGAAGCGCCGAACTACCGCGTAGGTTGATCGGAACGCGCCTGATGACTCAGGCGCGCTTCACGAATTGTTTACCGGGGCTGTTCATGACAGCCCCGTCTTGTTTCTGATTTTCGACGAGAATGACTATGGCCCTCGACATTCACGCCCACCGCATCCTGATCCTGGACTTCGGTTCCCAGTACACCCAGCTGATCGCCCGTCGCGTTCGCGAAATCGGCGTGTACTGCGAGCTGCACCCGTTCGACATGTCGGACGAAGCGATCCGCGAATTCGCCCCGAAAGGCATCATCCTCGCCGGCGGTCCCGAGTCCGTCCACGTTGCCGACAGCCCGCGCGCGCCCCAGGCCGTGTTCGACCTGAATGTGCCGATCTTCGGGATCTGCTACGGCATGCAGACCATGGCTGAGCAGCTCGGTGGCCGCGTGGCCGGTTCCGAATTGCGTGAATTCGGTTATGCCCGTGTCGACATCGTCGGCAAGAGCCGCGTGCTGGATGGCATCGAAGACCACGTCGACGCCGATGGCGTTTTCGGTCTCGACGTGTGGATGAGCCACGGCGACAAAGTCACTGAAATCCCGGAAGGCTTCCACGTTCTGGCCAGCACCCCGAGCTGCCCTATCGCTGGCATGGCCGACGACACCCGCGGCTACTACGGCGTGCAGTTCCACCCGGAAGTGACCCACACCAAGCAGGGCGGTCGCATCCTGTCGCGCTTCATCCTCGACATCTGCGGCTGCGAAGCACTGTGGACCCCGTCGAAGATCGCTGAAGACGCCATCGCCCAGGTTCGCGCCCAAGTCGGCACCGACAACGTACTGCTCGGCCTGTCTGGCGGTGTTGACTCCTCGGTGGTCGCAGCGCTGCTGCACAAAGCCATCGGCGACCAACTGACCTGCGTCTTCGTCGACAACGGCCTGCTGCGCCTGCACGAAGGCGAGCAAGTCATGGCCATGTTCGCCGAGAACATGGGTGTCAAGGTCATCCGCGCCAACGCTGAAGACCAGTTCCTCAACAACCTGGCCGGCGAAAGCGATCCGGAGAAGAAGCGCAAGATCATCGGGCGCACCTTCATCGACGTCTTCGACGCCGAGTCGACCAAGCTCGACAACATCAAGTACTTGGCCCAGGGCACCATCTACCCTGACGTCATCGAGTCCGCTGGCGCAAAAAGCGGCAAGGCTCACGTCATCAAGTCGCACCACAACGTGGGCGGCCTGCCGGAAGAGATGAACCTGAAACTGGTCGAGCCACTGCGCGAACTGTTCAAGGACGAAGTCCGTCGTTTGGGTCTCGAACTCGGCCTGCCGTACGACATGGTCTACCGCCACCCATTCCCGGGCCCGGGCCTGGGCGTGCGCATCCTCGGTGAAGTGAAGAAGGAATACGCCGACCTGCTGCGTCGCGCCGACCACATCTTCATCGAAGAGCTGCGCAAAGCCGACTGGTACCACAAAGTCAGCCAGGCCTTCGTTGTGTTCCAGCCGGTGAAATCGGTTGGCGTGGTCGGCGATGGCCGTCGTTACGCCTGGGTCGTCGCCCTGCGTGCCGTCGAAACCATCGACTTCATGACCGCACGGTGGGCACACCTGCCTTACGAGCTGCTGGAAACGGTGAGCGGCCGGATCATCAATGAGATCGAAGGCATTTCGCGCGTGACGTATGACGTGTCGAGCAAGCCGCCTGCGACGATTGAGTGGGAATGATCAAATTCTGATCTGAACTCGTTATAACGTCGTAGCCTAAAGGCCGGGGGGCATCAACGCATCCCCCGGCTTTTTTGCATTCAAAGCTTCAAGGCCTCACCGCACCAACGTCATCCCCATCAGCTCCAGCGCCGACGTCAAATCCCCCAACGTCTCAAACCGACGTCCGCTCACTCGCTGCCACTTCGGCCGGTCGATAAAGACGCGCTTGCCCTCCCTTTTGACCTCGGTACGAACCGCCACGCCTTCATTGCTGCGGTGAACGAGGGTCAACTGACCATCACTGTCATCGAGGGTGAACATGCCCGCTCGAAGCAGCTTGTTCTCCAGGCTGAGCTCAATCCGGGGCGCGGCGACCAGAACTTGCAGACGCAGATCACTCTGCACTCGTCCCGCACGACGGCCCACCGTGTCGGTCGTTTCTATGCCGGGGTCTGGGGTTATTCCCGCTGACTCTGCCACACGAACGTCCTCAATGCGCAGCCCTACAGCCCCTTCCAGTTCCGCGACACCGGCAACGCCTTGGTAGGTATTAGCGTGGGAGTTACCCACAAGTGCTACCCATTTGCTGCCGCTTCCCGCGCCCTGGTCCGCGTCGATGACGCCTTTGGCGTAATAATTCATCACCTTCTGCCGCAGCGTTTGCTCCGCGCCCTCCATGCCGTCGACGCGGTAGCTCGCCATGCAGTCGATTGCCCGAATGCGCACGCGGTTTTCTTGCGCGGATTTGAGCACGGACATGAAGGTGTACTTTCCGGTTGGGTCAGTTCGATGGCCTTTGTCCAGCGTCTTGATGTACTCCTCGAGCTGAGACGACAAAGTGCCGGTTCTCGAAAAAGCATCCAGATCAGCCTGATGGAAGTCGGTGAGCATGTGCTCCATGTAGAGGGTTTTCACCTTGAGCTTGGCGAGTAACGGCATCTGTTCAATGAGAAATTGCTTGCTGCCGATCCCGGCATGACTCTCGCCGATGACCAGGCCCGACGAGCGTTTGAATAGGCTCTTGAGAACGCTTTTGAGCGGCGCGTTGGCAGGCAGTTCGGGAATCTCTGGACGCTTTGGCTGTTCCAGCGTGTTGAAGAATGCGTTGGCGTCGTCTCGCAGATTGCGACGGATGCGCTTGAACTCGTCGTACGGGTCGGGCTTGTCGAAATCGGGACTGCGATAGCGATCGTCGACAAAGCGACCGCCATACTGCGCGCCATCCATGACCTCCGGTTTCAGCGCGTCGGGGATTTCGTATGGGCTGGGAAGGGTGGTCGTCTGCGGAGAAACGCCGACACCACGACCGGGCCCGATCTTGCCGAGCACCTTCCCGCCGCCTGACAGACCCAAGGGTGTGACGGGCTCCCATGCCCCGGCAGCGTTCAGGCGCACAGGCAAGTTTCGGTAAAAGGAGAAAGGATTTTCCGGATCAATGATGACCCAGGATTTGAGCTCGTTGATGTAGCGAACGGCGTAGGCGAAGCCATCGATCTCGATAAATGTCTCGCCCTGATCAGTCAGGTAGACGCCTTTCATGCGGCCTTCTTCGCCTATGGGTTCGAAGGCATCCAGCAGCATGTTGGTCTCGAAGGAGGCCAGCCCATCGTTGCGTTCAAAGGGGTAAACGGATTCTGGTTCGAAGCCCGGCGTTTCAACGAATCCATCAATAGGCTCATCGACTTCGGGTACTGGCTCCCCCTCAAATTCAGGCTGCAGCACCTCGCCTTCCGATATCGCCTCACCGCCGGCGAGAAAGGTGCTGTTGAACAGCACATCGACGCCTGCCGTGACGGCCCCGATGACCCCTGCCTTGCGCTGCGCCGTGCTCGCGCCGTTCACGGCCTGATCAATGTTGAGGCCCATGTCGGCGATGCCCGCGCCCACGGCTGCCAGCGCAATCGGCCAGTCAACCGCCGCCAGCGCACCGGAAAGCTGGGAGAACGACCGCAGATAGCCGATCCACATCTGTTTGCGCAGGTCGCCGTTGGAGTGCAGCGCCAGGTCTGCGTCGGCCAACATCCGCGTGCGGATCGAGTCGCGCAGACGAGTGAACGGGTCGCCCGACACGTGCTGGCTGTGTTGATTGATCACGCCGGGATTCGCTGCGCCCCATGTGGTGTAAAGCACGTCCAGGCCGTGAAACAACCCGATGTTGTCGTCAGCCTCGCCGTGGGCTGACAGCGGGAAGTGACCCATGAAACGCGCGCGTCGCTCCGGGCGGTTGTTTTGCGACAGCAGCCACCAATGCAATTCTTCCGGATTCGCGAAAGCATGAAACGCCTGCACCTCGCCGGGGGTGTAGAGAATCTGTCGGCCGCCAGCGGTAACGATGCGCAGGATATCGCTGGCTTCATAGCCGATCACGTCGAAGGTCCAGACGCTCGCTGCGGCGCTGGCCGGAGCGCTGGCTTGAAGAGTTTCCAGGCTTGGTGACTCGGACGGTTCTACGTTCGCCACGCCTAGGACGCTTCGCAGATCCTCTTCGGTGAGCCATCCCGCTTGATGGTCTTCAAGGGCGCTGGCGATAAAGTTGGCCTTGGCCATGGTGCGGAAGTGATCGGCGAAGTCGCGCCAGAACGCCTTCAGCTTCTCGTGATAGCGGGATTTGAAATCCACTGACCAAAACTCACCCATGACCTGAGCGGGCAACATCCTGACCTCGTTTCGCTCATCGAAGGCGTCCGCATCGGCGTCTGCGGTGTAGAACCCGCTAAGCATCTGCAGGGTGTCGGCGTTGTCTTGGTCGTGGGGGTTGAAACGGTGCATGACCAGCTGCGGGAGGGTCATCGACTGATAGGGCGCATCGCGGTGCTGCCAGCCATTGAATGATCGCGGACTGCTAACCGCCGTGTGGAAGCGGTGCCAGTAAACCGTGTCGGGCTCGGCGTCGTGACCTGTCTGACGCAGGAGGATTTCCCGGGCGATGCTGCGGGCCATTTCACGCATGTCCGGGCAGGCCTCGACCAGACGCTCACTTATTCTGATGAGGGCGGTTCGATCCTGGTCCAGGGTAGCAGAGGACAGGTGATTAGCTGCGGTGGTCATATTCGTCTTCCTTGATGAACGGGAAGACAAGCTTGGCGGGATTGCCGATTGATTTGGCACTAAATATGTATTGCGTACGCGGTCTTCTTAAATTTCTGTAAGTGCAGGTGTATCGTGTCCGCCCCTCGCATCGTTCAAGGATGCGACCCGTCGTTTGAGGTTTTTTCGTACATGTCTTTTACCCGTCGACAGATACTCGGAGGTCTGGCCGGTCTTGCCGTGGTCGGGCTTGGCGCGGGCGGTGCCTCAAGGTATTGGCTGGGCAAGCGCGGACCGGGCGAAGGGCACGATTACGAGCTGATCGCCGCGCCGCTGGACGTCGAGCTGGTTGCGGGACACCAGACGCCCGCCTGGGCATTCGGCGGTTCGGCGCCGGGCACTGAACTGCGCGTCAGGCAGGGCGAATGGCTGAGGGTGCGGTTCATCAATCACCTGCCCGTTGAAACCACCATTCATTGGCACGGCATTCGGCTGCCGCTGGAGATGGACGGCGTGCCGTACGTCTCGCAATTGCCGGTCAAGCCGGGCGAGTATTTCGACTATAAATTCCGTGTGCCGGACGCTGGCAGCTATTGGTATCACCCCCACGTCAGCAGCAGCGAGGAACTCGGTCGCGGGCTGGTCGGGCCGCTGATCGTCGAGGAGCGCGAGCCCACCGGGTTTGCCCACGAACGCGTGGTCAGCCTGAAGAGCTGGCACGTTGACGAGGAGGGCGCTTTCACCGATTTCAGCGTCATTCGCGAGGCCGCCCGCGAGGGCACGGCGGGGCGATTGTCGACGGTCAATGGCGTGCCACAAGGCGTCGTCGAGCTGCCTGCCGGGCAAATCACTCGGGTGCGCATTCTCAACCTCGACAACACAGTGACCTATCGCCTGAACCTGCCGGGCGCGGAGGCGATGATCTACGCCCTGGACGGCAACCCGGTCAAACCGCGCGCGCTGGGCAAGGATTACTGGCTGGGGCCGGGCATGCGCATCTGTCTGGCGATCAAGGCGCCTGCCGTCGGTGAAGAGATCTCCCTGCGCAACGGCCCCGTACGGCTGGGCACCTTTCGCTCGGTCGCCAACAACGATGCGCCGGGCAAATGGCCGCCTGAGCTGCCGGCGAATCCGGTCGCCGAGCCTGATCTGGCCAACGCCGAGAAGCTCAATTTCAATTTCGAGTGGGTCGGTTCAGTGTCGGTGAATGTCGACAACGGCAAACTGCCCAGCTTGTGGCAGATCAATGGCCAGGCCTGGGACATCACCGACAAGACCTGTGCCGACCGGCCGATCGCCAGGCTTGAACGAGGCAAGAGTTACATCTTCGAGCTGAAGAACATGACGCAGTATCAGCATCCCATTCACTTGCACGGCATGAGCTTCAAAGTCATCGCCTCCAATCGCAAGGACGTGATTCCGTACTTCACCGACACCTACCTGCTGGGGCGCAATGAGCGCGCGCGCGTCGCTTTGGTGGCGGATAATCCCGGCGTATGGATGTTTCACTGCCATGTGATCGATCACATGGAAACCGGTCTCATGGCCGCTATCGAGGTCTCCTGATGCGTCAGCCGCCTATCATCGATCGCAGCCGCGATCAGCACTTCATGCGTGAAGCCCTGGCGCTGGCAGCGGAGGGTGCGTTGCTGGGCGAGGTGCCGGTCGGCGCGGTGGTGGTGCAGGACGGTGAAATCGTGGGCCGGGGTTTCAATTGCCCCATCAGCGGCAGCGACCCTAGCGCCCACGCCGAGATGGTCGCCATTCGCGCAGCGGCGCAGTCACTCAGCAATTACCGCTTGCCGGGCAGCACGCTGTACGTGACCTTGGAACCCTGCAGCATGTGCGCCGGTTTGATCGTCCACTCGCGCATCACCCGCGTGGTGTATGGCGCGACTGAGCCGAAAGCGGGGGTAGTGCAGAGTCAGGGGCAGTTCTTCATGCAGCCGTTCCTCAATCATCGCGTGCTGTTTGAAGGCGGGGTGCTGGGGGAGGAGTGCGGGACGATGCTGAGCGAGTTTTTCAGGATGAGGCGAGCGAAGGGGTAGCTGGAGCTGGGTTTGCTGTCAGGCCGTGTGAGTGAAATCACTACACCTCCAGCGCCTCGGAATCAGTCTTCGTGAGCAAGCTCACTCCCACAAGTCCTGTGTTTTTGAGGCCATCCCGGACAGTTTCTGACACTGATTAAAGCGGCGCTTTCTCTTCCGACGGTTTGGTCTTGTCGACTCCGGGCACATGCAACGAGCCCTCCGCGACCTGACCGCCCTCCATCTGCGGCTGCGTCACCCACGTCAGGATGTCGTAATAACGGCGGATGTTGGCGACGAAACTGACCGGTTCGCCGCCCCGGGCATAACCGTAGCGGGTCTTGCTGTACCACTTCTTCTGCGACAGACGCGGCAGCATCTTCTTTACGTCCAGCCACTTGTTCGGGTTCAGGCCTTCGCTTTCCGCCAGCTTGCGCGCGTCATCCAGATGGCCTGTGCCAATGTTGTAGGACGCCAGCGCCAGCCAGGTGCGATCGGGCTCCTGAATCGAGTCGTCGAGCTGTTCCTTGACGTAGGCAAAATACTTGGCGCCGCCCTGAATACTCTGTTTGGCGTCGAGCCGATTGGACACGCCCATGGCCTGGGCCGTGCTCTGGGTGAGCATCATCAAGCCGCGCACGCCGGTCTTCGACGTCACGCCCGGCTGCCATAAAGATTCCTGATAACCGATTGCCGCCAGCAAACGCCAGTCGACCTGTTCAGCCTTGGCGGCGGTCTGGAAGTGCTTCTCGTACTTGGGCAGGCGTTCCTGCAAGTGCTGGGCGAAGGTGTAGGCGCCAACGTAACCGAGCACGTCGACATGCCCGTAATAGCGGTCTTTGAGTCGCTGCAGCATGCCGTTCTTCTGCATTTTGTCGAGATAGGCGTTGATCTCGTTGAGCAGGCTGTTGTCATCGCCTAATGCCACTGCCCAGCGCTGATCGCGGCCATCGCCAAGGTCGAAGCCGACGCGCACGTTGGGGAAATACACCTGGTTCATCGCCAGTTCGTTGGAGTCCGCCAGGGTCAGGTCGATCTGGCCCTCGTCCACCATGCGCAACAGGTCGACGACTTCGACCTGATCGGACTCTTCGTAGTTGATGCCGGGGTACTTGACCTTCAGCGCTGCCAGTTGCTCGGCGTGGCTGCTGCCTTTAAGCACGAGGATGCGCTTGCCGACCAGATCGCCCGGATCGGTGGGGCGCGACTGACCGTTGCGGTAAACGACCTGAGGGGTGACTTCAAGATAGGAGTGGGAAAAACGTACCTGCTTCGCGCGGTTTTCGCTGCTGACCAGACCCGCTGCCGCCAGCACCGGCCCGCCGGGTTTGCCCATCTGATCGAACAGGTCGTCGAGGTTGTCGGCGGCTTCGATTTTCAGTTCAACGCCCAGATCGTCGGCGAAGCGCTTCACCAGTTCGTACTCGAAACCGGTTTCACCGTTGCGGTCCTGAAAATAGGTCGCCGGGCTGTTGCGGGTGACGACGCGCAAAACGCCATCCTCCTTGACTCGTTCCAGCGTGTTGGGTTTCTCCACACACGCGCCGAGCAGCAGGAAGATTCCGGTTGCGATGAGCCACTTGGCACAGCGTGGGCGGAAATCTGATTGGGAAAACATCGTTGCAGTATACGCAAAGCAGCCATACCGCCATATCTCGACAGCGCGGGTCGCGTCTGATAGAGCAGAGGATTTTTTACCTTACGACGCAGGCAAGCGCCCGGAGCCGACATTCGGGTGCATCCCATGCCGTGGTTTCGGGTGCCGACGGTGAGCGATTAGGCTAGAATGCACGGCCTCAAAGCACACCCCCTTCCCGAGGCTGTCCCGACGATGTTGATCCTGCGTGGTGCTCCCGCCCTTTCCGCCTTCCGCCACAAGAAATTACTTGCGCAGCTGAACGATAAAGTTCCGGCTGTCAGTGGCCTGTACGCTGAATTCGCCCACTTCGCTGAGGTCAATGGCGTCCTGACCGAAGACGAGCAGCAAGTGCTTGCCCGCCTGCTGAAATACGGTCCGAGCGTACCGGTGCAGGAGCCTGCGGGCCGCCTGTTCCTGGTCCTCCCGCGTTTCGGCACCATTTCGCCATGGTCGAGCAAGGCCACCGACATCGCGCGCAATTGCAGCCTGACCAAGATCCAGCGTCTTGAGCGCGGCATTGCCTTTTATGTAGAAGGCCAGTTCAGCGACGCCGACGCACAGCTGATCGCCGACGCGCTGCACGACCGCATGACCCAGATCGTACTGGGCGCGCTCGAAGAGGCCGCCAGCCTGTTCAGCCACGCCGAGCCCAAGCCGCTGATCGCCATCGACGTACTGGGTGGCGGCCGCGCGGCGCTGGAAAAAGCCAACGTCGAACTGGGCCTGGCCCTCGCCGAAGACGAAATCGATTATCTGGTGAACGCGTTCACCGGCCTCAAGCGCAACCCCCACGACATCGAACTGATGATGTTCGCGCAGGCCAACTCCGAGCACTGCCGTCACAAGATCTTCAACGCCAGTTGGGATATCGACGGCCAGAGCCAGGAAAAAAGCCTGTTCGGCATGATCAAGAACACCTATCAGATGCACAACGAAGGCGTGCTGTCCGCTTACAAGGACAACGCTTCGGTGATCGTCGGCAGCGTGGCCGGCCGCTTCTTCCCGAATCCTGAAAGCCGCGAGTACGGTGCGGTTCAGGAGCCGGTGCACATTCTGATGAAGGTCGAAACCCACAACCACCCGACGGCGATTGCTCCGTTTCCGGGCGCAGCCACCGGTTCCGGCGGCGAGATCCGCGACGAGGGCGCAACCGGCCGTGGTGCCAAGCCGAAAGCCGGCCTGACCGGTTTCACGGTGTCCAACCTGAACATTCCGGGTTTCGAGCAGCCGTGGGAAAAGCCGTACGGCAAACCCGAGCGCATCGTGACGCCGCTGGACATCATGATCGAAGGGCCGCTGGGTGGCGCGGCGTTCAACAATGAGTTCGGTCGTCCGGCCCTGACCGGTTATTTCCGTACCTTCGAGCAGTCGATCAGCACGCCACACGGCGATGAAGTTCGCGGCTACCACAAGCCAATCATGCTCGCAGGCGGCATGGGCAACATTCGCGAAGGGCACGTGCAGAAAGCCGAAATCACCGTCGGCGCCAAGCTGATCGTGCTCGGCGGCCCGGCGATGCTGATCGGTCTGGGTGGCGGCGCAGCTTCCTCCATGGCCACCGGCACCAGCTCGGCTGACCTGGACTTCGCCTCGGTACAGCGTGAAAACCCGGAAATGGAACGCCGTTGTCAGGAGGTCATCGACCGCTGCTGGCAGCTGGGCGAGGCCAACCCGATCGCGTTCATCCATGACGTCGGCGCGGGCGGTCTGTCCAACGCCTTCCCGGAGCTGGTCAACGACGGCGGCCGCGGTGGCCGCTTCGAGCTGCGCAACGTGCCGAACGACGAGCCAGGCATGGCGCCGCTGGAAATCTGGAGCAACGAGTCCCAGGAACGTTACGTTCTGGCCGTCAGCGCCCCTGATTTCGAACGCTTCAAAGCCATCTGCGAACGTGAGCGTTGCCCGTTTGCGGTGGTAGGCGAGGCGACTGAAGAGCCGCAACTGACCGTCACCGACAGCCACTTCGGCAACAACCCTGTCGACATGCCGCTGGAAGTGCTGCTGGGCAAGGCCCCGCGCATGCACCGTTCGGCCGAGCGTGAAACCGAGCTGGGCGACGACTTCGACCCGAGCGCCCTCGACATCGAAGAGAGCGTGCAGCGCGTGCTGCATCACCCGGCAGTCGCGAGCAAGAGCTTCCTTATTACCATTGGCGACCGCAGCATCACCGGTATGGTCAATCGCGACCAAATGGTCGGCCCGTGGCAAGTGCCCGTGGCGGACGTCGCCGTCACCGCAACCAGCTTTGACGTCTACACCGGCGAAGCCATGGCGATGGGCGAGCGCACGCCGCTGGCCTTGCTGGACGCTCCGGCGTCCGGCCGCATGGCGATTGGCGAGACCCTGACCAACATCGCCGCGTCGAGTATCGGCAAGATCTCCGACATCAAGCTGTCCGCCAACTGGATGTCCGCTGCCGGTCACCCGGGCGAAGATGCGCGGCTGTACGACACCGTGAAAGCGGTCGGCATGGAACTGTGCCCCGAGCTGGGCATTACCATTCCGGTGGGCAAGGACTCGATGTCCATGAAGACCCGCTGGAGCGACGAAGGCACCGAAAAAACCGTGACCTCGCCGCTGTCGCTGATCGTTACCGGTTTCGCACCGGTCACCGACATCCGCAAAACCCTGACCCCGCAACTGCGCATGGACAAGGGCCTGACCGATCTGATCCTGATCGACCTCGGTCGTGGCCATAACCGCATGGGCGCGTCGATTCTCGCCCAGACCCACGGCAAGCTCGGCAGCGTCGCGCCGGACGTCGATGACGCCGAAGACCTCAAAGCTTTCTTCGCCGTCATTCAGGGCCTCAACGCCGACGGCCACCTGCTGGCCTATCACGACCGTTCCGACGGTGGCTTGATGGCGACCGTGCTGGAAATGGCGTTCGCAGGCCATTGTGGCCTGAACCTCGAACTCGACACGCTGACCGGCAAACGCGAAAAAGTCGCGGCCATTCTGTTCAACGAAGAGCTGGGTGCAGTGATCCAGGTTCGCCAGGACGCCACGCCGCTCGTGCTCGCGCAATTCAGCGCTGCCGGCCTGGGCGAAGATTGCGTTGCCGTGATCGGTAAGCCGATCAACAACAGCGACGTGATCATCAGCCTGAGCGGCGACACCGTGTTCAAAGGCGATCGCCGCCTGCTGCAGCGCCAGTGGAGCGAAACCAGCTATCAGATCCAGCGCCTGCGTGATAACGCCGATTGCGCCGATCAGGAATTCGATGCGCTGCTGGAAGAAGACAACCCGGGCCTGAACGTCAAGCTGGGCTATGACGTCAACGACGACATCGCTGCGCCTTACATCAAGAAGGGCGTTCGCCCACAAGTGGCAGTGCTGCGTGAGCAGGGCGTCAACGGTCAGGTTGAAATGGCGGCTGCCTTCGACCGCGCCGGTTTCGCCTCGGTTGATGTGCACATGAGCGACATCCTCGCCGGTCGCGTCGACCTCAATGACTTCAAAGGTCTGGTGGCGTGCGGTGGTTTCTCCTACGGCGACGTACTGGGTGCCGGCGAAGGCTGGGCCAAGTCCGCGCTGTTCAACAGCCGTGCACGGGATGCGTTCCAGGGCTTCTTCGCCCGCAGCGACAGCTTCGCGCTGGGTGTCTGCAACGGTTGCCAGATGATGTCCAACCTCAGCGAACTGATCCCGGGCAGCGAGTTCTGGCCGCACTTCGTGCGCAACCGCTCGGAGCAGTTCGAAGCGCGCGTGGCGATGGTCGAAATCCAGAAGTCGGCGTCGATCTTCCTGCAAGGCATGGCCGGCTCGCACATGCCTATCGCCATCGCGCACGGTGAGGGTCACGCCGAGTTCAAGACCCCTGAGGCGCTGATTGAAACCGATCTGTCCGGCACCGTTGCCGTGCGTTTCGTCGACAATCACGGCAAGGTCACTGAAACCTATCCAGCCAACCCAAATGGCTCGCCCCGTGGTATCGCGGGTCTGACCACGCTTGACGGTCGCGTCACCATCATGATGCCGCACCCTGAGCGTGTGTTCCGCGCCGTGACCAACTCGTGGCGTCCGGATGAGTGGGCTGAAGATGGCGCGTGGATGCGCATGTTCCGTAACGCGCGCGTCTGGGTTAACTGACCGCTGATGTACAAGCTGGCCTTCTTTGTGCCACCGAGCCATGTGGAGCAGGTCAAAAGCGCGTTGTTCGCCGCCGGTGCGGGGCGAATCGGCGCGTATGACTGCTGCTCATGGCAGGTGCTCGGGCAAGGCCAGTTTCGCCCGTTGGACGGCAGTCAGCCGTTCATCGGGCACGCCGGCGAGGTCGAGCAGGTTCAGGAATGGAAGGTCGAGCTTGTCGTGTCAGATGAGCTGATCGGGCAGGCGGTTGCTGCGTTGAAGGCCAGTCATCCTTACGAAGTACCGGCTTATGACGTGTGGAAACTGGAAGATATCTAGCTTTCCCCGCAGCCTTGCTTTAGACAGATGCTTTCTGCATGACCCCCGCAGATGCTTACGGCCTGATCTCGATCATCGTGCCGTCTTTCACCAGATCCCACACCTCACGAATATCGCTGTTGCGCATCGCGATGCAGCCGTTCGTCCAGTCGAGCGTGTGGAAATACCACTCCGGATAATCGTCATTGATCGGCGTACCGTGGATCATGATCATGCTGCCGGGCTTCACGCCTTCGCGACGGGCGCGTGCGGCATCGGAGATGTTGGGGTAGGAAATGTGCATCGACAGGTTGTAGGCGTCGCTGGTCTTGCGCCAGTCGAGCCAGTAGAAACCTTCCGGTGTGCGCTGGTCTCCCTCTTGCAGTTTCGGTCCGATGGGCGCCTTGCCCAGTGAGATTCGATAGGTCTTCAGCGCCTCGCCACGGCTGATCAGCTGCAGCTGATGCGCGGATTTAAGCACCAACACCTTATCGATGGTCCGGTCCGCGATGTTCTGGGTGTCGACAACCTTACCGCCGACGAACTTCTGTTCGCTGCCTTTGGGCACGATGGTCTGAGTGAACGCAGCCTGGGACATCGGCACAACCGACAGGCATAAAACGGCAAGCAACCAACGCATGAAAAGGGTATCCCTGAAGCCTGCGCGGCAATCGCGCGCCGTCGTCTTGATCAAGTGGTTTTATGAGGAGGTGTGACGGACAGGCAATCGGTGTACACCTGGAAATCCTGCTGCCGCCGGTCGCGGAAAAAGCATTCTAGGGTACGTCTGACAGTCTGGAAAGCCAGCTCCGACCACGGGATATCGGCTTCGTCGAACAACTTCACTTCCAGGCTTTCGATGCCGGCCGCGAACTCCGGTTTGACCAGATTCGAGCGGTAGAAGATGTGCACCTGGTTGATGTGCGGCACATCGATCATTGAATACAGCTGCAGGTCCTCGACCTCCGCGCAGGCTTCTTCAAGTGTCTCGCGGCGCGCGGCCTGCTCGACACTTTCGCCGTTTTCCATGAAACCGGCGGGTAACGTCCAGTAACCCAGTCGTGGCTCGATGGCGCGACGGCACAGCAACACTTTCTCACCCCACACCGGCACGACGCCGGCCACGATGTTGGGGTTCTGGTAGTGAATGGTGTCGCAATGTTCACACACGTAACGCGGGCGGCTGTCGCCCTCGGGGATACGCTGGATGACCTGTTCGCCGCAGTTGCTGCAGAATTTCATGATCGAATCGGGTTCCTGTTGGCAGCGGCTATCTTGAGCTGTAGCGCGGGTGGACGGCAAGAGGCGTCTTGCGCGGGCGGGTTGTCCTACAAGACTTGGGCGCATCTTCGCTTTGGTGCATGATGCCGGGCAGGCAACCGATCGAGAATTCCCATGCTGGATGAGCTACTTCACCGTATGAGCAGCCACACGCCGGTGATGCTGGAAACGGACGCGCGCTTTCCCGAAGCCGCCGTGCTTCTGCCCATCACTCGCAGCGCAGAGCCCGAACTGGTGCTGACCCTGCGCGCCAGCGGCCTTTCGACCCACGGCGGCGAAGTGGCCTTTCCGGGCGGACGGCGTGATCCGGAAGACCCTGACCTGATCTTCACGGCGCTGCGCGAAGCCCAAGAGGAAATCGGTTTGCCACCGGGTCTCGTGGAGGTGATCGGCCCGCTGAGTCCGTTGATCTCCAAGCACGGCATCAAAGTGACGCCCTACGTCGGCGTTATTCCCGACTTCGTTGAATACACCCCTAATGATGGCGAGATCGCGGCGGTCTTCAGCGTGCCGCTGGATTTCTTCCGCCAGGATGCGCGCGAACACACCCACCGCATCGACTATCAAGGGCGCAGCTGGTACGTGCCGAGTTACCGCTTCGGCGAGTACAAGATCTGGGGCCTGACCGCGATCATGATCGTCGAGCTGATGAACCTGTTGTTCGACAGCGGCATCGACCTCAACGAACCGCCCAAACGATCAATCATCCACACGCTGAAATCCTGAGCCACGGCCGCGCCGAGCGATGAGAGCCGAGCCATGAGAACCGAGCCATGAGGAGCAGACCATGAAGTACCGCCTGGGCGATGCCCGCGTCGACGCGCACGCCAGCAGTTGGATCGCGCCGACAGCCACTGTCATCGGTAATGTGCGCTTGCAGGCCAACGCCAGCGTCTGGTTTGGCGCCGTGCTGCGCGGCGACAACGAGCTGATCGACATCGGCGAGAACAGCAACGTGCAGGACGGCACCGTCATGCACACCGACATGGGCTCGCCGCTGACCATCGGCCGCAACGTGACCATCGGCCACAACGCGATGCTGCATGGTTGCAGCGTGGGTGACAGCACGCTCATCGGCATTAACTCGGTCATCCTCAACGGCGCGAAGATCGGCAAACACTGCATCATCGGCGCGAATTCACTGATCGGCGAAGGCAAAGTCATTCCTGACGGTTCGCTGGTCATGGGCTCGCCGGGCAAGATCGTCCGCGAGCTGACTGACGCACAGAAGCAGATGCTCGACGCCAGCGCCGCCCACTACGTCCACAACGCCCAGCGCTACGCGCGTGACCTGGCCCCGCAGGAAGATTGATGTCCAGCGCCGAACCCCCCATCCATGCCGCACCCCTCGATGAACAGCCGATCCATGAAAAGCCGGTCCGCTCTCCCTGTGTGAGCATTTGCGCACTGGACGACGCCGACATCTGCACCGGTTGCCAGCGCACCGTGGCCGAGATCACCGGCTGGAGCCGAATGGACAACCAGGCGCGCCGTGCCGTGTTGGTCGCCTGCGATGAGCGGGCGAGGGCAAGCGGGATGATGTTTCAGGTGAGTGGCAACAGCCCTCGAGGTTGAATCAACCCTGCGGCGCTGCATCCCATTCCCCGGCCTTCATGGTAAATTGCGCGCCTTTCTACCTGCGGTTGCTTGCACACGGCGAGCAACCCTCGACCTGCTCCACGAGGACCTGAGATGACTCAAATCGGAACTCCACTTTCGCCGACCGCGACCCGCGTTTTGCTCTGCGGTTGCGGCGAGCTTGGCAAGGAAGTAGTGATCGAGCTGCAACGCCTGGGCGTTGAAGTGATCGCCGTCGACCGTTACGCCAACGCTCCGGCGATGCAGGTCGCGCACCGCAGCCACGTGATCAATATGCTCGACGGCGCCGCCTTGCGTGCGGTCATCGAATCCGAGAAGCCCCATTACATCGTCCCGGAAATCGAAGCCATCGCCACCGCGACTCTGGTGGAGCTGGAGTCCGAAGGCTTCACGGTCATTCCGACGGCCCGCGCTGCGCAGCTGACCATGAACCGCGAAGGTATTCGTCGTCTGGCCGCTGAGGAGTTGGATCTGCCGACCTCGCCGTATCACTTCGCCGACACCTTCGAAGACTACAAAAAAGCCGTCGAAGACCTGGGCTTCCCGTGCGTGGTCAAACCGGTGATGAGCTCGTCGGGCAAAGGCCAGAGCCTGCTGAAAACCGACGCGGACATTCAGAAGGCCTGGGACTACGCCCAAGAAGGCGGTCGTGCCGGCAAAGGCCGGGTGATCATCGAAGGCTTCATTGATTTCGATTACGAAATTACTCTGCTGACCGTGCGTCACGTCGGCGGCACCACCTTCTGCGCGCCGGTCGGGCATCGTCAGGAGAAGGGCGACTATCAGGAATCGTGGCAGCCCCAGGCCATGAGCCCGGTCGCATTGGCCGAGTCCGAGCGCGTCGCCAAAGCGGTAACCGAAGCGCTGGGTGGCCGTGGTCTGTTTGGCGTCGAGCTGTTCATCAAGGGCGATCAGGTGTGGTTCAGCGAAGTCTCGCCGCGCCCCCACGACACCGGTCTGGTCACGCTGATCTCCCAGGACCTGTCGCAGTTCGCGCTGCACGCCCGGGCCATTCTCGGTCTGCCGATCCCGCTGATTCGCCAGTTCGGGCCATCGGCGTCGGCGGTGATTCTGGTCGAAGGTCAATCGACCCAGACGGCGTTCGCCAACCTGGAACAAGCCCTGAGCGAACCGGACACCGCGCTGCGCCTGTTCGGCAAGCCCGAGGTCAATGGTCAGCGCCGCATGGGCGTGGCTCTGGCCCGCGACGAGTCAATCGAAGCGGCCCGTCGCAAGGCCACTCGCGCTTCGATGGCGGTGAAGGTTCAGCTGTAAGCATCACGCTGAATGAAAAACGGCGCCCTCAGGGGCGCCGTTTTTGTTTGGCTATGACGCACCGTCGATATCCGGTTTGCTCAGGCAATCGTATCCAGGTCCGCATGCCGGGTTTCTTTCAGGCAGAGCACGGCGATCACGCTGATCAGTGCTGCCGCCGAGACATACCCACCGACCCAGCTCAAACCGCCCATTTCCACCAGCTTCTGTGCGAAGAACGGCGCGACCGAGGCACCGACAATGCCGCCGATGTTGTAGGCCGCCGACGCGCCGGTATAACGCACCCGCGTGGGAAATAGCTCCGGCAACATCGCCCCCATCGGCGCGAAGGTGACGCCCATCAGAAACAGCTCGATCGACAGAAACAGCGTCACCGCCCAAGTCGTGCCGTGGGTCAGCAAGGGCTCCATCAGAAAGCCCGACAGAATCGCCAGCACGCCGCCGATCACCAGCACCGGCTTGCGACCAAATCGATCACTCGCCAATGCCGAAAGCGGCGTCGCCAGGGCCATGAACAGCACCGCAAAACACAGCATGGCGAGAAACGACTCGCGGCTGTAACCCAAGGTTTTCACCCCGTAGCTCAGCGAGAAGACGGTGGAGATATAGAACAGCGCGTAGCAGACCACCATTGACGCTGCCCCCAGCAGCATCGGCTTCCAGTACTGACCGAACAGTTCGACAATCGGCAGTTTCACACGCTGATGGCGGGCGATGGCCTTGGCGAAGACGGGCGTTTCCTCAAGCTTCAGCCGCACGTACAGCCCGATGATGACCAGCACGGCGCTGAGCAGAAACGGTACGCGCCAACCCCAGGAGCGAAATTGCTCGTCGTCCAGCGTCATCGCCAGCGTCAGAAACAGCCCGTTTGCTGCCAGGAAACCGATCGAAGGACCCAACTGCGGAAACATGCCGAACCACGCACGTTTGCCCTTGGGCGCGTTCTCGGTGGCCAGCAGCGCCGCGCCGCCCCATTCGCCGCCCAGTCCGAGGCCTTGGCCGAAGCGCAGCACGCAGAGCAGCATCGGCGCCCATGAGCCGATGGCGTCGTAACCCGGCAACACGCCGATCAGCGTGGTGCAGACGCCCATGAGCAACAGAGAGGCGACCAACGTCGATTTGCGGCCGACACGGTCACCGAAGTGGCCGAACAGCGCCGAGCCCAGCGGACGTGCGAGAAAGGCGATCCCGAACGTTAGAAACGCCGACAGCATCTGTGCGGTGCTGGAGGTTTGCGGAAAGAACACCGGGCCGATCACCAGCGCGGCGGCGGTGGCGTACACGTAGAAATCGTAGAACTCGATCGCGGTGCCGATGAAGCTGGCGGTGGCGACGCGGGCCGCGGAGTTGGCGGGGCGGGTTTCGCTCTCGTCGCGGGTTGGACAGGCAGAAGTCATGGTCATGCGGATATCCCTGGCAGTCGTATCGCCTGTCAGCGGGAGACGAAATTTCGTGCGCGCGCTGCGGCAATCGTAATTGTTGTTTTGGGTCCAGCGCTGAACAGATTAGCCCGGATGCGGGCAAAGGCGCGTGGCGTGCTCGGGATGGGAGCGAAGGCCAGGGTGTCGCGTGAGCGGTCAGGCTGTGTGACTGGCCGGATCGCGCTTTGTGCGGGTAGCACGCGGATCGGCGGGGCTGGGTAAGCGGATCGATTATATTAAGGGGATTGGCGCGGAAACAAGTGTTTCAGGGCGCCGCCTGCCTGTTTAGATCACGTCTTTGGTGCGGGTGTTCAGCCACATCAGCACCCGGCTGACACGGTTGTCCTCGGTTTCGAGGATTTCCAGGCGGTAGGGCCCGATCTTCAGGCAGACCGCGCTGTTGGGGATCGTCTCCAGCGCTTCGGTGATCAGCCCGTTGAGGGTTTTGGGGCCATCGGAGGGCAGATGCCAGGCGAGGCTTTTATTCAGATCGCGAATCGACGCCGCACCATCAATCACCAGACGCCCGTCAGGCTGCGGCTGTATGTGCGGGTTATCGAGGGCCTGCTCGCTTTCGAACTCACCGACGATCTCTTCGAGAATGTCTTCGAGGCTGACGATGCCCAGTACCTCGCCGTATTCATCGACGACCACGCCC
Source organism: Pseudomonas sp. HP_12 (assembly GCF_055283955.1). NCBI lineage: Bacteria > Pseudomonadati > Pseudomonadota > Gammaproteobacteria > Pseudomonadales > Pseudomonadaceae > Pseudomonas > Pseudomonas sp. HP_12. Next base: position 191,708 of record NZ_JBTOQG010000034.1, read on the forward strand.
ATGCGCCGCTGCTGCTTATGGAAGTTGAGCAGCTGCATCTGCAGTGGCGTGCTTTCCGGCACAAAGTACGGCTCGTAGCAGGCGGCTTGCAGTGCCTCTTTGGTCAGTTCGTTGCGCGGCAGCAGGTGGCTGATCATCCGCGTGTTGAGCACGCCTTCCACCTGATTGATGTCGTTGTGGTAGACCGGCAGACGGGTGTGCCGGGAGATGATCAGCTTGTCGATGATTTCTTCGATGGTGTCGTCGAGGTTGATGCCGTCGACTTCGCTGCGCGGCACCAGGATGTCGTTCACGGTCATGCGGTCCAGCGCGTAGATTCCGGAGATCACGTGGGCGCGGCCATACTGGCTTTCGTTGTCCTGATAGACCGTCGGGTGCGCGTCGTCATCGTCATCGACGCTGTCTGGCCGACGCTTCGACAGAAAAGGGCGCAACAGCGTTTTGGCGATGTTCTTGTAGATCCAGGTCAGCGGCTGCAACAGGCGAACCGGGATGCGCAGCACGTTGTTGCCCAGCAGCAGAATAGATTCGGGGCGACGCGCCGCCAGCTTTCGCGGAATGAATTCGGTCACCACCACCAGCACGCTGGCGACGCCCAGCCAGGCAATCAGCGGACCGTGGAAATACCAGTGGCCGATGGCAAGTAACGTGGCGAGGACGGTAATCAGCGCCTTGAGCAGCGTGTTGCCGAGGATGAGGCTGTTGAGGTTGAACGCCAGAACCGGCTTCGGTGGTTCGTTGGAGCGGGGGTTGACCGGCATTGCCCTGAGATTGTGGTGCGCAGCCTCGACCGCACTGAATAGCCCGGACCACAGGGTGAGCAGGGCAAGCAGGGTGAGCATTGTGCCGACCGGCAGATTATCCATGATCAACGCCCGTCAGATGTGCAGGATGTATTCACGAACGAGCTTGCTGCCGAAATAGGCGAGCATCAGGAGCAGGAACCCGCCCAGGGTCCAGCGGATCGCCTTGTGGCCGCGCCAGCCCAGATGATGGCGTCCCCACAGCAGCACACTGAAGACGATCCATGCCAGGATCGACAGCAGGGTTTTGTGCACCAGATGCTGGGCAAACAGGTTTTCGACGAACAGCCAGCCGGAAATCAGCGACATCGACAGCAACACCCAGCCGGCCCAGAGGAAGCCGAAGAGCAGGCTTTCCATGGTTTGCAGCGGCGGGAAGCTTTTGATCAGGCCAAGGGGGTGTTTGTTTTTCAGCTGATGATCCTGCAACAACAGGAGCAGCGACTGGAACACCGCAATGGTAAACATCCCGTAGGCGAGGATCGACAGCAGAATATGGCTGATGATGCCGTGTTCTTCAATGATCGGCTGCAGCGTACCGGAGGGCGCAAACTGCGCCATCAGGGTCGTCAGCAGCCCCAGCGGGAACAGGAGGATCAGCAGGATTTCCACCGGGAGACGAATGCACGCGAGCATGGTCACGATGATCACGGACACAGCGATCAGGCTGGCGGCACTGAAAAAGTCCAGACCCAGGCCGATAGGGCGCACCAGTTGGCCGAACAGGGCACTGGCCTGGCAGGCAACGGCAAGGGTGCCGATCAGGCACAGCAGCCATTTGTCGGCCTTTTGGCCCTGACGCAGGCGCATACCCTGGTAGACGGTCGCAGCGGCGTAAAAGACGGCGGCGGCGAGGCTGAAGAGCAAACTCGGTGACAAGGGGGACATAGATCCTGTTGGGCGTGCCCGAAAGCGGGTGAGTTTGGCATATAACGCGCATCCCACGAAAGACTAGAGAAGCAGACGCCGTGGTGTCCGTGCGCCGGAGTCTTCGCTATAATCCGCGACCTGCTCAAGCCACAGGCTTGCCGATCGCTGTTTCAGCCGCCTTTATAGCGTCGCTATTATTAGTAGCCATCCTTTAAAGCGCAGGCGTCGCGATGTCGGCAGCCGACTGAAAAGGCCGCTACGGGCCGGGCCGCATCAATCGGGGTTCAGCACGAACCCAAAGGATCACGCATGTTTGAAAATCTGACAGATCGTCTCTCGCAGACGCTGCGCCAGGTCACTGGCAAGGCCAAGCTGACCGAGGACAACATCAAGGACACACTGCGTGAAGTGCGTATGGCGCTGCTTGAAGCCGACGTCGCCTTGCCGGTTGTCAAAGACTTCGTCAATCGCATCAAGGAGCGCGCCGTCGGCACCGAGGTGTCGCGCAGCCTGACGCCGGGCCAGGCGTTCGTGAAGATCGTCCAGGCCGAGCTGGAAGAGATGATGGGGGCGGCCAACGAAGAGCTGACCCTCAACGTCACGCCGCCGGCGGTCATTCTGATGGCCGGTCTGCAAGGTGCGGGCAAGACCACCACTGCCGGCAAGCTCGCCCGATTTCTGAAAGAACGCAAAAAGAAAACCGTGATGCTGGTGTCGGCGGACGTTTACCGTCCCGCCGCGATCAAGCAGCTTGAAACCCTGGCCAACGACATCGGCGTGACGTTCTTCCCGTCCGACATCAGCCAGAAGCCGGTCGACATCGCCGAAGCGGCTATTAAAGAAGCCAAGCTCAAGTTCATCGATGTCGTGATCCTCGACACCGCCGGTCGTCTGCACATCGACGCGGAAATGATGGGCGAGATCCAGGCGCTGCACGCGGCGGTCAAGCCGGCCGAGACGCTGTTCGTGGTCGACGCCATGACCGGCCAGGATGCCGCCAACACCGCCAAGGCCTTCGGTGACGCGCTGCCGCTGACCGGCGTGATCCTGACCAAGGTCGACGGTGACGCCCGTGGCGGTGCTGCGCTGTCGGTGCGCGCCATCACCGGCAAGCCGATCAAGTTCATCGGTATGGGCGAGAAGAGCGAGGCGCTGGAGCCGTTCCATCCCGACCGTATCGCATCGCGCATCCTGGGCATGGGCGACGTGCTCAGTCTGATCGAGCAGGCCGAACAGACCCTCGACAAGGACAAGGCCGACAAACTGGCCAAGAAGCTGAAGAAGGGCAAGGGCTTCGACCTCGAAGACTTCCGCGATCAGTTGCAACAGATGAAGAACATGGGCGGCCTGGGCGGGCTCATGGACAAACTGCCAAGCATCGGCGGCGTTAATCTGTCGCAGATGGGCAACGCGCAAAGTGCCGCCGAGAAGCAGTTCAAGCAGATGGAAGCCATCATCAACTCGATGACCCCGGCCGAGCGTCGCGACCCTGAGTTGATCAGCGGTTCACGCAAACGCCGTATCGCCATGGGTTCCGGCACCCAGGTGCAGGACATCGGTCGTCTGATCAAGCAGCACAAACAGATGCAGAAGATGATGAAAAAGTTTTCGACCAAGGGCGGCATGGCCAAGATGATGCGCGGCATGGGCGGAATGCTGCCCGGCGGCGGCGGTATGCCCAAAATGTAAATTGCATCGCGCGGGCGTTATTCCCGCGCGTTCTTCATTGGGGCAACCGTCCCGGTGGCCTGCTCAGGCAGGCACTCACTGCCGTCATCCCTGACGGCTCCATGGCAGATCTAGGTGGCCCGACGGCGTACGCCGGAAAAAGTCATTTGCAAAAATCCGGATATTCCTTAGAATATGCGGCCTTTCGGGCACCCATGCCCGCTGTGCATCTTAGATTTGCAGCACCGACTACAGGAAAATTGTTCAATGCTAACAATCCGTCTTGCCCTTGGCGGCTCTAAAAAGCGCCCGTTCTACCACCTGACTGTCACCGACAGCCGCAACCCACGTGACGGTTCCCACAAGGAACAAATCGGTTTCTTCAACCCGGTTGCCCGTGGTCAGGAAATCCGTCTGTCCGTGAACCAAGAGCGTCTGGCCTACTGGCTGAGCGTTGGTGCACAACCTTCTGAGCGTGTTGCTTCGCTGTTGAAGGAATCTGCTAAGGCTGCGGCCTGAGCAATATGAACGCGACGCCAGCTTCCGCCGACGATCTGATCGTCATCGGCAAGATTTACTCGGTACACGGCGTTCGCGGCGAAGTGAAGGTGTATTCCTTTACTGATCCAACCGAAAACCTGTTGCAGTACAAAACCTGGACGCTCAAGCGCGAAGGCAATGTGAAACAGGTCGAGCTGGTCAGTGGACGCGGGAACGACAAGTTCCTGGTCGCCAAGCTCAAGGGTCTTGATGATCGTGAAGAAGCTCGTCTTCTGGCCGGTTACGAGATCTGCGTGCCACGCAACCTGTTCCCTGAATTGACCGACGGCGAGTACTACTGGTACCAGCTTGAAGGTCTGAAGGTCATTGACGGTCTTGGGCAATTGCTCGGGAAGGTCGATCATCTTCTGGAAACCGGCGCCAACGATGTAATGGTGGTCAAACCCTGCGCAGGCAGTCTGGACGATCGCGAACGCCTTTTGCCCTATACGGAGCAATGCGTGTTGGCAGTTGATCTGGTTGCAGGCGAGATGAAGGTGGAATGGGACGCGGATTTCTAAGCAATGGCCAGCCTGCGCATAGAAGTCATCACGCTGTTTCCCGAGATGTTTTCCGCCATCAGCGAATACGGCATTACCAGCCGTGCGGTGAAACAGGAGCTGTTGCAGCTCACCTGTTGGAATCCGCGGGATTACACCACTGATCGACATCACACTGTGGACGATCGCCCGTTTGGCGGTGGCCCTGGCATGGTGATGAAGATCAAGCCCCTCGAAGATGCTCTGGTTCAGGCCAGGCAGGCGGCGGGGGATGCGGCGAAGGTAATTTACCTGTCGCCACAAGGCCGCAAGCTGGATCAGTCTGCGGTACGCGAACTGGCGCAGGAAGAAGCACTTATCCTGATTGCCGGTCGTTACGAAGGCGTCGACGAGCGTTTCATTGAAGCTCATGTCGATGAAGAGTGGTCGATTGGCGACTATGTGTTATCTGGCGGTGAGCTGCCGGCCATGGTCCTGATAGATGCGGTTACGCGACTGCTGCCTGGAGCTTTAGGGCATGTAGATTCCGCGGAGGAAGATTCCTTCACGGATGGTCTGCTGGATTGCCCGCACTACACCCGACCGGAGGTGTATGCGGATCAGCGTGTTCCCGACGTATTGCTTAGTGGCAATCACGCACACATCCGGCGTTGGCGTTTACAGCAGTCCCTTGGGCGGACCTATGAACGACGCGCCGATCTTCTGGAAAGCCGCTCGCTTTCTGGAGAAGAGAAGAAGCTGCTGGCGGAATACCTCCGCGAGCGGGACGATAGTTAACGTATCGATGGTAAATCAGACCGGTTTACCTTAGGAGCACAGCATGACTAACAAAATCATCCTTGCACTCGAAGCAGAGCAGATGACCAAAGAGATCCCTCCCTTTGCCCCGGGCGACACCATTGTCGTTCAGGTGAAAGTGAAGGAAGGCGACCGCGCTCGTCTGCAGGCGTTCGAAGGCGTTGTTATCGCCAAGCGTAACCGTGGTGTGAACAGTGCTTTCACTGTTCGTAAAATCTCCAACGGTGTTGGCGTTGAACGTACTTTCCAGACCTACAGCCCGCAAATCGACAGCATGGCTGTGAAACGTCGCGGCGACGTTCGCAAGGCCAAGCTGTACTACCTGCGTGACCTGTCCGGTAAAGCAGCTCGCATCAAGGAAAAACTGGTTTAATCCCAGTCTTCCCATGCGAATGAAGAAGCAGCCTACGGGCTGCTTTTTTGCTTTCTGGCATTTGGTTTTGTCCCGCCTGTGCAGGTATGAAAAACTGCCCCCCCCCCGCTTTTCACCACACAAGTCAGAACCCATGCCCGCCATAGACCATCCCATGATCGACCGCTTTCTCGACGCCCTGTGGCTTGAGAAAGGGCTTTCGGACAACACGCGCGATGCCTATCGCAGCGACCTCGCGCTGTTCAACGGTTGGTTGCAGGAAAAAGGCGTGGACCTGATGAGTGTCAGTCGCGAAGCGATTCTCGACCACCTGGGGTGGCGGGTCGACAACGGCTACAAGCCCCGCTCCACGGCGCGCCTGCTTTCCGGCGTGCGCGGCTTCTATCGTTACTTGCTTAGAGAAAAGCTGATCGCGGTCGACCCGACGTTGCAGGTCGACATGCCGCAGCTGGGTAAGCCACTGCCCAAATCCTTGTCCGAAGCCGATGTCGAAGCGTTGCTCGCCGCGCCCGACCTGAGCGACGCCATTGGTCAACGCGACCGGGCCATGCTTGAAGTGCTCTATGCCTGCGGCCTGCGCGTGACCGAGCTGATCAGCCTGACGCTTGAGCAGGTCAACTTGCGCCAGGGCGTGTTGCGCATCATGGGCAAGGGCAGCAAGGAACGTCTGGTGCCCATGGGGGAGGAGGCCATCGTCTGGGTCGAGCGTTACATGCGCGATGCTCGCCACGAATTGCTCAACGGTCGGCCCAGCGACGTGCTGTTTCCCAGCCAGCGCGGTGAACAGATGACCCGCCAGACCTTCTGGCACCGCATCAAGCACCAGGCCAAAGTCGCCGGCATCGGCAAATCGCTGTCGCCCCATACTCTGCGTCACGCCTTCGCCACCCACCTGCTCAACCACGGTGCCGACTTGCGCGTCGTGCAGATGCTCCTCGGCCACAGCGACCTATCGACCACGCAGATCTACACCCACGTCGCCCGCGCGCGGTTGCAGGAAATGCACACGAAGCACCATCCTAGGGGATAGAGGACTTCAGTAATTTACGATGTGTCGTACATCAGCGGGCGTCGGCCTCGCGAGCCTTATGTGATAGGCTTTGCCGGTTTCGCAGATCAAGGCCCTGAAAACATCCCGGTGCTTTTCCGCCACCCGTTTTCAGCCCGGCCCGTCTGCTCACCGCTCGAGGAGTTTTCATGCGCGTCACTCGTTTTCTCGGTGCTGCCGTTGTAGCGCTGGCCAGCTCTTTCAGCCTGTTTGCCCACGCCGACGAGGCGTCCGATGAAGCCATTCGCAAGACCCTGGAATCGCTGAATCTGGAGATTCCCGTCGAGAGCATTTCCAGCAGTCCGTTGAACGGCCTCTACGAAGTGAATCTAAAGGGCGGTCGCGTTCTGTACGCCAGCGCCGACGGTCAGTTCGTCATGCAGGGCAACCTGTACCAGATGCAGGCCGGCAAGCCGGTTAACCTGACCGAGAAGGTCGAGCGTCAGGCGATTTCCAAGACCATTAATGGCATTCCTGCCGCTGAAATGGTCGTCTATCCAGCCGTGGGCGAGACCAAATCCCACATCACGGTGTTCACCGACACCACTTGCCCGTACTGCCACAAACTGCACGCCGAAGTGCCGGAGCTGAACAAGCGCGGCATCGAAGTGCGTTATGTGGCGTTCCCGCGTCAGGGTCTGGGCTCGCCGGGTGACGAACAACTTCAGGCCGTCTGGTGCTCCAAGGACCGCCGCGGTGCAATGGACCGCATGGTCGATGGCAAGAATATCCAGGCGCCCAAGTGCGACAACCCGGTCACCAAGCAGTTTGAAATCGGCCAGTCCATCGGCGTGAACGGCACACCGGCCATCGTGTTGGCCGACGGTCAGCTGATTCCGGGCTACCAGCCGGCGCCACAAGTGGCCAAACTCGCGCTGAGTGCCAAGTAATTTCGTTTATCGCAGCCTCCTGCGGTAAACATTGAAGCGGCCTGTCCGTAGCGCTTCATCAATAGCGAGCCGTGCTGAATGCGGCTGATTCCACGGCCGGCCTCGCGTCGGCCGTTTTATGGGGAGTTCATAGTGAAACCGGTCAAAGTAGGCATCTGTGGGCTGGGTACTGTCGGTGGCGGTACCTTCAATGTGCTAAAGCGTAACGCCGAGGAAATTGCCCGCCGTGCCGGGCGTGGAATCGAAGTGGCGCAGATTGCCATGCGTACACCAAACCCCAATTGCCAGATTACCGGTACCCCGACCACGACCGACGTGTTCGACGTGGCAAGCAACCCTGAAATCGACATCGTCATCGAGCTGATCGGTGGCTACACCATCGCCCGCGAGCTGGTGCTCAAGGCCATCGAAAACGGCAAGCACGTGGTCACCGCCAACAAGGCGCTGATCGCCGTGCACGGCAACGAGATTTTCGCCAAGGCCCGTGAGAAGGGCGTCATCGTGGCTTTCGAAGCGGCGGTGGCGGGCGGTATCCCGGTGATCAAGGCCATTCGTGAAGGCCTGTCGGCCAACCGCATCAACTGGGTCGCCGGCATCATCAACGGCACTGGCAACTTCATCCTCACCGAGATGCGTGAAAAGGGCCGTACCTTCCCGGACGTCCTCGCTGAAGCGCAGGCGCTGGGCTATGCAGAAGCCGATCCGACCTTCGACGTCGAAGGCATCGACGCGGCGCACAAGCTGACCATTCTGGCGTCCATCGCCTTTGGCATCCCGCTGCAGTTCGACAAAGCCTACACCGAAGGCATCACCAAGCTGACCACCGCCGACGTGAATTACGCCGAAGCGCTGGGCTACCGCATCAAGCACCTGGGCGTCGCCCGCAGCACGCCGAGCGGTATCGAACTGCGCGTCCACCCGACCCTGATCCCGGCGGACCGTCTGATCGCCAACGTCAATGGCGTGATGAACGCCGTGATGGTCAACGGCGACGCCGCCGGCTCGACATTGTTCTACGGCGCAGGTGCCGGCATGGAGCCGACCGCTTCATCCGTCGTGGCGGATCTGGTCGATGTGGTCCGTGCCCTGACCACCGACCCTGAAAACCGCGTTCCGCATCTGGCCTTTCAGCCCGATTCGCTGTCCGCTCACCCGATCCTGCCGATCGACGCGTGTGAAAGCGCGTACTACCTGCGCATCCAGGCCAAGGATCATCCCGGCGTGCTGGCCCAGGTGGCAAGCATTCTGTCCGAGCGCGGCATCAACATCGAATCGATCATGCAGAAAGAAGTCGAAGAACATGACGGCCTGGTGCCGATGATTCTGCTGACCCACCGCGTGGTCGAGAAACGCATGAACGATGCGATCGAAGCGCTGGAAGCGCTGGAAGACGTTGCCGGACCGGTTGTGCGCATCCGCGTCGAGCATCTGAACTGAGACGAGCCGCAAGCGTTAAGCGGCAAGCTGCAAGTAACAGCAAACTTATATCGCGGTGAGCTTCGGGCTCCGGGCTGCAGGTCAAAGACAAAGCGTTTTGACTTGCAGCTGGCCTCTTTGAGCTTGCCGCCCAAACCGAAGGTTTGAAAAATGCGCTATATCAGTACCCGCGGCCAGGCACCGGCCCTGAATTTCGAAGATGTGCTGCTGACCGGTCTGGCAAGCGATGGCGGTCTGTATGTGCCGGAAAACCTGCCGCGCTTTACGCAGGAAGAGATTGCGTCCTGGGCCGGCCTGCCTTACCACGAGCTGGCTTTTCGCGTGATGCGTCCGTTCGTGACGGGCAGCATCCCCGACGCGGATTTCAAGAAGATTCTCGAAGAAACCTACGGCGTGTTTTCCCACGCTGCGGTTGCGCCGCTGCGTCAGCTGAACGGCAACGAGTGGGTATTGGAGCTGTTTCACGGGCCGACCCTGGCGTTCAAGGATTTCGCCCTGCAACTGCTGGGTCGTCTGCTGGATTATGTGCTCGAGAAGCGCGGCGAACGCGTGGTCATCATCGGCGCCACCTCGGGTGACACCGGCTCGGCCGCCATCGAAGGCTGCCGTCGTTGCGATAACGTCGACATCTTCATCCTGCACCCGAACAACCGCGTGTCCGATGTTCAGCGCCGCCAGATGACCACCATCTTCGGCGAGAACATCCATAACATCGCGATCGAAGGCAACTTCGACGACTGCCAGGAAATGGTCAAGAACAGCTTCGCCGACCAGAGCTTCCTCAAGGGCACGCGTCTGGTCGCGGTGAACTCGATCAACTGGGCGCGGATCATGGCCCAGATCGTTTACTACTTCCACGCGGCGCTGCAGTTGGGCGGCCCGGCGCGTTCGGTGGCGTTCTCTGTGCCCACCGGCAACTTCGGCGACATCTTCGCCGGTTACCTCGCTCGCAACATGGGCTTGCCGATCAGCCAGCTGGTGGTTGCCACCAACCGCAACGACATCCTGCACCGCTTCATGAGCGGCAATCAGTACGTCAAGGAAACCCTGCACGCCACGTTGTCGCCGTCGATGGACATCATGGTGTCGTCCAACTTCGAGCGTCTGCTGTTCGACATGCACGGTCGCAACGGCGGGGCGATTGCCGAGCTCATGGCCAACTTCAGGCAGGGCGGCGGTTTCAGCGTTCAGGAAGAGCGCTGGACCGAGACCCGCAAGCTGTTTGATTCGCTGGCGGTCAGTGACGAAGACACCTGCAAGACCATCGCTGAAGTGTTCGCCAGCACCGGCGAGCTGCTCGATCCGCACACCGCGATCGGCGTGAAAGCCGCGCGGGACTGCCGCCGCAGCCTGGACACGCCAATGGTGATCCTGGGAACGGCGCATCCGGTCAAGTTCCCGGACGCCGTGCTGAAAGCCGGTGTAGGAAAAGCGCTTGAGCTGCCTGCACATTTGTCTGATTTGTTCGAGCGAGACGAGCGCTGCACTGTTCTGCCAAATGACCTCAAAGCCATGCAGGCCTTTGTCAGCCAGCACGGTAATCGTGGCAAACCTCTCTGACCGTATCGCCGTGTAACAACTAAGGCCCGCCTCGCAGCGGGCCTTGTTTTTTCTGCGTGCCACACTTCCGAAGAATTTTCTTTTTTCGGTATATGCCCGTGGTTGTTAAACATTTTTACTCAGCGGCATTTAGCAGCCGCATCCCGAATCTCCAACCGGCGCTGTGGGCGTTGCTGATGCTCGTGTGCGTCTGCAGTCGCGCAGGCCATGCAGCTGAAAACTTGCGGTTCGGCCTGAGCGCGCCCGTCGTGGCGCAACAGCCGCTTGTTCTTGACGAGGCGGACCGCCAGTGGCTGAACGCACGGAAAGTGTTGAGAGTCGGCATTTCCGTTGCTGATCATGAGCCCATCGACATCACCACCGACCATAATCGCTATCAAGGCATCAGCGCGGATTACCTGAGCCTGATCAGTGGGCAGCTTTCCATGCCCGTGCAGATACGCGGGTTCGCAAAGCGCGCGCAGGCGGTCAAGGCATTGCTGGCCGGAGAAATCGACTTGCTGACCAGCGCCAGCGGTTTCGAGCGAGAAACGTCCGGACTGGCATTCAGCCGGGACTACATTCCTGACCGAACAGTGGTGTTCGGCAGGGGCAACAACGCTGACCTGCACCCTTCGCTGAGAGGAAAGCGCGTGTTGCTGCTGGACGGTTATGCGGACGACGCGCAGGTTCAGCGGCTCTACCCGGACAGTGAGATTGTCGTCGCGCCCACGCTGTACAGCGCGATGGAGGCACTGGCGAACGACTCCGCCGACGCCTTCATTGCCAATGAGCTGACGGTGCAGTCTTACAGCCTGTTGCGGCCTTACCTCGGTTTACAGACCAAGTTCGACAGCCTGCTGCCATCCACAGGCTTTTCATTTGCCTTCCGAGAGCAAGACTCGACGCTGCGGGCGCTCTTCGACCGAGCGCTGGAAGGCGTGGACGACGCTGTCATCCGTGAAATCCAGGGGCGCTGGACCCTCGGGTTGGGCGCCGATCTTGCCCGACGGCAGGTGAACATCAACGCGGTCGAACGGCGGTGGATTCGCAGACATCCGCAGGTCATCGTCGCGTCCACCCAGCACCCTCCCTACGTCTATAAGGATGATCAAGGTCGCTGGGTGGGTTTGAACGTGGAGGTGCTCGCGCGTATTTCGCGTATGACCGGTCTGCAGTTCGTGTATCAGGAGTCGGCCTCGACCGAAGATCTGCTGGAGACGTTGACGGACGGCAGTGCACACATGAACACCACGCTGGCCGAAAACCCGGAACGCCAAAGGCTGTTGAATTTCACCTACGCATTTGGCGGCAACAACTGGGTCTTTCTCGTGCACGCTGACAGCGACCCGTCCTTCCAGCTGTCGGACATGACCGGCAAGGTGCTGGCGCTTCCCGCACGACACGCGTTGCTCGGGTTCATTCAGCAACGCTATCCGCATATCCAGCTCAAGCTTGTGGCGACGTATGAGGATGCCCGCCGACTGGTGGAGAAGGGCGACGCCGACGCGACCATCCAGAACGAGGCAGGCGCGTGGCTGTATCCATTGGGCGAGCTGAAGGTCGGACGCAGCGTCGAGGGCATGTGGTCGCCGGACAAATTTTCGGTCGTCAGAAGCCAGCCCGAATTGCTCGGCATACTCAACAAGGCCCTGGAGGAATTCCCGGTGGCTGAAATGCGTGCGATCCGCCTGAAATGGCTCGGCGCGGCGAATCCTCACCCCTCGGTCTGGAACCGCATTCCCGCCTGGATATACTGGCTCACTGGCGCTTCCTTACTGCTGGGGCTGGTGTCACTGGCGTGGAGCAGCCGCCTGAAGTTTCAGATTCACCAGCGGCAGCGCGCCGAGGCGCAACTGGGTGATCAGCTTGCCTTCAAGCGGATACTGCTCGACGGCATCCCCAATCCGATTTACGTGCGTGATCTTCACGGCCGTCTTGTCGCCTGCAACCGCAGTTATGAGGAAATTTTCGGCATCAGTTACGAGCAATTGCAGGGTCGTCGCCTGATCGATGTTGACCTCATTCCCGGCGACCTCGCCCAGCAGATGCACGCTGACTACATGAAAATGCTGGAGACGCGGGAGCGTGTGTTTACCGAGCGGGTACTGCGGCTGGACGGACGCCAGATCGACGTCTCGGAATGGACGGCCCCCTACCACCGCGCGGACGGTCAGTTACAGGGCTTGCTCGGCGGATGGATGGACATCAGCGAACGCAAGCGTCTGGAAGGTGAGTTGCACGATGCCCGTCTAGCGGCCGAGCAGGCGGCAGGCCAGTTGAAGGCGTTGCTCGACGACCTGGAGCAGGCGAAGACGTCAGGGGCGTGAATTCTGCCTGTCACATTCGGCAGGCATGCTCCGGAATCAAACTGCGGCAGGCAGTGCGCATGTGTCAACTCGCCACAGTGCGCAGAACTTTCCACTGCTGCCAATGGTCATTGGTTAGCACCTTTGCATTCAAATTGTTGAGTGGTGATCCGGATGGAAAATATCAGCTTGCTACTGAGCGAAGCGCTGTCCCCTTATCAGGTGAGCATTGGCCCTGCCGGTATTCTGGGCGAGCGTCTGGTGACGCTGAAAAATCCAGCGGGTGCGATAGTGATCGAGCGTGTTTTTTCTGCGTCGCAACTGGGCGACAAGCGCCAGCTGACTGACGTGGTAGATGGTCTTCACCGTGATTTGATGGTGGCAGAAGGGCGCATCGAGCCTTGTGTCATCTCAGCCATGCGCAATGTGTCCCAGTCCGCTGCTTACGCTGCAGCTCGACCTTTCGTCTGAGCTGCGGGGAACCTTCTCGATTCAGTAGGCTCCTATCAGTTACGGCAGGCGCAGGCATTGTGCTCCGATGTTCATGCTGCCTGCCGTACGGGTCCAAGATGGACCACGGTTGACCCCGAGTAGTCTCCCCGCTGCTCGGGGTTTCTTTTGTCTCAAATTCGGCTTTTCGCTCCAGGCCGCGGGTCTATGCCGGGTCAGTTCGGCGGCTCCTCAAAGAATGTCTGGGCGTCGCGCAGATAATCCTCCTTCTTGACCATCCACTCCGCGTAAAACCCGATCAGCCGCGTGACCCGCAGCACACGCATTTCCCGGTTGATGATCTCCATCGCCGCGCGTCCCTTCTCGGTCTTCGAACAGGCAATGTGAGCAAACTGGTATTTGGGCACGCCCTTGACCGGGAGAAATTCCAGCGCATCCAGTGGAATGCCTTGTTGCTGAGCGTGAAATCGGGCTTCCGGCCAGTAACTGATAATCGCTTGAAAGCGATCCAGCCGTTCCATTTCCAGCATGCTGCCCACCGCTGTATTGCCGTAGTGCAGGATCAGACGTTTGGGGCGAGTGGTCTCGCGCAACACTTTATCGATGACCGGGCCGTAGCTGCGTTCGCCGACGATGCCGACGTCAACGCTGTCGCTGGCCAGCAGGGCGGCGAGGTCGAGGCGGCCGTCGGCGTCGATGTAAGGTGCGAACAGCGCGTGGCGGCTGCGCTCGATCGTCACGCCATTACTGGGCGTGGCATACGAGGGGATGGAAAACAACATGGTTTTGTCGCGCTCGGGCGTCCACAGCAGGGTCGGGTCGCAGGCGAACACGTCGGGGTCATTGAGCATCTGCGTTCCGCGCGCGCGATTGACGTGCATGATCTGGTGATCGTATTCCGGCATCCGGGCGGTCAGCTCAGGGATCAGCTTGTCGATGGCGCCCTGGCCCGCCAACGGCCCGGAAAATATAGTCAGCGGCGGGAAGTCGCGCAGCAGCCAGATCAGCGTTTCACGTGCCGACGCGGTACCGGGCAGGCTCGTGAGCAGAGCAGCGAGCAGCACGGCGCGCATTCGGGAACCGGTGACATGCATGGAAGCGTTGACCCTCATCGACAGCGTCTCGCAGCAAGGAATCGGTGATGTGCCTCATTTATTTAACACATGTCATGGGGGCATGAGTAACGCCTCGCGAACGTTGTGCCCCAGCTCCGATCTGAAGGGCGAGCCGCATCGCTCATCGAGTTCGGTCGTTCAACGGGGCTGCATCGGGTAGACTTGCCGCCTTTCCCGTCTCTACTAGAAGCCCGTTCATGGCCCAGCCGTCCACGACCTACAAGTTCGAACTCAATCTCACCGACCTTGATCGCGGGGTCTACGAAACCGTCAAGCAGACCATCGCCCGTCACCCTTCGGAGACCGAAGAGCGTATGACCGTGCGCCTGCTGGCCTACGCCTTCTGGTACAACGAGCATCTGTCGTTTGGCCGTGGTCTGTCGGACGTCGACGAACCTGCGTTGTGGGAAAAGAGCCTGGACGATCGCGTGCTGCACTGGATCGAAGTGGGCCAGCCCGACGCTGACCGCCTGACGTGGTGCTCGCGCCGCACCGAACGCACCAGCCTGCTGGCCTATGGCAGTCTGCGGGTGTGGGAAGGCAAGGTCATACCGGCGATCAAGACGCTGAAGAACGTCAATATCGCCTCGGTCCCCCAGGAGGCACTGGAAATCCTCGCCAAGGACATGCCCCGAGTGATCAAGTGGGACGTGATGATCAGCGAAGGCACGATCTTCGTCACCGATGATCGCGGCCAGCACGAAGTGCAACTGCAGTGGCTGGCAGGCGAGCGGGGCTGATTCAGTCCTGCATTGCGACGCTACAACAGCGGCATCGCGGTGACATCGCTACACCCAACCGGCCCCAACGAGAACACCAGCGGAACCCGAATGCGCATCGAACCACGCGAGTTACCTGACACCCTGCCTTTTCTCGGCGATCTGCCGCCTTTGCTCACCCGGTTATACGCAGCGCGCGGTGTGGCCTCGGAGGAAGAGCTCGACAAGGGCCTCGCCCGGCTGATTCCCTACCAACAGCTCAAGGGCATCGAGGCCGCCGTCGATTTGCTGGTGACTGCATTGCAGCAGCGTCAGCGTATCCTCATCGTCGGCGACTTCGATGCCGATGGCGCGACGGCCAGTACGGTGGGTGTATTAGGTCTGCGTCTGCTCGGTGCGGCGCATGTGGACTATCTGGTGCCGAACCGTTTCGAATTCGGCTACGGCCTGACACCGGAAATCGTCCAGGTCGCCCTTGAGCGCCAGCCTGATTTGCTGATGACCGTGGACAACGGCATTTCCAGCGTTGAAGGCGTCGCAGCAGCGAAGGCGGCGGGCTTGCAGGTATTGGTCACCGATCACCACTTGCCCGGCCACGAATTGCCGGCGGCCGATGCCATCGTCAACCCGAACCAGCCCGGCTGCACCTTCCCGAGCAAGTCGCTGGCCGGTGTTGGCGTGATTTTTTATGTGTTGATGGCCTTGCGCGCACGACTGCGGGACATCGGCTGGTTCGAGGGCCGCGCTCAACCCAATCTGGGCGAGTTGCTGGATCTGGTGGCATTGGGCAGCGTCGCCGACGTCGTGCCGCTGGACGCCAACAACCGGATTCTGGTGCACCAAGGGCTGATGCGCATCCGCGCCGGTCGTGCCCGTCCGGGGTTGCGCGCCATTCTCGAGGTCGCCCGTCGCGAGGCCTCGCGCATCACCTCCACCGACCTGGGGTTCATCATCGGCCCGCGCCTGAACGCGGCCGGGCGCCTGGATGACATGAGCCTGGGCATCGAATGCCTGCTCTGCGATGACGAGACCGAGGCGCGGGAAATGGCCGTGCGTCTGGACGAGCTCAATCAGGACCGCAAATCCATCGAGCAGGGCATGCAGCGCGAGGCGCTCGCCCAGCTCAAGGACCTGCCGCTGGAGTCGATGCCGTTTGGTCTGTGTCTGTTCGAACCCGAATGGCACCAGGGCGTGATCGGCATTCTGGCCTCGCGTTTGAAAGAGCGTTATCACCGCCCGACCATTGCCTTCGCCAGCGCAGGCGAGGGTGTGCTGAAGGGGTCGGCGCGTTCGGTGCCGGGCTTTCACATCCGCGACGCGCTCGATGCCGTGGCGGCTAAACATCCGGAGCTGATCAGCAAGTTCGGCGGTCATGCGATGGCGGCCGGGCTGTCGCTGCCGGAAGGCAACTTCCCGGCATTCGCCGAGGCCTTCGATGCTGAAGTGCGCCGCCAGCTCAAGGAAGAAGACCTGACCGGCCGGCTGCTGTCCGACGGCACACTGGCCGTCGAAGAGTTTCACCTGGAACTGGCCCGTGCGCTGCGCAACGCCGGCCCGTGGGGGCAACACTTTCCCGAGCCGTTGTTCCATGGCGTGTTTCAGCTGGTGGAGCAGCGAGTGGTCGGCGAGCGCCATCTGAAGATGGTACTCAAGACCGAATGCGGCAGCGTCAAGCTCGAAGGCATCGCCTTCAGCGTTGATCGCGACGTATGGCCCAACCCGACCGTGCGCTGGGTCGAGCTGGCGTACAAGCTGGACCTGAACGAATTCCGCGGCAACGAAACCGTGCAACTGATGGTGGTTCACCTCTCGCCACGCTGAACTGCGATCAACTTGCGGTGTGGCCACTGACGCCTTCCCGGCTAAAGCCAGTCCTACAGGTGTACGCGTTGTTTCAGGATGTCTGGCTTCAGGAGGGAAATGAGTGAACCCTCACTTCGCTCGGGTTGTCGACTAGGCTCAAGGTTCGCAACGTATGGAACCTGCCACACGACCTGAGAGGTGCCCATGAGCCTGCTGCTTGAACCCTACACCCTTCGCCAACTGACCTTGCGCAATCGCATTGTGGTTTCGCCGATGTGTCAGTACAGCTGCGCCGACGGCCTGGCCAATGACTGGCATCTGGTCCATCTGGGCAGTCGCGCGGTCGGCGGCGCCGGGCTGATTTTCACCGAAGCGGCGGCGGTAACCCAGGACGGGCGCATCACCCCGGAAGACCTCGGCCTTTGGAACGACGAGCAAATCGAGCCGCTCCAGCGCATCACTCGATTCATCAACGCCCAAGGCGCGGTGGCCGGCATTCAGCTGTCCCATGCAGGACGCAAAGCCAGTACATGGCGGCCGTGGGTGAGCCAGAGCGGCGCCATCCCTGCCGACCAAGGCGGCTGGGCGACCTGGGGCCCCTCGAAGATCGCTTTCGACCCGACCTACACCGTGCCTACGGCGCTGGATGAGGCCCAGATTCAGGACATCATCAGGGCCTTCGTCGATGCTGCCAAACGTGCTTTGACCGCAGGTTTCAAAGTGGTCGAAATCCACGCTGCCCACGGTTATCTGCTGCATCAGTTCCTGTCGCCGCTGAGCAACCAGCGTCAGGATCAATACGGTGGCTCGTTCGAAAACCGCATCCGCCTGACCCTCGAAATCACCAAGGCCGTGCGTGAAGTCTGGCCCGCAGACCTGCCGTTGTTCGTGCGCGTCTCGGCCACCGACTGGGTGGAAGGCGGCTGGAACGCGGACGAAACCGTCGAGCTGGGCAAACGCTTGAAAGAGCTGAGCGTCGACCTGGTTGATGTGTCTTCCGGCGGCACTGCGGCCAAAGCCGAGATTCCGGTGGGCCCGGGCTATCAAACCGAATTCGCCGCTCGAGTGCGCAGCGAATCCGGCATTGCCACCGGCACCGTGGGCATGATCACCGAACCCACCCAGGCCGACACCATTCTGCGGACGGGCCAGGCTGATCTGATCTTCCTCGCCCGCGAACTGCTGCGCGATCCGTACTGGCCGCTGCGTGCCGATGAACATCTGGGCGGACGCCAGGCCACATGGCCCGCGCAATACCAGCGGGCAACGCACCGCGACCAGCCGATTCATGAGTCGGATTTACGGGATTGATCACACCGCCGAATAGCTGATCTGCACTGCTCCAGCATCTTTTGCTCTGTGATGCTGGTTCTACTGGAGAAGATCCATGTGGGAGCGCCACCCCGGTCACTCCCACACTTGTCCTGCGTCGGCCTCCGGAATGAAGATAGCCGCTCACTTCCCCCCACTCCCCGCCACGCTTTCCCCGCCCCGCGTCAGGTAGTACGCGCCGAGGATCGGCAGCATGGTTACTATCATCACGAGCAGCGCCACGACATTGGTTACCGGCACGTCCCGTGGGCGGCTGAGTTGGTTGAGCAGCCAGATGGGCAATGTGCGCTCATGCCCGGCGGTGAAGGTGGTGACGATGATTTCGTCGAACGACAGGGCAAACGCCAGCATGCCGCCGGCCAGCAGCGCCGAGCCCAGGTTGGGCATGATGATGTAGCGGAAGGTCTGCCAGCCATCGGCGCCGAGGTCCATCGAGGCTTCGATCAGGCTGTGGGACGTGCGGCGCAGGCGGGCGATAACGTTGTTGTAGACGATCACCACGCAGAAGGTCGCGTGGCCGACGATGATGGTGAACATGCCCGGCTCGATCCCCAGGGTCTTGAACGCCGACAACAAGGCCAGACCGGTGATGATGCCGGGCAGGGCGATGGGCAGAATCAGCATCAGCGAAATGCCGTCCTTGCCGAAGAAGTCCCGCCTGTACAACGCTGCCGAGGCCAGCGTCCCGAGCACCAGTGCGATCAGCGTGGCGACGCAGGCGATTTGCAGCGAAAGCTTGATCGACTCCAGCACGTCAGGCCTCGCGAACGCCACGCCGATCCACTTCAGGGTGAAGCCTTTCGGCGGGAAGCTGAAGGCGGCGTCTTCGGTGTTGAAGGCGTAGACGAAGATGATCAGGATCGGAAAGTGCAGAAACACCAGACCGCCCCAGGCTGAGATCTTTAGGCCCCACGACGCTTTTTCAGAGTGCATCGAAAGCCCCCAGTCGTTTGACGATGGCCAGATAAACCGCGATCAGCACGATCGGCACCAGCGTGAATGCCGCCGCCATGGGCATATTGCCGATGGCGCCTTGCTGGGCGTAGACCATGCTGCCGATGAAGTAGCCCGGCGGGCCGATCAGTTGCGGCACGATGAAATCCCCCAGCGTCAGCGAAAACGTGAAGATCGAGCCCGCTGCAATGCCCGGCACCGACAGCGGCAGAATCACCTGCATGAACGTCTGCCGGGGCGTGGCGCCCAGGTCGGCGGAGGCGTGCAGCAGTGAGGGCGGCAAGCGCTCGAGGGAGGCCTGAATCGGCAGGATCATGAACGGCAGCCAGATGTAGACGAACACCATGAATCGCCCCAGGTGGGAGGTCGACAAGGTGCTGCCACCGATGCCAGGCACGCTCAACAGCCCCTGCAACACCGGCGCCAATCCCAGATGCTGAACGAACCATTGCGCGACGCCGCCCTTGGCCAGCAGCAGCGTCCACGCGTAGGCCTTGACGATGTAACTGGCCCACATCGGCATCATCACCGCGATGTAAAAGAACGCCTTGGTTTTGCCGGTGGTGTAGCGCGCCATGTAATACGCGATGGGGAAGGCGATGATGGCGCTGGCGATGGACACTGCGACCGCCATGGTCAGGGTGCGGCGGATGACGTCGAAGTTGGCCGGGTTGAACAGCGCGCCGAAGTTCGCCAGGGTCAGGTCCGGCGTCACGGTCATGCTGAAGTCGTCGAAGGTGTAGAAGCCCTGCCACAACAGGCCCAGCAGCGAGCCGAGGTAAATCGCGCCGAACCACAGCAGCGGCGGGATCAGCAGCAGCGCCAGGTACAGATTCTGGCGGCGATAGAGCAGGTTGGAAAAGCGTCGGAGTGGCGATTGCCGTTGCATCGGTGCGGAGCCAGTGAACGTCTGACCCATCTCAAGGCGCCTCGCCCGTCGCGATTTCTGGCGACTCACGTGGCGCGTCATGTAGCGCAACCATCGCTTCCCGCGCCCAGCATGCCGTCAGGCGTTGCCCCGGCTGATAGCGCGCCCCGGTGTCCAGCCATTGGCTATTGGCCTGGCTGACAGTGAGCGTCTGGCCGTTGTCCAGTTTGACCTCGTAGCGGGTGGCACTGCCCTGATATTGAATGTCGTGCAGCACGCCGCTGAGCTGAATGTCGTGCGTCGCAGTGCCGCTCTCGGCAAAACGGATGTGCTCGGGCCGAATCGAAAAAGTGCCCGGGCTGCCGCTCAACGCTTGGGCCAGTTCGCCGCGCACGACGTTGGAGGTGCCCACGAATTCCGCCACAAAGGTCGTGGCCGGTTTCATGTACAGATTGCGCGGCGTATCGACCTGCTCGATACGGCCTTTGTTGAACACCGCGACCCGGTCCGACATCGACAGCGCTTCGGTCTGGTCGTGGGTGACGAAGATGAAGGTGATGCCCAGCTGGCGCTGCAGTTTCTTCAGCTCGCTCTGCATCTGTTCGCGCAGCTTCAGGTCGAGGGCGCCGAGGGGCTCGTCGAGCAGCAGCACCCGCGGCCGATTGACCAGTGCACGCGCCAGGGCCACACGCTGGCGCTGTCCGCCGGACAGTTGCACAGGTTTGCGCGCGCCATAGCCGTCGAGCGCCACCATGTTCAGGGCCTCGTCGGCTAGCTTGATCCGCTCGGCCTTGCCGACGCCTTTGACTTTCAGGCCATAGGCAACGTTGTCCCGCACGTTCATGTGCGGAAACAGCGCGTAGTCCTGAAACACCGTGTTGACGTCACGCTGGTACGGCGGCAGGCCGGCGGCTTCCTGGCCATGAATGCAAATCGAGCCGGCGCTGGGTTGCTCGAAGCCTGCGATCAGGCGCAGGCAGGTGGTCTTGCCGGAGCCTGAAGGGCCAAGCATGGAAAAGAACTCGCCGTCCTCAATGTCGATGGACACCCGGTCCACGGCTTTCACCTCGCCGAACAGCCGCGAGACCTGGGTGAACTGGACAGCGTGGGTCATGGCTTAACGCCCGCCCATGATCGCAATGTAATCCTGCGTCCAGCGGCTGTACGGCACGTATTTGCCGCCCTCGGCCTGGGGTGTTTTCCAGAAGGCGATCTTGTCGAACAGGTCAAACCCGTTGGTCTCGCAACCCTCGGCGCCGAGCAGCTCGTTGCCCTTGCACGCGTCAGGCACCACCGGCAGGGAGCCGAACCAGGCCGCAACGTCGCCCTGAACTTTCGGTTGCAGCGACCAGTTCATCCATTTGTAGGCGCAGTTGGGGTGTTTGGCCTCGGCGTGCAACATCGTCGTGTCGGCCCAGCCGGTGGCGCCTTCCTGGGGGATGGTTGAAGCAACGGGCTGCTTGTCGGCGACCAGCCCATTGACCATGTAACCCCACGAACTCGACGCTGCCACACCTTCGTTTTTCACGTCGCTCATCTGCACCGTCGCGTCGTGCCAGTAGCGGTGAATCAGCGGCTGCTGAGCGCGAAGCAGGTCGAGCACGGCCTTGTACTGGGTCTCGGTGAGCTGGTAAGGGTCGACGATGTTCAGTTCCGGTTTGGCGGTCTTCAAATACAGCGCGGCGTCGGCGATGTAGATCGGCCCGTCATAGGCCTGGACCCGGCCCTTGTTCGGTTTGCCGTCGGGCAAATCCTGCGGCTCGAACACCACGCTCCAGCTGACCGGCGGCGTCTTGAACACGTTGGTGTTGTACATCAGAACGTTCGGGCCCCATTGGTACGGCGTGCCGTACGTTTTGTTCTCGACCGTGTACCAGGGGCCGTCTTTCAGGCGCGGGTCGAGGGTCTTCCAGTTCGGGATCAGCGTGGGGTCGATGGGCTGCACACGCTTGCCGGCGATCAGTCGCAACGACGCATCGCCCGACGCGGTGACCAGATCATAGCCGCCCTTGGTCATCAGGCTGACCATCTCGTCGGAGGTTGCGGCGGTCTTGACGTTGACCTTGCAGCCGGTTTCCTGCTCGAAGCCGGTCACCCAGTCGTAGGCCTTGTCGCTTTCGCCGCGTTCGATGTAGCCCGGCCACGCCACGATATCCAGTTGCCCCTCGCCATCGCCCACCGCCGTGAGTGCTTCAGCGGCCTGCACCGCGCCGCTGGTGAATAGGGCGGTGATCACGGCGCTCAGAATCGCAGTCTTGTGCACGGGCATGGTGGGTTTGCCTCATGGTGGTTGTTTGGGCAGAGATCGGTGGTGCAGAGCGTAGTGCCCCGTTCGAGCCTCGACAAACTTGGCGCAGCAAATACCGAGCCCATTCGTGCAGGGCGGATGCGGTTGAGCGAAAACCATCCGGCCTCTGGACGCTCAGTCGCCGCAACATTCAGAAGCAAACCCGCCCGGCGCGCGTCGGTGCCTTCGCCTTAACCTGCGGGTCGAATCGTCTGTCCCCCTTCTGAAGGTGAAGTCATGAACACGCGCGGTTTACTCGATCAACTGTTGAAATCCGGCCAGGACCTGCTGCAAAACAAGGCCGGCGCTCACGACAAGAGCGGCAAAAGCGGGCAAAACGGGCAGGGCGGTCTTGGCGATCTGCTCGGCAAAGTCGGTGGCAGCGGCCTGGGCGGCAAGCTGGGCGGGAGCCTTGGCGGGCTGCTCTCCGGGGCCGGTGGCGGCGCGTTGGCAGCGGGCGCGATGGGCTTGCTGATGGGCAACAAAGGCGCACGCAAAATGGGCGGCAAAGCGCTGACCTACGGCGGGCTCGCAGCGTTGGGCGTGTTGGCGTACAAGGCCTACGGAAACTGGCAGGCGAGTCAGGGTGTGGCGCAACCGGTTGAGCCGCAAACCGTGGACCGCGTGCCGCCGGCCCAGGTCGAGCAGCACAGCGAGGCCATCCTGCGGGCGCTGGTGGCAGCGGCCAAGGCCGACGGCCACGTTGACGACCGTGAACGCGAACTCATCGAAGGCGAGTTCACCCGCATCACCGGCGACAACGAACTGCAGCAATGGCTGCACGCTGAACTGAACAAGCCGCTGGACCCGGCCGATGTCGCCCGCGCGGCGCACACCCCGGAAATCGCCGCCGAAATGTACCTGGCCAGCGTGATGATGGTCGACGAAGAACACTTCATGGAGCGCGCTTACCTGGACGAACTCGCCAAGCAGCTGAAGCTCGATCCCGCCCTCAAGACCGAGCTTGAGCACCAGGTGCGTCAGGCGCAGCCTTAAACCGTCAGCCTGTCCAGCGACCCGCCCTGGATACACCATCCGACACCCGCAAACCTGCCGGGTCAGGCCCAACAACCGTTGGTACCTGACCCGCATTTCTCTCCCGTGCGCTGAACGTCCGCTGCAGACATCCGCCAACAACGTACTCGTACCATCAAGCAACGTCACATCAAGCCGATAGCGTGTAAGACACTTCCGATCTGGCTGTGTGATATGGCGTTTTCCTTGTCGGAAACAGCCCGTTTATTGGGAAGTCACTAGGCTATACTCCCGCTCGCTTTGGACCGTCCGTCGGTCCGCTTCTTGAACCCGGTCATGCCGGCGTTGAACCCTTGAGGGCTGACTGTGAAGAACTGGACGTTGCGTCAACGGATTTTGGCGAGCTTCGCTGTCATCATCGCCATCATGCTGTTGATGGTGATCGTGTCGTTCAATCGCCTGCTGGTGATCGAGAGCAGCGGCGATGCCGTACGACTGGACGCGCTGCCCGGCGTTTTCTACAGCAGCACCGTGCGCGGCGCCTGGGTCGAAAGCTACGTAGCCACCCAGCATTTGCTCAGTGAAGGCGCCGGTCGCGACCTCACCAGCGCTGAAGAAGACCAGTACAAAGAATTCGAAGACCGCCTGCAGGCGCAGATCGTCAATTACCAGAAAAGCATCTTCGACGAATCGGATCGCAACGACTTCGCCCAGTTTCTGCAACTGCGCGAGCGCTACCAGTTGGTGCTGAACGGTGTGCTCGCGGCTTATCAGGGCGACAACTACGCGCTGGCCCAACGGATTTTCGCCGAGCAACTCACCCCCACGTGGTTTGAGGGTCGCAAACAGCTGAACGCACTCGGCGCCAAGAACAAGGTGGTCGCCGACAAGGCGTCCGACGCCATTCAAGCCGCCGTCTCCAGCGCCAAAATCACCCTCGGCATTTCGTTGATCATTGCCTTGCTGGCGGCCGCCGCGTGCGGCCTGTTGCTGATGCGCGCGATTCTGGCGCCGATGAATCGCATCGTGCAGATTCTCGAGACCATGCGCACCGGCGACCTGAGCACGCGGCTGGCGCTGGATCGCAACGATGAATTCGGATCAGTGCAGACTGGCTTCAACGACATGGTCGCCGAACTTGCGGCATTGGTGTCCCAGGCCCAGCGCTCGTCGATTCAGGTGACCACGTCGGTGACCGAGATTGCTGCCACCTCCAAGCAGCAACAGGCGACGGCCACAGAGACCGCGGCGACCACCACGGAAATCGGCGCCACGTCGCGGGAAATTGCCGCAACGTCCCGGGATCTGGTGCGCACCATGACCGAAGTAACCTCAGCGGCGGATCAGGCTTCGGTCCTGGCGGGCTCCGGTCAGCAAGGCCTGGCGCGCATGGAAGAAACCATGCACTCGGTCATGGGCGCGGCCGATCTGGTCAACTCCAAGCTGGCGATCCTCAATGAGAAGGCCGGCAACATCAATCAGGTCGTGGTGACCATCGTCAAAGTCGCCGACCAGACCAACCTGCTGTCACTCAACGCCGCCATCGAAGCGGAAAAAGCCGGCGAATACGGCCGTGGTTTCGCCGTGGTCGCCACCGAAGTCCGGCGTCTGGCCGACCAGACCGCCGTGGCCACCTACGACATCGAGCAGATGGTTCGCGAGATTCAGTCGGCGGTGTCGGCGGGCGTCATGGGCATGGACAAGTTCTCCGAAGAAGTGCGTCGCGGCATGTACGAAGTGACCCAGGTCGGCGAGCAGCTTTCGCAGATCATCCATCAAGTGCAGGCCCTGGCGCCGCGTGTGTTGATGGTCAACGAAGGCATGCAGGCTCAGGCCACTGGCGCCGAACAGATCAACCAGGCGCTGGTGCAGTTGGGTGATGCCAGCAGCCAGACCGTCGAATCCCTGCGTCAGGCCAGCTTCGCCATCGACGAGCTCAGCCAGGTGGCGGTGGGGCTGCGTAGCGGCGTTTCGCGTTTCAAGGTCTGAGTCAGGCCCATGATCGAGCATTCAGCCAAGCGCAGCGCTGCGGTGTCGCCGAAGAACAAGCTGTTTCTGCTGTTCCGCATCGGTGCGGAACGCTATGCGCTGCAAGCGACAGAAGTCGCCGAAGTGCTGCCACGGCTGATGCTCAAGCCTATCGCCCAGGCGCCGCACTGGGTCGCGGGTGTGTTTGCCCACCGCGGTGCGATCGTGCCGGTCATCGATCTCAGCGCGCTGACCTTCGGCCATCCCGCCCCGTTGCGTACCAGCACACGGCTGGTGTTGGTGCATTACCGCCTCGGCGGCGATCGCCCGCCGCGTGAGTTGGGCCTGATCCTCGAGCAGGCGACCGACACGCTGCGCTGCTCGCCCCACGAATTCAAAGCCTACGGCCTGGACAACTCGCAGGCGCCGTACCTGGGCCCGGTGCGCGAGGACGAACACGGCCTGCTGCAATGGATACGTGTGGATGACTTGCTCAGTGACGCCGTGCGCGAACTGTTGTTTCCCGAGCAGCCCATGAGCCCGGATGCCTTCGAGGCGGCGCCATGAGCAGCGACGCGCGTTTCTTCGCCTTTCTCAAGGACCGCATCGGCCTGGACGTCGCGTCGGTGGGCGAGGCGATCATTGAGCGCGCCGTGCGTCAGCGCTGCACGCTGTCCAAGGCGCGGGACAACGACGACTACTGGCAGACGCTGCTGGTTTCGGCGGACGAGCAACAGGCGCTGATCGAAGCGGTGATCGTCCCCGAAACCTGGTTTTTCCGTTACCCGGAATCCTTCGCCACCCTCGGCAAGCTGGCCAACGCCCGGTTGGCGCAGCTCAATGGCGTGCGTCCGCTGCGGATTCTCAGCCTGCCGTGCTCCACCGGCGAAGAGCCTTATTCCATCGCCATGGCGCTGTTCGACGCCGGTCTGCGCGGGCCGCAGTTCAGCGTGGAGGCAGTGGACATCAGCCCGCTTTCGATCCAGCGCGCGCGCCAGGGCGTGTATGGCAAAAACTCCTTTCGCGGCGACCAGCTGGGTTTCCGTGAGCGTTTTTTCAGCGCGGTCGAGGAGGGCTATCGACTGGAGGAGCGGGTGCGTGATCAGGTCCGCTTTCAGTCCGGCAACCTGCTCGATCCCGCTATGCCGGTCGCGCAATCGGCCTACGATTTCGTGTTCTGCCGCAACCTGCTGATCTACTTCGACGTCGACACCCAGCGTCAGGGTTTTGATGCGCTGAAACGCATGACCCGCGACGACGGCGTGCTGTTCATCGGCCCCGCCGAGGGCAGCCTGCTCGGGCGCATGGGCATGGTGTCGATTGGCATTCCCCAATCGTTCGCCTTTCGTCGACGTGACGAGGCCATCTCCGAACCCCACAGCGTCTGGACTGCCCCAGCCATGGCGCCGTCGCGAAGCGATTCATCGCCTGCTCAGCCAACGTCTGCTTACCCAACATCGGCCCTGTCGCGCGGCGCTCGTAAACCGCAGCCCTTTGCGCCGAGGTTGTTGAATGATCCTGCGCTGACCGAAGAACGCAGGGCTGCGCTCAGACCCGACATCAAAGCGGTGGCGGCGCCGGGCGCGGGCAACGGCGACGCTGCCGAGTTATTGCGCAGCATCGCGGCCCTTGCCAATGAAGGCCGCAGTGCCGAGGCGAAGGTGGCCTGCGAGCAGTACCTCAAGCGCTTCGAACCTGTTGCCCCGGTGTTCTACTGGCTGGGCCTGCTCAGCGAAGTGGCGGGGGAGGCGAGCGCGGCACAAGGGTTTTATCGCAAGGCGTTGTATCTGCAACCGCAGCATCCGGAAACCCTGGCGCAACTGGCCGCGCTGCTCGCCGCCCAGGGCGACAGCGCAGGGGCCCGGAGGCTCCAGGAGCGCGCGGCACGGGGTGTCACTAAAGAAGGACGCAGCGGATGAGTCGCGTACACACAGAGCTGGTCAGCGACACCGCCGAGGCGATCGACGACTGCTGGAACCGCATCGGCATCCATGGCGACCGGTCCTGCCCGCTACTTGCCGATCATATTCATTGCCGCAACTGCTCGGTGTACTCGGCAGCGGCAACACGCTTGCTCGACCGTTACTCGCTGGCCCAGGAGCAGCGCGTGTCGATGCACACCGATGCGCTGGCCGTCGACGTCGAAACCCGCTCGACCGTGGTGTTTCGTCTCGGCGAAGAGTGGCTCGGCCTGCCGACCCGGTGTCTGGTGGAAGTGTCGCCGGTGCAAGCCATTCATTCGCTTCCACATCAGCGTTCCCGCGCCTTGCTGGGCGTTGCCAATGTGCGCGGCGCCCTGGTGGCCTGCCTGTCGTTCGTCGAACTGCTCGGGCTGGACCCTTCAGTCGCGCCGGTCGGGGATGCCCGCACAATGCCGCGCATGCTGATTGTTTCGGCAGACGGCGGTCCGGTGGTGGTGCCGGTGGACGAGGTTGACGGCATTCATGCCATCGAAGCGCGCCTGCTGGACACCGCCTCGACGTCGGCACAGAACAACAACGCACGCTTCACCCGAGGCGTCGTGCAATGGAAGAACCGCAGCCTGCGCCTGCTCGATGAAGACCAGCTCTTGTCGGCCGTGAACCGGAGCCTGACATGACGCCCGATCAAATGCGCGACGCGTCGCTGTTCGAACTCTTCACCCTGGAGGCGGAAGCCCAGACTCAGGTGTTGAGCGCGGGCCTGCTGGCCCTTGAGCGCAATCCGACTCAGGCTGATCAACTGGAAGCGTGCATGCGCGCGGCCCATTCGCTGAAAGGCGCGGCGCGGATTGTCGGGGTCAACGCGGGCGTCAGTGTTTCCCACGTCATGGAAGACTGCCTGGTCAGCGCCCAGGAAGGCCGATTGCACCTGCTGCCCGAGCACATCGACGCCTTGCTGATGGGCACCGATTTGCTGATGCGCATTGCCACGCCCGGCGCCAGCGTGCCTCAGGCGGATGTGGACGGCTATGTGGCGCTGATGAACAACATGGTCAGCGCCGATCCGGCCATGAAAGCCATGCTGGTGCCCACCGCGTCGCCTTCCCTTGAAGACATCTTGCTTGCCAACGCGCAGTCGCTGGTCACCTCGCTTCAGTCTGCGCAGGATTCGGCCGCCGAAGAACTGGCCGCCGCCGTTGTCGAGCCCGTTGCCGACCTGGCGCCTAAAGCAGATGGCCCCGGTGAACGACGTGTGGCCGAGACCGGTGAAAGGGTCCTGCGCGTCACCGCCGAACGCTTGAACAACCTGTTGGACCTGTCGAGCAAGTCGCTGGTCGAGACCCAACGGTTGAAGCCTTATCTGGCCGCGATGCAGCGGGTCAAACGCACGCAGACCGGCGCCACCCGAGCACTGGACAGTCTTGAAGCCTTGCTCGGCGCCAACACCGATCCCGACGCGCAAAAGGCGCTGGACGAAGCGCGGCGTCTGCTCGGCGAAGCGCAGCATTTGCTGATTCAACAAACCGCCGACCTCGATGAGTTCGGCTGGCAGGCGTCGCAACGCGCGCAACTGCTCTACGACACTGCGCTGGCCTGCCGCATGCGCCCGTTTGCCGATGTGCTGGTGGGCCAGGCGCGCATGGTCCGGGATCTGGGGCGCTCGTTGGGCAAGCAGGTGCGCCTGGAAATCGACGGCGAAAAGACTCAGGTCGATCGCGATGTGCTGGAAAAACTCGAAGCACCGCTGACCCATTTGCTGCGCAACGCGGTCGACCACGGCATAGAGCTGCCCGCACAGCGCCTCGCCTGCGGCAAGCCGGCCGAGGGGCTGATTCAACTGAAGGCCTCGCACCAGGCCGGGCTGCTGGTGGTCGAGCTGATCGATGACGGCGCCGGTGTCGACCTCGAGCGCCTGCGCCTGAATATCATTGAGCGCAAGCTCTCGCCCGCCGAAACCGCTGCGCAGTTGAGCGAAGAAGAACTGCTGAGCTTCCTGTTCCTGCCCGGTTTCAGCATGCGCGACACGGTCACCGAAGTGTCTGGCCGAGGCGTCGGTTTGGACGCGGTTCAACACATGATTCGGCAACTGCGTGGCGGCGTCGAAATGGACCAGCGCGCCGGGCAGGGCAGCCGTTTCCATCTGGAAGTGCCGCTGACCTTGTCGGTGGTGCGCAGTCTGGTGGTGGACGTTGGCGGCGAAGCGTATGCCTTTCCGCTGGCGCACATCGAGCGGATGCGTGACGTGCGCGCCGACGAGATCGTTCAGCTGGAAGGGCGTCAGCATTTCTGGCACGAGGAGCGGCATGTCGGGCTGGTGGCCGCCACGCAGTTGCTCAACCGTCCGGCCAGCCAGCACAGTGAAGACGTGCTCAAAGTGGTGGTCATTCGCGAGCGCGATGCCGTGTATGGCGTCGCCGTGGAACGCTTCATCGGCGAACGCACGTTGGTGGTTCTGCCGCTGGATCCGCGCCTGGGCAAGGTTCAGGACATTTCCGCGGGCGCCTTGCTCGACGATGGCTCGGCGGTGTTGATCATCGACGTCGAAGACATGCTGCGATCGGTGGAGAAACTGCTCAATACCGGACGCCTGGCGCGCATTGACCGGCGCAGCCAGCAGGCGGACACCCAAGCCCGTAAGCGCGTGCTGGTGGTCGATGATTCGCTGACGGTGCGCGAGCTGGAGCGCAAGTTGCTGGCCAGCCGGGGTTACGAAGTCGCGGTGGCCGTGGATGGCATGGACGGCTGGAACGCCTTGCGCGGTGAGGATTTCGACTTGCTCATCACCGACATCGACATGCCGCGCATGGACGGCATCGAACTGGTGACGCTGGTGCGCCGCGACAGCCGCCTGCAATCGCTGCCAGTGATGGTGGTGTCGTACAAGGACCGTGAAGAAGATCGCCGTCGCGGCCTGGACGCTGGCGCCGATTACTATCTGGCCAAGGCCAGTTTCCATGACGACGCGCTGCTCGATGCGGTCGTTGAGTTGATAGGAGATGCGCAGGGATGAAGATTGCCATCGTCAACGACATGCCCATGGCAGTGGAGGCGTTGCGCCGCGCGCTGGCCTTTGAGCCGGCGCACCAGATTGCCTGGGTGGCCAGCAATGGCGCCGAGGCGGTGGAGCGTTGCGCGCAGCTGACCCCCGACCTGATCCTGATGGACCTGATCATGCCGGTGATGGACGGCGTGGAGGCCACTCGACGTATTATGGCGGCGACGCCGTGCGCCATTGTCATCGTCACCGTGGACCGCGAGCAGAATGTGCATCGGGTGTTCGAAGCCATGGGCCATGGCGCGCTGGACGTCGTCGACACGCCCGCGCTGGGTGCCGGCAACCCCAAGGATGCCGCCGCGCCTTTGTTGCGCAAGATACTTAATATAGGCTGGCTCATTGGCGAGCGGGACACGCGGGTTCGCCCTGTGCCGCCACCGGTGCGCGAGTCGGCACAGCGTCAGCGGTTGATCGCGATCGGCTCATCGGCCGGCGGCCCCGCTGCGCTGGAAATACTGCTCAAGGCGCTGCCGACGGATTTCCCGGCCGCCATTGTGCTGGTTCAGCATGTGGATCAGGTGTTCGCCGAAGGGATGGCGCAATGGCTGAGCAGCTCTTCGGGGCTGGAGGTCAGGCTGGCGCGCCATGGCGAGCCGCCGCAAGTGGGCACGGTGCTGCTGGCAGGCACCAACCACCATATTCGTCTGCTCAGGAACGGCACGCTGGCGTACACCGCAGAGCCGGTTAACGAAATTTACAGGCCCTCCATCGACGTGTTTTTCGAAAGTGTGGCCAGCTATTGGAATGGTGACGCAGTGGGTGTTTTGTTGACCGGCATGGGCCGTGATGGTGCGCAGGGACTCAAGCTGATGCGTCAGCGGGGCTTTCTCACCATCGCCCAGAATCAGGAAAGCTGTGCGGTGTATGGCATGCCCAAAGCGGCCGCGGCCATCGACGCCGCCACGGAAATTCGCTCTCTGGAATCGATTGCACCTCGCTTGAAGGAGGTATTCACCCAATGAATTTCCAGGTGATTTCACAGCCGACCTGTGACCAGGAGACCCCGAATGCATGATTTGCAACTGGACGATCTGCACGCCACGGATGAAAACGCTGCCATGGTGTTGCTCGTCGACGATCAGGCCATGATCGGCGAGGCCGTCCGACGTGGGCTGGCACAGGAAGAAAACATCGACTTCCACTTCTGCGCGGACCCCCATCAGGCGATTGCCCAAGCGATCCTGATCAAGCCGACGGTCATTCTTCAGGACCTGGTCATGCCCGGCCTCGACGGCCTGACGCTGGTGCGTGAGTACCGCAGCAATCCGAAGACCCGGGACATCCCGATCATCGTGCTTTCGACCAAGGAAGATCCGCTGATCAAGAGCGCCGCCTTTGCCGCCGGGGCCAACGATTACCTGGTCAAACTGCCGGACAACATCGAACTGGTCGCGCGCATTCGTTACCACTCGCGCTCGTACATGACGCTGCTGCAGCGCGATGAAGCCTATCGTGCGTTGCGCGTCAGCCAGCAACAGCTGCTCGACACCAACCTGGTGCTGCAACGCCTGATGAACTCCGACGGCTTGACCGGCCTGTCCAACCGCCGCCACTTCGACGAGTACCTGGAGCTGGAATGGCGCCGTTCTACCCGTGAGCAGACGCAGATCTCGCTGTTGATGATCGACGTGGATTACTTCAAGGCCTACAACGACGCCTTCGGGCATCTCGAAGGTGACGAAGCCCTGCGTCAGGTCGCCAAAGCCATCCGCGCCAACTCCAGCCGTCCCTCCGATCTGCCCGCACGTTACGGCGGTGAAGAGTTCGCGCTGGTGCTGCCCAATACCTCCCCGGGTGGCGCACGTTTGCTGGCGGAAAAACTGCGCCAGACCATCGCCAGCATGAACATCCCCCACGTCGCGCCCAGCCAGGGCTCGAGCCTGACGGTCAGCATCGGTCTCGCCACTGTCGTCCCGCAAGTGGGCAGCCACAGCCGCCAGCTGATTCAGACTGCGGATCAGGGGCTGTACGCGGCGAAGCATAACGGGCGCAATCAGGTGGCGATGGGGTAGGGCGGGGATCCACATTCCTGCGCGCTCTGGCCGTAACCAGGTGATGTCCCCGCAAAGAACGACGATCACGGCCCAGCCCTGCCCAACGGGCTGCCATCGGGGGGTTCGCTGCGCTATACTCGCCGGCTTTGTGAAAATCGCCTGCGAGTGCTGCCCACCATGGAAATCAACCCGATCCTAAACAGCATCAAGGACCTGTCCGAGCGCTCCGAAACCATTCGGGGGTATCTTTGACTACGATCACAAACATGATCGTCTGACCGAAGTTAACCGCGAGCTCGAAGATCCAAACGTCTGGAACAACCCGTCGTACGCCCAGGAACTGGGCCGCGAGCGTTCGCTG
The DNA here is from genome assembly GCF_055283955.1 of Pseudomonas sp. HP_12. NCBI lineage: Bacteria > Pseudomonadati > Pseudomonadota > Gammaproteobacteria > Pseudomonadales > Pseudomonadaceae > Pseudomonas > Pseudomonas sp. HP_12. The sequence continues at coordinate 224,286 of NZ_JBTOQG010000034.1, forward strand.
CTGGCGCAGATCGTCGACACCCTCGACGAAATGAGCACCGGCCTGGTGGATGCCAAGGACCTGTTGCTGATGTCCGCCGAAGAAGAAGACCAGGCCGCCGTCGACGACGTTGCTGCTGAAGTCGAGCGTCTTCGCGAGGCCCTGGAAAAACTGGAATTCCGTCGCATGTTCAGCGGCGAGATGGACCAGAACAACGCCTACCTGGACATCCAGGCCGGTTCCGGCGGCACCGAAGCCCAGGACTGGGCGAACATCCTGTTGCGCATGTACCTGCGCTGGGCCGACAAGCGCGGCTTCGACGCGACCATCATGGAGCTGTCGGCCGGTGAAGTCGCCGGCATCAAAGGCGCCACGGTCCACATCAAGGGCGAATACGCATTCGGCTGGCTGCGCACCGAAATCGGCGTACACCGTCTGGTCCGCAAGAGCCCGTTCGACTCCGGCAACCGTCGCCACACCTCGTTCTCGGCCGTGTTCGTGTCGCCGGAAATCGATGACAACATCGAAATCGACATCAACCCGTCGGACCTGCGCATCGACACCTACCGCTCCTCGGGCGCCGGCGGTCAGCACGTCAACACCACTGACTCGGCGGTCCGGATCACCCACGTGCCGACCAACACCGTGGTCAGCTGCCAGAACGAACGCTCCCAGCACGCCAACAAAGACACCGCGATGAAGATGCTGCGGGCGCGCCTGTACGAGCAGGAAGTGCAGAAGCGCAACGCGGCCTCCCAAGCGCTGGAAGACACCAAGTCGGACATCGGCTGGGGTCACCAGATCCGTTCGTACGTGCTCGATGCCTCGCGCATCAAGGACCTGCGCACCAGCGTCGAACGCAGCGATTGCGACAAGGTGCTCGATGGCGACATCGACGAATACCTGATCGCGAGCCTCAAACAGGGCCTGTAATCGCCACACCACTGTTGCGGGTCGGGCGCGTCATCATGACGTCGCCGCCCGCGATCCTTCGTCGCGCTTCCCGGCCAGACGAAGGGCCACGAACCTGTGATGGATAATCAAGACATGAGCGACCAACAACTCGACCCGCAAGCCCAGCAACAGGAAGAAAACAGCCTGATCGCCCTGCGCAAGGAAAAACTTGCGGCCGAGCGCGCCAAGGGCAATGCCTTCCCGAACGACTTCCGTCGCGAAAACTACTGCAACGACCTGCAGAAACAGTACGCGGACAAGACCAAGGAAGAGCTGGCTGAAGCGGCGATTCCGGTCAAGGTTGCCGGGCGCATCATGCTCAACCGTGGCTCGTTCATGGTGATTCAGGACATGACCGGTCGCATCCAGGTCTATGTCAACCGCAAGACGCTGTCGGAAGAAACCCTGGCCTCGGTGAAAACCTGGGACATGGGCGACATCATTGCAGCCGAAGGCACCCTGGCCCGTTCCGGGAAGGGCGACCTGTACGTCGAAATGACCAATGTCCGCCTGCTGACCAAGTCCCTGCGTCCGCTGCCCGACAAGCACCATGGCCTGGTCGATACCGAGCAGCGTTATCGCCAGCGTTACGTCGACCTGATCGTCAACGAAGACGTGCGTGAAACCTTCCGCGTTCGCTCGAAAGTCATCGCCCACATCCGCAGCTTCCTGATGCAGCGCGACTTCCTCGAAGTCGAAACGCCGATGCTGCAGACTATCCCGGGCGGCGCCGCAGCCAAGCCGTTCGAGACTCACCACAACGCGCTGGACCTGGAAATGTTCCTGCGCATCGCGCCTGAGCTGTACCTCAAGCGTCTGGTTGTGGGTGGCTTCGAGAAAGTGTTCGAGATCAACCGCAACTTCCGTAACGAAGGCGTTTCGACCCGGCACAACCCCGAGTTCACCATGCTCGAGTTCTACCAGGCCTACGCTGATTACGAAGACAACATGGACCTGACCGAGGAGCTGTTCCGTGAGCTGGCCCAGCTGGTGCTCGGCAGCACCGACGTGCCGTATGGCGACAAGGTGTTCCACTTCGGCGAGCCGTTTGCGCGTCTGTCGGTGTTCGACTCGATCCTCAAGTACAACCCCGAGCTGACCGCCGATGACCTGAACGACATCGACAAGGCCCGCGCCATCGCCAAGAAAGCCGGCGCCAAGGTGCTGGGCTTCGAAGGTCTGGGCAAGCTGCAGGTGATGATTTTCGAAGAGCTGGTCGAGCACAAGCTGGAGCAGCCGCACTTCATCACCCAGTACCCGTTCGAAGTGTCGCCGCTGGCCCGTCGCAACGATGACAACCCGAACGTCACCGACCGCTTCGAGCTGTTCATCGGCGGCCGCGAAATCGCCAACGCCTATTCCGAGTTGAACGACGCGGAAGACCAGGCCGAGCGTTTCATGGCTCAGGTGGCGGACAAGGATGCGGGCGACGACGAGGCCATGCACTACGACGCAGACTTCGTCCGTGCGCTGGAATACGGTATGCCGCCCACAGCGGGCGAGGGCATCGGCATCGACCGTCTGGTCATGCTGCTGACCAACTCGCCGTCCATTCGGGACGTCATCCTGTTCCCGCACATGCGGCCGCAAGCCTAAGCGTCAAAACAAGCCGCCTGCGCAGGGCGGCTTTTTTTTGTCTGTTCGTAGTGCGCGGCTGCATTTGGAAAGGCTATCGCGAGCAAGCTCACTCCTGCAGGGGCACTCCGCCGATTGCAGGAGTGAGCTTGCTCGCGATGACGTCGGCGCAGACACCGCCGTAAGCTGACGTTGCTGTGATGTGAATGACTCGAAAAAAGGAAATCCAGTTGTGAACCGCACCATCGCTCAAAAGGGAGCCGCTGGCCTGGCCACGGCAGTCGCACAGAGTGTTCAGTACCAGGGCCGCAAGGCGAGTCGACAGGGAAGTGAACAGCGTCGCCAACAGATCCTCGATGCGGCCATGCGCATCCTCATCCGTGACGGCGTCCGGGCCGTGCGGCATCGCGCGGTCGCAGCCGAGGCGCAAGTGCCGCTCTCTGCCACCACCTACTATTTCAAAGACATCGATGACCTGCTCACCGATGCCTTCGCGCAATACGTTGAACGCAGCGCGGCGTACATGGCCAAGCTGTGGACCAACACCGAGGCGCTGCTGCGCGAGATGGTCGCGCGCAATGACGGCAGCGCCGAGGCCCGTGCCCGGCTGGCGGATGAGATCGCGCGCATGACCATGGAGTACGTGCGTCATCAATTGCTGACCCGTCGCGACCAGCTCATTGCCGAGCACGCCTTCCACCTCGAAGCGCTGATCAACCCGCGTCTGGCTCCACTGGTGAGTGCCCATCAGCAGATTTTGCTGCAGGGCAGCGCCCAGTTTCTTGAAGTCATGGGCTCGGTCCAGCCGCAACTGGACGCCCAAGTGTTGACGGGGCTCATCTGCCGGATGGAATATCAGGGGCTGCTCAACGGGCCTCTGCCCGGCGCAGACGAAGAAATGCTCGCTATTCTTACTCGCCAGATGCATCTGGTACTGGGCACTGCCAAGCCGATGGCTGGCTGATACCTCAAGGAGAACCCGATGAGAGTCTGGAGCGTATTGCTCGCCCTGTCGTTCGCGCTGTTGAGCGGATGCCTGGTGACGTTCAAGGACCCGATTCCGGTCAGCAACACCGCCCCGCCCAAATTGCTCGGCACCTGGAGCAGCAAAAATGCCTGGGGCGAGCCGCTCGAACTGGAAATCAGCCGCGCCGGCCCCGACCGCTACAAAGCGGTCAGCTACCGTAAGGGCGATCGCAAAAACCGTGACGAGTACGCCTTCACCGTGTCGCGCCACGGCAGTCGCTGGTACGTGTCCGCCGCGCTGCCTGACAAATACGGCGGCAATTACGTCATCGCCGGTTTCGACCTGATCGACAACGAGAACGGTGCCGACGAACTGGTGGTCTATGACCTGGACCTGGAGCGGTTTCAGCAGTTGGTCGAGCAGAAGGGGCTCGACGGCGAGCGGGTCGATACGGTGAAGGGCGACGGCATGCTGATCTCAAGTCCCATGGACAAGGTCTTTGCCTACCTCGACGACCCGGCCAATTCCGACGTCTTTCTCAAAGCAGCTCAATATCAGCGCATGACCAAATAGCGCAAACGGTTCAATAAGGGGTACCGGGTGGACGAATACCAACAGACTATTCGCACGTTGTCCGATCGTATCGTGGTGGCGCAGACGCCGATTCGAATCCTTGATGCCGTGAAATGGGATGACAACATCCGCAAGACCTTCCTCGACGGCAAAGGCAAACACCTGCCGGACGTCGACCGCGCGTACTACGAAAATCGCCCGCTGGGGTTTGATTCCGGCGCGGTGAAGCTGGAGTTCCAGAACATCGAGCGTGACATCACCCGGCAGTTGGGCCAGTTCAACCCGGTCGGGCAGATCATGCGGCGCATGTGCAAAGAGTACCGGATGGTCATCCGGATGCTTGAAGCCCGCGGCACCCCGGACTTCGGCCTGATTTCCCAGGAGCTGTACGGCGCGGCGTCCGATGCTTTCCATGCCGGCGACCCGACGCTGTCCGACCTCGGCATGATGCTCTCCGATTACCTGAACAACATCGCCGGTCGCGGGGACCTCAAGGATGAGCCGAAAATCCTGACGGCCAAAGACGCCGTCGCCATGCTGCAGACCCGGCTCAATCGCACGTTTGGCGAGGCTGAGGAGACGATCCGGGTGTTCGAATCCGACGGCATTGTGGCGGACGCTGCGGCCGGCGCCGATTACATCAAGATTCGCAGCGACGCGATGTTCAACGAACGTGATGTTCGGGCGCTGGAAGTCCATGAAGGTCTGGTCCACGTCGGCACCACGCTCAATGGGCAGAATCAGCCGATCTGCACCTTCCTGTCCAAAGGCCCGCCCTCGTCGACCGTGACCCAGGAAGGCCTGGCGATCCTGATGGAAATCATCGGTTTTGCGTCCTACCCGAGCCGCCTGCGCAAGTTGACCAACCGCACCCGCGCCATTCACATGGCTGAGGAGGGGGCCGACTTTTTGCAGGTGTTCGACTTCTACCGCGAGCAAGGCTTCGGCATGTCGGAAAGCTACGGCAACGCCAGTCGGGTATTCCGGGGTTCGGTACCGAATGGGCTGCCATTCACCAAGGATCTGTCCTACCTCAAGGGCTTCATCATGGTCTACAACTACATCCAGTTGGCCGTGAGAAAGGGCAAGTTGGAGCAGGTGCCGCTGTTGTTCTGCGGCAAAACCACGCTGGAGGACATGCGCACGTTGCGTCAGCTGGTGGACGAAGGCCTGGTGGTGCCGCCCAAGTACCTTCCCGATCAGTTCCGCGACATGAACGCGCTGTCGGCGTGGATGTGCTTCTCGAACTTCCTCAACCACCTGAGCTTGGACCGGATCGAAGCGGACTACTCGAATATTCTGTGAGTCTGTGGGCGCTGATGAATCGGCGCCTCTGTCAGGTCTCCCGTCGTGTGCAAATCCAGAATCGAAGGACATCGCTTGAAGCGTCTTCTTACCTTGCTCCTGGTCATCTCTCTCAGCGGCTGCAGCGAATGGCTGTTCTACCCGGAACGCGGTCTGCCGCTGACGCCGGACAAAGCCCACCTCGCCTGGCGCGATGTCACCCTCACGGCGGCCGACGGCACCAAACTCAACGCATGGTTTCTGCCGGCCAAGAACGGCGTGCCGGTAAAGGGCACGGTGCTGCACCTGCATGGCAACGGCGGCAACATGGCCTGGCACCTGGCGGGGAGTTGGTGGTTGCCGGAGCAGGGGTATCAGGTGTTGCTGGTGGACTATCGCGGTTATGGCCGGTCCGATGGCGAGCCGAGTCTGCCGGCGATTTATCAGGACATCGATGCGGCCTTTGACTGGCTGAACGCTGCGCCCGAGGTACAGGGCAAACCGCTGGTGGTACTCGGGCAAAGTATCGGCGGCGCGCTGGCCGTGCATTACTTGTCGGAGCACCCGCAACAGCGCGCGCGGGTCAAGGCGCTGGTGCTCGATGGCGTACCGGCGAGCTACCGCGAGGTCGCGCGCTATACCCTCAGCGCGTCGTGGCTGACGTGGCCCATTAAACGGCCGCTGTCGTGGGTGATTCCGGACGGCGACAGTGCCATCAACGGCATGCCGCAGCTCAAGGGCACGCCGATGCTGCTGTTCCAGAGCCTGGACGACACGCTAGTGCCGCTGCACAACGGCATCAGCCTGTATCAGGCCGCGCCGCCGCCGCGTGTGCTGCAGCTGACACGCGGCCCTCACGTCCAGACCTTCGGCGACCCCACATGGCGCGAGGTCATGGTTCGCTATCTGGATGATCCGCAGCACTTCAACGGCCTGCGCAGGCTGGGGGAAATTCCGAATTATCCTGACGCTCAAACCGGCAAGTCGGCGCCATCCTCTCCATAGCCTGCGGAGCAGCACCGCCAGCGACACTTCGTATCACTCGCATTTTGAAACCGCCACAAAAAAGCCCCGCCTGTTTCGCAACAGGCGGGGCTCTTTGTGTGCCGCTACAACCGCATTACTTCATCGAAGAGCGCGGTGCTACTGGCTGGTTGTCGTTGGAAATAGTGACTTCCACGCGACGGTTCATGGCACGGCCCGAGGCGCTGGTGTTGTCAGCAACCGGGTATTCCTTGCCGTAACCCTGAGCAACGATACGCTCCGGGCCTACGCCCATCTTGATCAGAGCCATGCGCACGGAGTTCGCGCGGCGCTCGGACAGCGAGTCGTTGTAGGCAGCCGAACCGGTGCTGTCGGTGTAGCCTTCAACGATGACCTTGCGATCAGGGTTTTCCGACAGGAACTGGGCCAGCTTGTTGACGTTGACCAGACCGGACGACTTCAGCTCAGCCTTGTTCAGGTCAAACAGTACGTCGCCGAAAGTCACCAGCGTGCCGCGTTCGGTCTGCTTGGCGTTCAGGCTGTTCTGCAGGGCCTTGATCTGGGCGTCGCGAGCATCCAGACGAGCCTGGGCACGTTGGGCCGCAGCGCCTTTCAGATCGTTTTCAGCGGTCTTCAGGTTGATGGTCTGCTTGGCCAGCTCAACGCGCTGGTTGGTCAGATAAGCCAGTTGGTCGACCTTTTTCTGGTCATCGTTGTTGCGGTACGCGGCATCTGCCTTGTCCAGCCACTCGCTGGCGTCTTTAGTTTCCAGCGCAGCCAGTTCAGTGGCTTTAGGGTTGCTTTGCAGCGCCGAGTAGTTGGTGCGGGCTTGTTCCAGGTTTACGTTCGGCTGCGACGAGCACGCCGCCAGACCAACGCTCAAAGCCAGCAGGGCAGGAATAAGTACTTGTTTACGCATAATATTTTCGTCCTTTAACTCAATGGCCAATGCTTGAACTGCGAAGCGTTACTGTGTGACAGGCTGAACCTGACGCATGCCTTCTTCACGCAGCTCATTGACGCCCTGACGAGCATCCTGCACCGCTTTCTGTGCCTTCGCGGCCTGAGCCTTACGCTCGGCTACACGTGCATCCCACTCGGCCTGCTCGGCGTATTTACGAGCTTCGTCGTATTTCTTTTCCTGCATCGCCAGTTCGGCTTGCTTGAACTTGTCCTGAGCGGACTTCATTTCAACGGCAGCGTATTCGGTAGCGCCGGCGGTGACAGCGGCATTGACGGCCGACTGGGTCACGGCGTACTGCTCGCTTGGAGGATTGCCTGCGCAACCAGCCAGAAGAACGCTGGTGCCCAGCGCCAGTGCAGCCATCTTCAGCCCGCGCAGGCGATTGAACGTTGGTTTGGCAGTGCTGGTGTTCATGGTGGTCAACTCCATTTCTTAACTCCTGAAAACTGGTTGTTCCATTTCAGCAACGGCCCACGCGGATGGATGGTGTTGCGTCACTTCCGCAGTCATCTGACGGCTTTACTGGAATGGCTAACTGCTCGGACCGCTGCGTTTTTTGAATAGTTCAGACATTTTTCTAAACATGCAGTCAGCTTTTGTTACGCGTTGTAAAATTGACGCTCGAAAAATGACGTCACTTTGTCTGCGTGATCATTGGCTCGAGAGGCCTGCAGAAAAATCTGACGTAGCAAAAACGACGTCGCCCATGCACTCGTCACAGGTCTTCCCGATCGGAAATTTCCTGCAGATGGCGACGCGATAGATCGAGAAACCGGGGCGTGGGGCCGACGTCCTCGTAAAGCGGATTGCCTTCCTCGTCGGTGGCGACCACATGCTGACCGCGCACGTAAGGGAAGCTTGCCTCCAATTCTTCCAGGGCGGCACCGATCAGTTCGCCGAGCAATTCTTCAGGCGTGCGCTTGGGGTACATCTCGGCAATCGCCGCAAGCCGCGCGGCCGCCTCAACATCCAAATGAATGGCATAGGCGGTCTCGGTCAGACGGCCCTTGGCATTTTGTTCCCACTGTTCGGCGAGCTCTCGGATCTTCATACATACCTCATCGGTTCCCGCGCCAGGGCGGGCGTTGGAAATGTGGCTGAGCCACGGTCAGGCGTGACTGAGACGGGCTTCCCCGGCGGGGAAAGTGCGTCGAGGGTTGCGTATGGACATCAATTTGTCGCTCTATACACACCAATAGAAACGAAACCCCGCAGGGCGTTCCGTTCGGCAGCAGCGAATGGACTCCTGCAAGGACTCGCCGGTAAAACAATAAAGCTGAAGGAGAGGGCTGGATGGCTGATATCGATGCACGATTGCGCGAGGACGTTCACCTGCTGGGTGAGCTGTTGGGCAACACCATTCGTGATCAGCACGGCGCTGATTTCCTCGAGAAGATCGAGCGCATCCGCAAAAGCGCGAAGGCTGACCGGCATGCGTCGACCCAAGGCACCGAGCAACTGAGTTCCAGTCTTGAAGGCCTGGGCGAAGATGAGTTACTCCCGGTCGCGCGCGCGTTCAACCAATTCCTCAATCTGGCCAACATCGCGGAGCAGTATCAGCTGATTCATCGTCGTGATGACAGCAAGCCGCAGCCGTTTGAATCCCGTGTGCTGCCCGAACTATTGGAGCGCCTGAAGCAGGCCGGGCAGACCCCCGAGGCGCTGGCGCAGCAATTGACCACGCTGGAAATCGAACTGGTGCTGACCGCGCACCCGACCGAAGTTGCCCGGCGCACACTGATCCAGAAGTACGACGCCATCGCTGCGCAACTGGCCGCCCTCGATCATCGCGACTTGAATCGCCACGAGCGTGAGCAGATCACCGAGCGCTTGCAGCGGCTGATTGCCGAGGCGTGGCACACCGAAGAAATCCGCCGCGTTCGACCCACGCCCGTCGACGAGGCGAAGTGGGGGTTTGCGGTCATCGAAAATTCCCTGTGGCAAGCGATCCCCAACTACCTGCGCAAGGCCGATCAGGCGCTGCACGCCGCGACCGGCCTGCACCTGCCGCTGGACGCGGCGCCGATTCGTTTCGCTTCCTGGATGGGAGGCGACCGTGACGGCAACCCCAACGTCACCGCTGCCGTCACACGCGAGGTGCTGCTACTGGCGCGCTGGATGGCGGCCGACTTGTACCTGCGCGACGTCGATCAACTGGCCGCCGAGCTGTCGATGCAGCAGGCCAGCCCGGCGTTGATGGAAGCCGCGGGCGACAGCGCCGAGCCTTACCGCAGTGTCCTCAAGCAGCTGCGTGAGCGGCTTCGGGCCACGCGCAATTGGGCCCACGCTTCACTGAGTGTCACTCAGGTCGCGCCGGAAGACGTGTTGCATGACAACCGCGAACTGCTCGAGCCCCTGCAGCTGTGTTTCGACTCGCTGCATGAATGCGGCATGGGCGTGATCGCTGATGGTCCGCTGCTCGACTGTTTGCGTCGCGCGGTGACGTTCGGCCTGTTCCTGGTGAAGCTCGACGTGCGCCAGGATTCCACGCGGCACAGTTCGGCCATGAGCGAGATCACCGAATACCTCGGGCTAGGCCGCTATGACCAGTGGGATGAGCCAACGCGCATCGACTTCCTGCTGCGAGAGCTGGACAACAAGCGACCGCTGCTGCCGGCCCATTTCAGCCCTGAAGCGGACACGGCCGAAGTGCTGGCGACCTGCCGCGAAGTGGCGGCTGCGCCGGCGGCATCGCTAGGTTCCTACGTGATCTCCATGGCCGGCGCAGCCTCGGATGTGCTCACCGTTCAACTCTTGTTGAAGGAAGCCGGGCTGCAGCGCTCCATGCGCGTGGTGCCGCTGTTCGAAACCCTTGCTGACCTGGACAATGCCGGTCCGGTGATCGAGCAGCTGCTGAGCATTCCTGCCTACCGCCGAGGCCTGGAAGGTCCTCAGGAAGTCATGATCGGCTACTCGGATTCGGCGAAGGACGCCGGCACCACGGCTGCGGCCTGGGCGCAGTACCGGGCCCAGGAAAAACTGGTTGAAATCTGCCGCGCGCAAGAGGTTGAGTTGTTGTTGTTCCACGGTCGCGGCGGTACGGTCGGTCGTGGTGGCGGCCCGGCACATGCGGCGATTCTGTCGCAGCCGCCGGGTTCTGTGGCAGGGCGCTTCCGCACCACTGAGCAGGGCGAGATGATCCGCTTCAAGTTCGGCTTGCCGGACATCGCCGAACAGAATCTCAACCTTTATCTGGCTGCAGTGCTGGAAGCTACGCTGCAACCGCCGCCGATGCCGCAACCGGCCTGGCGACAGGTGATGGACGAACTGGCGGCCGACGGCGTGAAAGCCTATCGCGCCGTGGTGCGGGAAGACCCGGAGTTCGTCGAATACTTCCGCCAGGCCACGCCGGAACAGGAGCTGGGCAGATTGCCGCTGGGCAGCCGTCCGGCCAAGCGCCGCGAGGGCGGGGTCGAGAGCCTGCGCGCGATTCCATGGATTTTCGCCTGGACCCAGACGCGCCTCATGCTGCCCGCCTGGCTGGGCTGGGAAAACGCATTGAGCAAGGCGCTGGAACGCGGTCAGGGTGATCTGCTCGCTGAGATGCGTGAGCAATGGCCGTTCTTCCGCACCCGCATCGACATGCTGGAAATGGTGCTGGCCAAGGCCGACAGCGACATCGCCCAGCTCTACGACGAACGACTGGTGGAGCCCAAACTGCTGCATTTGGGGACGCATCTGCGCGGCCTATTGTCGCAGGCGTGTGACGTGGTGCTTGGCCTGACGGGCCAGTCGCGGCTGTTGGCCCACAGCCCTGAAACGCTGAAGTTCATCAGCCTGCGCAACACCTACCTCGACCCTCTTCATTTATTGCAGGCGGAGTTGCTGGCGCGCTCCCGTCAGCAGGAGGCGAGTCTGGACAGTCCGCTGGTGCAGGCGCTGCTGGTGTCTGTTGCAGGCATCGCCGCCGGATTGCGCAACACCGGCTGACGGCCAGGCAACCCGGCCGAATGAACACGACGCCTTTCATTCGGCCGCACCTCGATCGTCGCGAGTGATGCGGCGTCACCCAGTTGCACGAGGTCTCACCCTTGTGCAGATCGATGCCAAGCTACTGGTTTTTCGCGGGTTACTGCGACTTTCGGCGTCTTGTGCGGCATGAATCGGCTGTGTATCTTGATCAGCCTTTGGCCGTTGGGTCAGTAAAATTTTGCGATTGGCCCCATTTAGGCGAATCCGACGATATCTCTATAAAAATTTGAGGAGCACAACAATGCGCGTGATTCTGCTGGGAGCTCCCGGGGCCGGCAAAGGTACTCAGGCAAAGTTCATCACTGAGAAATTCAACATTCCGCAGATTTCCACCGGCGACATGCTGCGCGCTGCGGTCAAGGCCGGTACCGAGCTGGGCCTGCAAGCCAAAAGCGTCATGGACAGCGGCGGCCTGGTCTCCGATGACCTGATCATCGGCCTGATCAAGGATCGCCTGTCCGAGCCTGATTGCGCTGGCGGTTGCCTGTTCGACGGCTTCCCGCGCACCATTCCTCAGGCAGAAGCCCTGAAGAAAGCCGGCCTGGCCATCGATCACGTCATCGAGATCAAGGTCGATGACGAAGAGATCGTCAAGCGCATCTCCGGTCGCCGCGTTCACGAAGGCTCTGGCCGCGTTTACCACACCCTGTACAACCCGCCGAAGGTTGACGGCGTGGACGACGTTACCGGCGAGCCACTGGTTCAGCGCAAGGACGACGTCGAAGCCACTGTTCGCCATCGCCTGTCGGTCTACCACTCTCAGACCAAGCCGCTGGTAGATTTCTACACCAAGCTGCAGGCGCAGGACGGCACACCGAAGTGCAGCCACATCGAAGGCGTGGGCACGGTCGAACAGATCACCGCCAAGGTGCTTGAAGCCCTGAGCTGATTCGCGTCTCACGGCATTGAACAACGGCCCGCTTGCGGGCCGTTGTTGTTTATAATGCGGCACTTTTTTCGCACAACTATGGAAACCCCGATGACCACCTTGCTGGCCCTGGACACCGCCACTGAAGCCTGCTCAGTCGCTTTGCTGCATGACGGCAAAGTGCTGACTCACTACGAGGTGATCCCGCGCCTGCACGCGCAAAAACTCCTGCCGATGATCAAGGACCTGCTGGCCGAGGCGGGCATTGGCCTGTCGGCGCTGGACGCCATTGCCTTCGGCCGGGGGCCGGGCGCTTTTACGGGCGTGCGCATCGCCATCGGGGTGGTGCAGGGGCTGGCCTTCGGTCTGGATCGCCCGGTGCTGCCGGTGTCCAATCTGGCGGCGCTGGCGCAACGGGCCTTTCGCGAGCAGGGCGCTACTCAGGTCGCGGCCGCCATCGACGCGCGGATGGACGAAGTTTATTGGGGCTGCTATCGAGAAGTGGCGGGGGAGATGAAGCTGGTGGCTGAAGAGGCCGTCATGCCACCGGAAATGGCTGCTTTGCCAAGTGGAGCGATGGGCGATTGGTTCGGCGCTGGCACCGGCTGGGGTTACGCCGAGCGCATTGCCGCTGTTGTCAGTGCCCAGGACGCCACACTGTTGCCCCACGCGCAGGACCTGCTGACTCTCGGCGCTTTCGCCTGGCACCGTGGCGAAGCCATCGTCGCCGACGACGCCCAGCCGGTTTACCTTCGCGATAAAGTGGCCACGCCAAAGGCGCGTTGAGCGATGGCCACGCAATGCAGAAACGGTCATGACTTCACTGTGCTACGCCCTAGATGCGACGCAGGTCACACTGCAGATGACCGTTCGGCGACAAAACTGCATAAACTCCCGGCTGCTTTAAACAATTCGCAATAAGTGTGGTCTAGTTATCGTTCGCATGTTTGCTTAACGGCTTACTGTGAGATTAAATTGCCACTATCAAACGCCGAGTAAGCATGATGCGAATCACCGGTCCTTCACCACGTACCTACCCGATCAAGCGCAAGACGCGCAAGGATTCCGCGGCGCTGGAAGGCACGTTCGAGGAAGTGAACGATGAGGTCGAAGTGGTTCCGCAGGCAGCCCGTCGCCAGACGGGTACCACGGCAAACGTGCCCGCGCGTCAGCAGGACATTATTTTCCCCCGTGCCATGAGCACTCGCGTCGCCCACGCGCTGAGCAGCTACCTGACGACTTCGACCTTCGTCGACTGGGACCTCGAAGTCTCCGGGCTCGACCTTCACGTTTGAACCTCGCCCACCCGCCTTACTACATCGGTTGCCCGTCCTGGAGCGAAAAAGCCTGGCGTGAGTCGCTGTACCCGCCGGACGCCCCGGACCTTGATTTGCTTGGGTTGTACGCGCAGGTCTTCAATGCCGTCGAAGGCAACACCACGTTTTACGCCCGTCCCAAACCCGAGATCGTCCAGCGTTGGGCGGATGCCCTGCCGGAGCATTTCCGCTTCAGCGCCAAAATTCCCCGTGACATCAGCCATGCCGGCGACCTGCGCGAGCACTTGGGCGCGGTGGAGGGTTTCCTGCAACTGCTGGCGCCACTGGGGTCGAGGCTTCAACCGCTGTGGCTGCAGCTGTCGGCCAGCTTCGGTCCCCATCGGCTGAATGAGCTGGCCGCGTTCATTGATGCACTGGAAGGACAGCCTTTGGCGGTGGAAGTGCGCAACATGGCGTTTTTCAGCAAGGGCGAAGACGAGCGGCAGCTCAACCGTCTGTTGCTCGACCGCGGCGTGGAGCGCATCTGTCTGGATTCCCGGCCGCTGTTCAGTTCTGTCTCCACTGACCCAGCCGTGCTTCATGCGCAATCGAAGAAGCCCAAAGTCCCGCCGCGTCCGGCGGCGCTGACGTCCTTTCCGCAGGTTCGCTTCATTGGCGGGCCGGATGAGGAGATCAACCAAGGCTTCATCGTGCAGTGGGCGGAAAAAGTGGCCGGCTGGATCGAGGAGGGGCGCACGCCTTCGGTGTTCCTGCACACGCCTGACAACATCGCCTCACCCCAACTGGCTCGTCGCTTTCATCATCAATTGATGACCCTACTGCCGGGATTGCCCGATCTGCCGCAACTGGATCGCGGCCGGCAAGTGGAGCAACTCGGGCTGCTCTGAGGTCGAGATAGGGTGGACTCATCCCTCCGTCAGACGAGAACCTTCCTGCATGCGCGGCTCGACCTTCTTTCTTCTTCTGGTTTTGCTCAGCGCGGCGGTCGCGGTGTCGATCTGGCGTGGCTGGCTGCCTGTCGCTGACCGCTGGAATCCGTGGGCCCCGCTGAACGTGCGCGACGAGCCCAACCTCATCACGCCCTTCAAGCTCTGGCGATTGCAGGAGGATCCGGCGTTGTGCGAGGCCGCGCTGCAAACCTCGACCCTGCGTTACACGCACCAGGCCGACAGCGCCGCCGACGCCAAATGCCCGCTGACCAACACGCTGCGCATCCAGGGCGGCGACGTCGCGCTGAGCAGCAGTTTTCTGTCCAGTTGTCGCCTTGCCGTGGCGTATGCGCTGTTTGATATCCACCAGTTGCAGCCGGCAGCCCAGTCGGTGTTCGGGCAGAAGGTCACCCAGGTTGATCACCTTGGCAGCTTCGCCTGCCGCAACATCTACAACCGCAGCGAAGGCCGTCTGAGCCAGCACGCTACCGCCAACGCGCTGGACATCGCCGGGTTTCGTCTGGCAGACGGACGCAGGATTTCGGTGCTCAAGGACTGGAAAGACGAGGGCGACGCGGGGCGTTTTCTGCGATTGGTGAGGGATGGCGCCTGCCAGCAATTCAACACGGTGCTGAGCCCGGACTACAACGCCGCGCACCGAAACCACTTTCACCTGGACATGGGACGCTGGCGGGTGTGTCGCTGAGGCGTGACAAACGCGGGATCAGTCTCAGGCAGCGAGACGAAGGTTCTGCAGCACGATCGGGCGCGCCCAGCCGTTATCGAAGGCCAGATGACGCTGCTGCTCGGTCATCTCTTCAGCGCTGAACGGTGTCGCAGGCTTGTCTGCCAGGTCCCATTCGAATTCGGCAATCGGTAGGAACAGCGGACGAGGCTGAGGGCCCGGGCCGGGTTCAACGCTGTCATCGTAGGGGTTGAGCACGGTCGGGCGAACCCAGTTGTCATCGAATTCGAGGTTACGTTGCTGCTCGATCATTTCCATCGCGGTGAACGGCTTGGCGGGCTTGTCGGCCAGGTCCCATTCGAACTCGGCGATCGGCAGGAACAACGGCTCCGGTGGCGCGATTTCCTTGTCCTGAACCGGGCACTCACGTTGTTCGACGATCTTGCCCAGTGCGCTTGCGCCGGCAATCGGTTCGCCGGTCAGGTGGTCCGTCGTGGCGACGGCGCTGTATTCCGGGGTTTCGCCAGCGTTGTCATCGACCTGCTGAGCCATCGCACGGGCAAACGCATCCTGCCAGAGCTGCGTGACGCCGCTAAGGGTTTGGGTATTGCGTACGCTGTAGTCGCCTGCGTACGTCAAATAGCCTATCGAGGAGGTTTGCTGAATGTCTGACATAAGCGCTCAGTACAGCCCGTGGGTCTGGCAAAATGCCGGATACTTTTGTTATCGGCAGATCCTGCCAATCATTAAGATTATTTGAGCGCGTAGAGACAATGACTGAGCAGCACGCGGGCAGCCGCATTCGGGTCGACAGCCTGACCCCCGACGGGCAGGAAACCGCAGCGCAATGGGCGCAGCGACTGGGTTTGCCGCTGGACGACGCCGACGCGGATTTCGCCCTGCAAGTCGCCGCAGACGGCCTGCAATTGCAGCAACTGGGTGACGACGCGCCGGGCCCGGTGCGTGTGGATTTCATCGAAGGCAAGGCGGCCCATCGGCGTCTGTTTGGCGGCGGCAGCGGGCAAATGATCGCCAAGGCTGTGGGCATTCAGCCGGGCGTGCGCCCTCGGGTGCTGGATGCCACGGCGGGGCTGGGCAAGGACGCCTTTGTGCTGGCCAGTCTGGGCTGCGAAGTTAGCCTGATCGAGCGGCAGCCGATCATCGCCGCGCTGCTTGAAGACGGCCTGGCGCGTGGGGTGAGGGACCTGGAGGTGGGCGGGATCATCGCGAAGATGCGCCTGTTGACCGGCAATTCCATTGAGCTGATTCGCCAATGGGAAGGCGAGCCGCCCCAGGTCATCTACCTTGATCCGATGTTTCCTCATCGGGAAAAAACCGCGCTGGTGAAAAAGGAAATGCGCCTATTCCGGCCCCTGGTGGGCGATGACATGGACGCTCCGGCGTTGCTGGAAGCTGCGCTGGCGCTGGCCAGCCACCGCGTCGTGGTCAAACGCCCGCGCAAGGCGCCAAGCATCGAAGGCGCCAAGCCGTCCTACGCGCTGGACGGCAAATCCAGCCGCTACGACATTTACCCGATCAAGGCGTTGAAAATCGCGCGGCCGTGAACTTCATCCGATTAGATGAACCCGGCAATCATCGGCGCAGTCATCTGCTGTGCCGATGCCAGAAAATCCACCGTATGAGTGGGGTCGTCGGAGATAAACCTGACCTGATCCGTAGCCGGAGATAACCGATGAGCGCTTCCACTTTGTCTGTAACCCCATTGCCGTTCGAGCCGCACTTCGAGCAGATACCCGATGACGAGGCTCAGACGAGCAAAGAACTCGCCGAGGCCATGCACAGTATTCTGGAAACCACCTACAAGGATGGCGGCCATGCTATACGCAGCGTGCATGCCAAAGCCCATGGATTGCTGCATGGGCAGATCCACATTCTGGATAATCTGCCGCCCGAGTTGGCGCAGGGTGTCTTCGCCTATCCCGGCACGCTGGACGTGAAGATGCGCTTTTCAACCAATCCCGGGGATGTGCTCGACGACAAAGTGTCAACGCCGCGCGGTCTGGCCATCAAGCTGGTCGGTGTGCAGGGCGCACGCCTGCCGGGCAGTGAAGAGCAGGTTACCCAGGACTTCGTGATGCAGAACGCCAGGGCGTTCACGGCCGCCACGCCGAAGGATTTTCTCAAGACCTTGAAGCTGCTGGCCAAGACCACCGACAAAGTGCCCAACATGAAGAAAGCGCTGTCGGCGTTGTTTCGTGGTCTGGAGTCGACGGTCGAAGCCATGGGTGGGGAGAGTGGCACGCTCAAATCGCTGGGTGGGCATCCGATGACCCATGTACTGGGTGAAACTTTTAACACCGTGGTGCCGTTTCTCTATGGCCGCTATTACGCCAAGTTGAGCGTGGTGCCTGTTGCCCCCGAACTCACCGCGTTGACTGACCAGAAGGTCGACCTGAATGGCCATCCCGACGGTTTGCGGGAAGCGGTGCGCAGTCACTTTTTGAGCACGGGAGGGGTGTGGGACGTGCGGATCCAGCTCGCTACCGACCTTGAAAAAATGCCGATCGAAGACGCATCGGTGGAATGGTCCGAAGAGCTGAGCCCGTTCGTGACCGTGGCCCGTATCGACGTTCCGACACAGGACAGCTGGTCAGAAGAACGTCAGCAGGAAATCGACGACGGCATGGCCTTCAGCCCTTGGCACGGCGTTGTTGAACACCGGCCACTCGGCGGCGTCATGCGTGCGCGCAAACCGTCCTACGAGCTGTCTTCAGGCTTCCGCGCCAGCCACAACGGCTGCCCGATGCACGAGCCTCGCTGACAAGCTGGTAGTCAAATTCTGTGGTGTCTTCCACTCCGCATTCCCGGCTAGAGCCGGTCCCACTCTCATTGCGCGGTCGATTAGTAGGACCGGCCTCAGCCGGGAAGAGGCCGCTGTGATCACTATCGGATTTGTGGTGTGTCGTCCGACACATTCCCGGCTAAAGCCGGTCCCACAATGAGTACGCGGTCGATTAGTGGGACTGGCTTCAGCCGGGAAGAGGCCGCAGTGATCGCTATCGGATTTGTGGTGTGTCGTCCGACGCCTTCCCGGCTAAAGCCGGTCCACTATGAGTACGCGGTCGATTAGTGGGACCGGCTTCAGCCGGGAAGGGGCCCGTGTTAGCACCATCAATTCTATGTTGTGGCGCCTGACGCTTTCCCGGCTAAAGCCAGTCCCACAGTGAGCACTGCCCGTCAGCGTCTAAACCCGATACGCCTTCAAAAACAGCGCCACCACCTCCCTGGCATGGTGGTCGGCAGCTTGCTCGTCCGGTATTTCCCCGGTGCCGATGAGAAGCCTGAAATGGTGCACGCCTTTGATCAAGCTCAAAAAATGGCCTGCCGCATTAAGCGGCGATTCAAAATGCAGCCCGTTTTTACCGCTCAGCTTACTCAAAAACCGCGCAAGTTCGTGCAGGACCCGTTGCGGTCCTGCTTCGAAGAACACCTGAGTCAGCGATGCCCCCTGAGGCCCCAAAGCGATAATCAAACGGTTCAGGTCGATGGACTCAGGGCTGTTGATCAGCGTTTGAAACCCTCTGGCAATACCCAGTAATACCTTTTCAACGTGCTCATCAGCGGGCACGTCCACGAATAACTCGGGCACCTGCTCCTCGCAGCGAGCAACCACCGCGCAGGAAAACAATGTCTCCTTGTCGTTGAAGTGGCTGTAGACGGTGAGCTTGGAGACCCCGGCTTCAGCGGCAACGGTATCCATGCTGGTGTTGGCGTAACCGTTGCGAATGAACAGGTTCTTGGCCGCTTCGAGAATGGCCTGGCGCTTGGCCAGATCCTTGGGGCGGCCGGGTCCGGCGGGGGAGGTTGAGTCGGTCATGGAATCGTCAGGCATCTTCGTCGAATTAGTGGACTGTTCAGTTCGGTAATTTTAAATATACTCGCCGGTACAATTATTCAAAGCTCTCCTGCCAAGGTGCCTCATCATGCTCCGCGACGCCCTGCTTCGTGCCCAGCTCCTTGCGCTGCCGGTCGGCTTGATCGCTGCACTCGCCGGTTGTCGTCAGGAGGCGCCGGTGACCGCCGCCGTGCGGCCCGCCATGGTGGTGCGACCGCAGCCAGCTGCCCAGTCCATGGACAGCTATCCGGGGGAAGTGCATGCTCGTTTCGAGCCGGAACTCGCCTTCCGCATTCCTGGCAAGGTCAGTAAGCGCCTGGTCGAGGAGGGCGAGCGGGTCAAGGCCAACCAGCCGCTGGCCGAACTTGACGCTCAGGACGTGCGCCTGCAACAGGACGCCACCCGCGCGCAAGTTGCCGCCGCCGAAGCCAACCTGCAGACGGTCCGCTCCGAGCGCGACCGCTACAAAACGCTGATGGACCGGCAGATGGTCAGCACGTCGCTGTACGACAACGCTGAAAACACCTACCGCGCCGCAGACGCCCGGCTTAGACAGCTCAAGGCTGAATCGACCGTCGCTGACAATCAGACCGGCTACGCCGTGCTTCGTGCGTCGCAGGAGGGTGTCATCGCCAGACGACTGGTGGAGGTCGGTCAAGTGGTAGCTGCCGGACAAACCGTCTTCACCCTGGCCGCCGACGGCGAGCGTGAAGTCTCGATCAGTCTTCCGGAGCAGAATTACGGCCGCTTCAAGATAGGCGACCCTGTTTCCGTCGAACTCTGGACTCAGCGCGAGCAGCGTTTCCCGGGGCGTATCCGCGAGCTGTCGCCGGCTGCCGATCCGCGGTCGCGCACCTTTGCCGCACGCATTGCCTTCGCCGGCGGGAAAGTCCCGGCCGAGCTGGGCCAGAGCGCCCGGGTGTACATCCAGTCCGAACACGCCGTGCCGTTGTCCGTGCCGCTGTCGGCGCTGACAGCCGAAAACGGCGTGACCTACGTCTGGCGTCTGCAAAGCGACTCCACCCTGAAACGCACGCCGGTGCAGGTCGGCGCTTACGGGCAGGAAACCGTGCCGGTGCTCAGCGGCTTGCAAGCCAGCGACTGGGTCGTCGCAGCGGGCGTGCACGTGCTGCACGAAGGCGAGCAGGTGCGCCCGGTCGACCGCAGTAATCGGGCGGTCAAGCTGGCGGCGAAGGAGTAGCGGGATGCGTTTCAATCTGTCCGAATGGGCGCTGCGTAATCGGCAGATGGTCCTGTATCTCATGATTCTGCTGGCCGCGGTTGGCGCGCTTTCCTACACCAAACTGGGTCAGAGTGAAGATCCGCCCTTCACTTTCAAAGCCATGGTCATTCGTACCCTCTGGCCGGGCGCGAGTGCCGAAGAGGTGTCGCGGCAAGTCACCGACCGCATCGAGAAGAAGCTGATGGAAACCGGCGATTTCGAGCGCATTGTCTCGTTCTCCCGCCCCGGTGAATCCCAGGTCACGTTTGTCGCGAGGGACTCGCTGGTCTCCGCCCGACTGCCGGAACTCTGGTATCAGATCCGCAAGAAGATCAGCGACATCCGTCAGAACCTTCCGACCGGTGTGCAGGGCCCGTTCTTCAACGACGAATTCGGCACCACGTTCGGCAATATTTATGCGCTCACGGGGGAGGGTTTCGACTACGCGGTGCTCAAGGATTATGCCGACCGCATCCAGATCCAGCTGCAGCGGGTCAAGGATGTTGGCAAGGTCGAGCTGCTCGGTCTGCAGGACGAGAAGATCTGGATCGAACTCTCCAACGTCAAATTCGCCACCCTTGGCCTGCCGATGCAGTCGGTGCAGCAGGCGCTGGAAGCGCAGAACGCGGTGGTGGCGGCGAGCTTTTTCGAGACGCCCAGCGAGCGCGTTCAACTGCGTGTGACCGGGCGTTTTCAGACCGTCGACGAGATCCGCAGCTTCCCGATCCACGTCGGTGACCGCACATTTCGCATCAGTGATCTGGCCGATGTGCGCCGTGGCTTCAACGACCCGCCCGCGCCGCAGATGCGCTTCATGGGTCAGGATGCCATCGGGCTGGCCGTCGCCATGAAAGACGGTGGCGACATTCTGGTGCTGGGCCGTGCGCTGGAGGGCGAGTTCGCCCGTTTGCAGAACGACCTTCCGGCCGGCATGCAGCTGCGCAAAGTCTCGGACCAGCCTGCGGCGGTGAAAACCAGCGTCGGCGAATTCGTTCAGGTGCTCGCCGAGGCGTTGGGCATCGTGCTGCTGGTGAGCTTTTTCTCTCTCGGCGTGCGCACCGGGATGGTGGTGGCGCTGGCGATTCCGCTGGTGCTGGCGATGACCTTCGCCTGCATGTATTACCTCGGCATCGGCCTGCACAAGATCTCCCTCGGCGCGTTGGTGCTGGCGTTGGGCTTGTTGGTGGATGACGCAATCATCGCCGTGGAAATGATGGCGATCAAAATGGAACAGGGTTACGACCGGCTGAAGGCCGCCAGTTTCGCCTGGACCAGCACGGCGTTCCCGATGCTTACCGGCACGCTTATTACCGCAGCCGGTTTTCTGCCCATCGCCACCGCGCAGTCGAGCACCGGCGAGTACACCCGCTCGATCTTTCAGGTGGTGACCATCGCGCTGATCGCCTCATGGATTGCCGCCGTGGTATTCGTGCCGTATCTGGGCGCACGGCTGTTGCCGGATCTGGCGAAGATCCATGCGGCCAAACATGGCACCGGGGCACACGCTCCTGACCCTTACGGCACGCCGTTCTACCGACGTGTTCGCGGGCTGGTCGGCTGGTGCGTGCGGCGCCGCAAGACGGTCATCGTGTTGACCATTGCGTTGTTCGCCCTGTCGATTTTCATGTTCCGCTTTGTGCCGCAGCAGTTTTTCCCGGCGTCCGGTCGACTGGAGCTGATGGTTGACCTGAAGCTCGCTGAAGGTGCCTCGCTCAGCAGCACCGCCGAGCAGGTCAAACGGCTGGAAGCGATGATCAAGGAACACGCCGGCGTCGAGAATTACGTGGCCTATGTCGGCACCGGTTCGCCAAGGTTTTACCTGCCGCTGGATCAGCAACTGCCCGCGGCAAGCTTTGCCCAGTTCGTCGTGCTGGCGAAAACCATTGAGGACCGCGAAGCACTGCGCACCTGGCTGATCCAGACCCTCGATGAGCAATTTCCGATGCTGCGGCCTCGCGTCACCCGCCTGGAAAACGGCCCTCCCGTGGGCTATCCGGTGCAGTTCCGCGTCACCGGCGAGCACATTGATGAAGTGCGTGCGCTGGCTCGCAAGGTGGCCGCGAAGGTCAGGGAAAATCCCCATGTGGTCAACGTGCATCTGGACTGGGAAGAGCCGAGCAAAGTCGTTTATCTCAACGTCGATCAGGACCGGGCCAGGGCGCTGGGCGTGACCACGGCGGACCTGTCGCGCTTTCTGCAAAGCCAGCTGACCGGGTCGAGCGTGAGCCAGTACCGCGAGGACGACGAGTTGATCGAAATCCTCCTGCGCGGGACGGAGCAGGAACGCCATGAGCTGGGCAGCCTCGCCAGCTTGTCAGTGCCCACCAACAATGGCGGCAACGTCGCCTTGTCCCAGGTGGCGACGCTTGAATACGGCTTCGAGGAGGGCATCATCTGGCACCGCAACCGCTTGCCGAACGTGACGGTGCGCGCCGACATCTATGGCAAGGAGCAGCCGGCAACGCTGGTCAAACAGATTTTGCCGACGCTGGAAGACGTGCGCGCGCAGTTGCCCGATGGGTACTTGCTGGAAGTGGGCGGCACGGTGGAGGACTCGGCCCGCGGGCAGAACTCGGTAAACGCCGGGGTGCCGCTGTTCATCGTGGTGGTGCTGACCTTGCTGATGATCCAGCTGCGCAGTTTCTCCCGTACGTTCATGGTGTTTCTCACGGCGCCGCTGGGGCTGATCGGTGTGACGCTGTTTCTGCTGCTGTTCAATCAGCCGTTCGGCTTCGTGGCAATGCTCGGCACCATCGCGCTGTCGGGGATGATCATGCGTAACTCGGTGATTCTGGTTGACCAGATCGAGCAGGACATCGCGGCGGGTCTGGATCGCTGGCAGGCGATCATTGAAGCAACGGTGCGGCGCTTCAGGCCCATCGTGCTCACCGCGCTGGCGGCGGTGCTGGCGATGATCCCGCTGTCACGCAGCGTGTTTTTCGGCCCCATGGCCGTCGCCATCATGGGCGGCCTGATCGTCGCCACCGCACTCACCCTGCTGTTCCTGCCCGCGCTGTATGCGGCGTGGTTCAGGGTGAAAAAGGATGAGCGGGTCGAGGTTTGATCGCTTAACCCGCCACGGCGCGCGTTACAACGCGCCGAATACCTTCTTCGCCAGACCGGTCGCCGCCGCTGCCGGGTTGGCGCGGATGCTTTCTTCCTGTTTGGCGATCATTTCGAACAGGCCGTTCAGCGCCTTCTCGGTGACGTAGCCTTCGATGTTCGAGCTCTTCGCGTCCAGCACACCCAGCGTCGCGGCCTGACCGGCGAAGACGTTGTATTTCTGCGCCAGGCCGACTTTGTCAGTGGCCTGTTTGACGATGGGCAGGAACTTGGCGCGGATCTGTTCGCGGCTGGAGGTGCTCAGGTACTGGGTGGCCGAGTCCTTGCCGCCGCTGAGGATGGCCTTGGCGTCCGACACACTCATTTTTTTCACTGAATCGACCAGCAACGTCTGTGCCTGGGGCATCGCCGCTTCCGCTGCCTGGTTCATGCTGGTTTCCAGCTGATCGACCTG
The DNA here is from genome assembly GCF_055283955.1 of Pseudomonas sp. HP_12. Lineage (NCBI taxonomy): Bacteria > Pseudomonadati > Pseudomonadota > Gammaproteobacteria > Pseudomonadales > Pseudomonadaceae > Pseudomonas > Pseudomonas sp. HP_12. Next base: position 247,892 of record NZ_JBTOQG010000034.1, read on the forward strand.
GGCGCCCATTCCGAACTGCTTCATCTTCTTGGCGACCTTGCCCAGGCTGCCGGGCAGTTCGATGCGCACGTCCTTGTTGTTGTTGAAGCCACCCGGTACGCCCAGTTGCTTGACGGCAACTTGCGCGCTCTGGGTCAGGGCATCCTTCAGCCCGCCGGTGGCGTCCGATTGCGACAGATCATTGAGCGACAACGCGAAGGCACTGGCCGACAATAGCAGGCCGGCGCAGACGCCAGTGAACGAGAGGGAGCGACGCAACATGGGTAATGTCCTTTTCAGCGGTCTGTGATGCACGCCCGATTAACGGGCCGGGCTCAAACGAATTTTGACGGGCGGTTTTTCGTCCAGCGTCAGGTCCACCGTGTAGCGCTCGGTGCTGATCATCAGCAGCTTGCCGTCCACCTCGATGCGCGCGCTGACCGAGTAAGTGTGCCCCGGCTGGACCTGCTTCTGATCGTAGGTCAGGTGAAACGGCAGCGGCACCTGACCTTTGATCAGGCCGTTCTGGCTGGCGAGGATCTGCGCGGGTGCGTCCGCCAGCGATACATCCTGAAGCGTGACCTTCAGCGTAGCCGTCGGTGGAAGCGCCATGCGCTGCAGGTAAAACACCTCGCCGTCCACCGAGCCCGGCAGGTTGTCCGGCGCATGGGCGCAAGCGGCCAGCACGGTGGTCATGAGGGTGAGCAGGATGTGTTTCATGTGATTGTCCTTGTCAGGTGAAACGTTAGGTAGGGCGTGCGTCGTCGCTTAGGCGATCGGCGCGGCCCCGACGACTTCATCACTGCGGTGCAACGCCACCTGGCGAATCGACAGCCTGATTTCCGCTGGCAATACGCGCTTGGCGGCGCCTTCTGCCAGATCCCCCAACATATCGTGATAGCTCAGTTTGCCGGCGGCGTCGGTGCGCAGGACACCCTGATCCAGCAGCGTCTGAATGAAATGCCGGAACAGGCTCTTGTCGAAAAACTCCGGCGCATTCAGGCCGTGCAGGATCGACAGCCGCTGGGCCATCGTCGTGCACAGCTCCTCAAGCCCTTCGGCGCTGAGGGTGTGCTGACCGCTGTTGAGCAGCAGGGAAATCGCCATGTAGAAACGCTGCAGGGTCTGGGCAATCGCCCGCGACAACACCGTCAGCAGCACGAAAGCCCGCGAGCTCGGCGCCGGGCGCAGGTAAACGCCGTTCTCGAATCGCAGCAGACCCTGTTCGACAAACGCCGCCAGCCACTGATCGATGACCTCATCCAGATCGTCCAGCGACCAGCGGATGAACAGCTCCGATTGCAGGTACGGATACAGCGCCCGGGTGTACCGCAGAATCTGCTCGCGGCTCATGCGCGACGAGCTCTGGAAGAAGCAGGCCAGCAATGAGGGCAGCGCGAAAATGTGCAGCACGTTGTTGCGGTAGTAAGTCATCAGGACGGCATTTTGCTCGTCCAGGTACAGAATCTTGCCCAGCGCATCGCTGAGTTCCGAGAGCAGATTCATGCCCTTGACGTGCTCGATCAGCGCCCGGCCATCGCCGTCTGGCAGCGTGGTATGGGGCGAGTAGGGCACGGTGCGCAACAGCGTCAGGTACAGATCCAGCACCCGCGCCAGGGCTTGATCGTCCAGCGCATGTTTGGCCGTCGACAGCAACGCCAGCGCCACCAGATTCACCGGATTGATCGCTGCGGCTTCGTTCAGGTGGCGGGCCACGCGTTCGCCCAGGCGGTGGGTGGTCTCGTGGAGCCAGTCCGGTTTGAACACCGGGCCCAGTTCCTGAGTGCGCCAGTCCGGCTGCTCGTGGTCGAGAAACTCGGTCAGCTTGATCGGCTCACCGAAGTTGACCGAGACCTGGCCGAAGCGCTGCTTCAGCGCGCCGATGACTTTGAAGATGTCGAAGATCGACTCTTTCTTCTTCGCCGCACCGCGCAGCTCCCCCAGATAGGTCCGGCCTTCCAGCACGCGTTCGTAACCGATGTACACCGGCACGAACACGATGGGCATGCGCGAATTGCGCAGGAAGCTGCGCAAGGTAATTGCCAGCATTCCGGTCTTCGGCTGCAGCATGCGCCCGGTCCGCGAGCGTCCGCCTTCGACGAAGTATTCGACCGGGAAGCCCTTGGTGAACAGCGTGTGCAGGTATTCATTGAACACCGCGGTGTACAGCGGATTGCCCTTGAACGTACGGCGCATGAAAAACGCGCCGCCGCGCCGCAACAGGCCGCCGATGACCGGCATGTTGAGGTTGATGCCGGCGGCAATGTGCGGCGGCGTCAGGCCGTTGCGAAACAACAGGTACGACAGCAGCAGGTAGTCGATATGGCTGCGGTGGCACGGCACATAAATGATCTCGTTGCCCTGGGCAACGTTCTGCACGCCCTCCAGGTGACTGACCTTGATGCCGTCGTAAATCTTGTTCCAGAACCAGCTCAGCACCACTTCCAGGAAACGGATGGCGGTGTAGGTGTAGTCCGAGGCGATCTCGTTGCCGTAATGCAGGGCTTTTTCCCGCGCCTTGGCTTCGGTGATTTTCTCCCGTGCGGCCTCGTCGAGAATGGCCTGCCTGACCAAGGGATCCGCCACCAGCCCTTTGACCAGATGACGACGGTGCGAAAGGTCCGGGCCGATCACCGACGTTTTCAGATTGCGGAAATGCACACGCAGCAGGCGTTGAGCCATGCGCACCGTGCGCTCGTAACCCTTGTTCTGATCGACCAGCTCGCGCAGATGAACCGGCGCCGAAAACTGCACGCGGGTCTTGCGGCCCAGGATCAGAATGGTCACCAGGCGACGCAGACGCCCGGTCACTGCCCAGCTGTCGGCAAACAGCAGTTTCCACGGGCTGTCTTCCTTGTCCGGGGACTGACCCCAGAACACGCTGACCGGAATGATTTGCGCGTCTTCCGTAGCGTTTTGCGTGACCGCGCTGACCAGACGTTCAAGGGTCGGCGGTGCGCCGCGTTTGTCGTGGCGTCCGAGCCAGTCAGGCTCTGGCGTCAGGTAGAAAAACGCGGCCGGCTCGGTCAGGTTACCAACGGCTACGGAGAGCACTGGGCGCGGCAGACCGGCCTTGCGGCATTCGGTGTCGAGGACCGCGAGATCGCTCATCGAAGGGTTTTGCAGCGCATAGAAAACCGGGCGGCTGCGGTCGAGATTGAGGGTGAAGGACGACTGGTTGATCGTCTCCGAGCGCACCCACAGGTAAAGCAGGCGGCGCACGGTGCCGAATACAAGACGGCGAAACGGGGAACGGGTCATAGAATTCTGCTGAGAGGGGCGACGCCCGCGAGGCCGCCAGTTTGCCGCATCTGGTGGGGATGGGCAAAGCGGCGCGGGCGCCCGTCAGGATGACGTCTCAGGACGTATGCCAGGTGATTTCTTCTTCACCATCAACGCTGATGCGAATCCATTGATCGGCTTCGGCGTCACTCTCTTCCTCGACCCACGTCCCCGGCGCGCAACGCACTTCAACGTTCAGCGCGGCAAAGGCGGCGCGGGCGCAGGCGATATCGTCTTCCCACGGGGTTTTGTCGCTGTCCAGGCACAGGCTGTTCCACTTGCCGACGGCCTTGGGAATCCAGGTGACGGGCACGTCGCCCGCCTGGCATTTCCAGGTCTGGCCTTTCTGCGTCCATTCGGTGCAAGGGCCGATGGCCGCGGTCAGCCAGGCAGTGATCGCCTTGTGGTCAACGTCAGCGTCTTTCAGGTAAATCTCGATATCGGGTTGGCGCATGGATGCCTCTTGGTTGTTCTGGAAAATCCACTCGCGGATTCAGTCTGTTCGGGTGCTTCGAGCCATCAGTTCAGGACGAAATAATCGTAGCGCATGGACACCGTGACCTCGAACGGCTCGGCCTGCTCGATCACGTTGGCACGACGTTCGGCACTGGCGCGCCAGCCGTGGGGCGTCATGGCCAGCAGATTGGCACGGGCCTGGCCGTCCACCAGTGTCAGTGTGAAACGCAACGTTTCACTGTGCTGCAGGCTCATCCCTTCCGGCACCAGCGCCAGGTGCTTGTCATCGCTGTAATCGCGGACTTCGTCGTACAGGCGCTGACGCAATTCCATCAGGTGATCGTTGGTCGGTCCTACACGCATCAGGCCGCCGCCCGGCGACAGCAGGCGCTTGGCCTCGGCCCAGTCCAGCGGGCTGAACACGCTGGCGATGAACTGCATGCTCGCCTCCGGCAGTGGCACGCGCGCCATGCTGGCAATCAACCACGTGATGTTCGGGTCACGTTTGCAGGCGCGCTTCACCGCTTCGCGGGAGATGTCCAGCGCGTAGCCGTCTGCGTCGGGCAGACCCTGGGCAATCTGGGCGGTGTAATAGCCCTCGCCGCACCCGATGTCGAGCCAGTGCGCGGGGGCACGCTCGGCAGCCAATTCGGCGAGACGCTTGGCAACTGGCGCGTAATGCCCGGCGTTGAGGAAGTCGCGGCGCGCCTCGACCATGGCCTGATTGTCGCCAGGGTCGCGGCTGTTCTTGTGCTGCACGGGCAGCAGATTCAGATACCCCTGACGGGCGCGGTCGAAGCGGTGCCCGGCCGGGCACACGACGCCGTTATCCGCTGAGTCGAGCGGGGCGGAGCAGATCGGGCAGGTCAGCATCAGGCGAGCAACTTGACCAGGGTCTGGTAGTAGATCTCGGTCAGCACGTCGAGATCGCTGGCGAGAATGCGTTCGTTGACCTGATGGATCGTCGCATTGACCGGCCCCAGTTCGACCACTTGGGTGCCGAGGGTGGCGATGAAGCGACCGTCCGACGTACCGCCACTGGTCGACGCACGTGTGTCGCGGCCAGTGACGTTTTTGATGCTCGCCGACACCGCGTCCAGCAATGCGCCCGGTTCGGTGAGGAAAGGCAGGCCGGACAGTGCCCATTCCACGTGCCAGTCCAGATCGTGCTTGTCGAGAATCGCGGCGACGCGTTGCTTGAGGCCTTCGACGGTGGATTCGGTGGAGAAGCGGAAATTGAACACCGCCACCAGATCCCCCGGGATCACGTTGGTGGCGCCGGTGCCGGAATTCAGGTTGGAAATCTGGAAGCTGGTCGGCGGGAAGAAATCATTGCCGTTGTCCCAGTGCTCGGCGGCCAGCTCAGCCAGCGCAGGCGCTGCCAGATGAATAGGGTTTTTCGCCAGATGCGGGTAGGCGACGTGGCCCTGAATGCCTTTGACGGTGAGGGTTGCGCCCAGTGAGCCGCGACGGCCGTTCTTGACCACATCGCCTACCAGCGTTGTGCTCGACGGTTCGCCAACGATGCACCAGTCGAGACGTTCCTTGCGCGCCGCCAGACGCTCGACCACCGCTTTGGTGCCGTGGTGCGCCGGGCCTTCTTCATCGCTGGTGATCAGGTAGGCCACTTTGCCCTTGTGGTTCGGGTGATCGGCGACGAAACGCTCGGTGGCGACAATCATCGACGCCAGGCTGCCTTTCATGTCCGCCGCGCCACGGCCGCAGAGCATGCCGTCTTCGTCGATCAGCGCGCTGAACGGATCATTCTGCCAGGCCTGAACCGGGCCGGTCGGCACCACATCGGTGTGACCGGCGAAGCACAACACCGGACCGTCCTGACTGCCGTGGGTGGCCCAGAAGTTATCCACATCCTGAATGCGCATCGGCTCCAGGACAAAACCGGCATCGCTCAGGCGTTTCATCATCACGGCCTGGCAGTCGGCGTCCAGTGGCGTGACGGATGGGCGACGGATCAGGTCGCAGGCGAGTTGCAGCGTGGGCGAGAGGTCGGCTGGGGCTGTCATGAAAGGTCCGAAGTATTGAGTGAAGGCAAGGCATAAACCGGCGAATAGCTTAAAGCAAAACGGCGACCCGAAGGCCGCCGTTTAGTACAGCGCCCCATTGTTTCAGGCGGTGGCGGGTTCGTCTGCCGGTTTTGGTTTCGGCAGTGAAGACAGAAACGCCATGATCAGCGCCGCCAGATACGGCAGCGATTGCACCAGCAGCATGATGACCCAGAAGCGCATGTCGTTGCTCGGCAGACCCTGCACCAGACAGATGCCCAGCGCGGCGCCCCACAGCATCAACATGATGAACAGCTCTTCGCGGGCCTCGGAAATCGCCACCAGCAAGCCATGGCTCTCGGCGTTTTTCGGGGTGCGGAAGAACGGGATGCTGGTGGTGAAGAACCCGTACAGCACCGCTTTGGCGATGGTGTGGGATAACGCCAGTCCCGCAAGCGCCGCATAGAACGCGTCCGTGAGGTTCACGCCCACGGCGCGACGGTACAGAAAGATGATCTTGCCGACCTTGAAGAAGAACAGCGCCAGCGGCGGAATCGCGAAAATAAGCAGCGGCGGGTCAACACGGTTGGGCACGATGATCATCGCCGACGACCAGAGCAGTGCGCCGACCGTAAAGAAGATATTCATGCCGTCGGCCACCCACGGCAGCCAGCCCGCGAGGAAGTGATAACGCTGGCCGCGGGTCAGCTCGGTGTCCTTGCCACGCAGCAGGCTGGCGGCGTGACGCTTGATGATCTGAATCGCGCCATAGGCCCAGCGGAAACGCTGCTTCTTGAAGTCGATGAAGGTGTCGGGCATCAAGCCCTTGCCGAAGCTGTTGTGGGCGTACGCGGCCGAATAGCCTTTTTCGAACACGCGCAGGCCCAGCTCGGCGTCTTCACAGATGCACCAGTCCGCCCAGCCCAGTTCTTCCAGGACCGATCGACGGGTCATGGTCATGGTGCCGTGCTGGATGATCGCATCGCGGTCATTGCGGGTGACCATGCCGATGTAGAAGAAGCCTTTGTATTCCGAGTAGCAGAGCTTCTTGAACGCACTTTCGTGCTGATCGCGGTAGTCCTGCGGCGACTGCACCACGGCGATTTTCGGATCGGCGAAGTGCGGAACCATGTGCTTGAGCCAGTTGCGGTCGACGCAGTAATCCGAGTCGATGACGGCAATCACTTCGGCGTCCGGCGCAGTATGCGGGATGAGGTAGTTCAGGGCGCCGCCCTTGAAACCGGCCAGGGGGGCGACGTGGAAAAACTTGAAGCGCGGGCCGAGCATTTCGCAGTGGGCCTTGACCGGCTCCCACACGGCGGGGTCCTTGGTGTTGTTGTCAATCAGCAACACTTCGAAATCCGGGTAATCCAGCTCGGCCAGCGCGTTGAGGGTCTGTTTGACCATCTCCGGCGGCTCGTTGTAGCAGGGCACGTGAATTGACACTTTCGGTCTGTAGGCCGAATCCCCTTCAACGGGCAGGAATTCGCGACGACGCTTGTGCGTCCACACCGCTTCGGCCAGTTCGTGGGCCTCCGTCAGCAGCACGATGAACACGCCGAACGCGCCCAGCGCCAGTAAAAATCCTACGAGCAGACTGAACCAGGTGCTGTATTGCTGGCTGTAGTCGTAGCCGATCCAGACCAGAACCGAACCGCACAGGAAGGCGATAAAGGTCAGGAATGTGCGGCCACGCTGACGCAGCGCCGAGCCGTCAATCAGCAGCAAGGCGAGGGCCAGCATCGCCAACACTGCCGAGCCGATTGCCAGCACGCGCCATTGCGGGATCGCGACTACCGGGCCTTCGAAATTGAATTTCTGCTGGCGGGCGGCGTTGTACACGCCCCAATAGGCACCAACCGATCCTTCGTCGCTGGCTTTCCACGGCTGATCGAAGGCCTCGATCACGAAGTAGTTGAAGCCCTGACGGTTGAGCTTGTTGACCAGCGTGCGCAGGTAAACCGCCTGATCCGCCTGGGTGGCGTCCGCACCGCCGCGCATGTGGCCATTGCTCGGCCAGCCGACCTCAGAGAGCAGCAGCGGTTTTTTCGGGAACATGCGTTTCAGTTCTCGGGCGCGGTCGAGCACGTACTGCCCGGCTTTATCCATCGGGATGTATTCCCAGTACGGCAGGATGTGCGCGGCGATCAGGTCAACGTGCTTGGCCAGTTCCGGGTACTTCTCCCAGATATGCCACTGCTCGGACGTGGTCACCGGGACTTTGACTGCGGCGCGCACGCGGTCGAGGGCGGCCATCAGGTCTTTGGGTTTGATCTCTTCGCGGTACAGCGCTTCGTTGCCGAGCACCACGCGCACCACACTGCGCGTTGTATTCGCCAGTTCGATCGCCGTGGTGATCTCGCGCTCGTTGCGCTCCAGGTCCGGGCTGATCCAGATGCCGAGGGTCACCCGCAGGCCGAATTCCTCGGCCAGCTTGGGGATGTCCTTGAGCGTGCCGTCCACCGAGTAGATACGGATGTTGTCCGTTTGCTTGCTCATCAACTCCAGGTCCTGACGCATTTCTTCGTCGGACGGGTAGAGATCTTTTTGTGGATTCTGGCCCAGCCGGAAAGGCGAATAGGAAAAGCCGGAGATCTGCTCCGGCCAGTTGGGCGCGGTGACGGGGCGGTTGATCAGCGCCCAGAAGCCGGTAAACAGCGCAGCAATCGCCACGACGACAAAGAGGTTGAGTCCAAATTTACGCGATGACATAGATGCTTCAGGTTCCAAGAGGGGAACGGGGAGGAGTGACAGGGTACAGCGGGCCAGAACTTTGGCAACCGACACGTGTTGAAGTTCTGTTCGGCCATGCCTGTAGGGCTTTGCGTGTTCGTGGGTGGCTTGTGGGGAAAGGGGCGACTTTCAGACCAAACGACTGCCACTCAGCGCTTTGCGAATCGCCGCCAGGGCCTATAATGCGCGCCGGTTTTTTGGGGTATTGGTCATGAGCACAGAAGATCCGCGTTTCGCTGGCGTTGCCCGTCTGTACGGCATCGAGGGCCTGGAACGCCTGCGCGCGGCCCATGTGGCGGTGGTCGGCATCGGCGGCGTAGGTTCCTGGGCGGCGGAAGCCATGGCGCGCTGTGGCGTGGGCGAGATTTCCCTGTTTGATCTGGACGACGTCTGCGTCAGTAACAGCAACCGCCAGTTGCACGCCCTGAGCAGCACCGTTGGCCGCGCCAAGGTCGAGGTCATGGCTGAACGCCTGCGTGAGATCAATCCCGATTGCGTCGTTCATGCCGTCGCCGACTTCGTCACCCGCGACACCATGGCCGAATACATCACACCGGACATCGACTGCGTGCTCGATTGCATCGACAGCGTCAATGCCAAGGCCGCGCTGATCGCCTGGTGCAAACGGCGCAAGATCCAGATCATCACCACCGGCGGCGCAGGCGGGCAGATCGACCCGACCCTGATTCAGGTCTGCGACCTCAACCGCACGTTCAACGACCCGTTGGCGTCGAAGGTGCGCTCGACCCTGCGCCGGGACTACGGCTTTTCCCGCACGGTCACTCGCCATTACAGCGTGCCGTGCGTGTTCTCCACCGAGCAACTGCGCTACCCCAAGCCGGACGGCAGCATTTGCCTGCAGAAAAGCTTCGTCGGCGACGGCGTGAAGCTGGACTGTGCGGGTGGTTTCGGCGCGGTGATGATGGTCACGGCCACGTTCGGGATGGTCGCCGCGACCAAGGCCGTGGACAAAATCGTCGCCGGCGTGCGACGGCCGTCGGAGCGAGCCAAGGCGCAGCCGGCGGCCTGAAGGTCGAGGCGTGGGAGCAATCTTGCTGACGCCTTCTTTGTGAACCGCCGCCGATAGTCCTGCAAATGAACGACCTGTGGGAGCGAGGTTGCTCGCGAAGATGCCGGTACATCCACTAAATATCCAGCGGTTGAACGATCCTTTCGTGAGCAAGCTCACTCCCACAGGTTTTGTGTATGCCGAAGATTCCAAAGTGTTGCCCGGGACCCCATGTGGGAGCGAGCTTGCTCGCGAAGAGGCCGGTACATCCGCTAAATATCCAGCGGTTGAACGATCCTTTCGTGAGCAAGCTCACTCCCACAGATTTTGTGTACGCCGAAGATTCTAAAGTGTTGCTCGGGACCTCTTGTGGGATCGAGCTTGCTCGCGAAGAGGCCGGTACATCCGCTATATATCCAGCAGTTGAACGATTCTTTCGCGAGCAAGCTCGCTCCCCCAGGTCTCATGTTTGCTGGGCAACAGCGCGGCGCCTGGACGACGGGGAATTTCTACCTCGCGAGCTGCCGCATCTTCTGAAGCACCGCATTCAGCCCGTTGCTGCGGGATGCCGACAGCTGACGGCTCAAGCCCAGCTGCGTGAACCACTCCACCAGACCCACCTGCTGCAGTTCTTGTAACGACAGGCCGTTGACCCGGGCCAGCAACAACGCCACCAGACCCCGAATCAAGCGCGCGTCACTGGCGGCGCGGAACTGCCAGTGGCCGTCGATCACGTCGCCCACCAGCCAGACCTTGCTCTCGCAGCCGTCTACCAAATGCTCGTCGGTCTTTTCATCGTCGCTCATGGGTGGCAGACGGTCTCCCCATTGCATCAGCAATCGTGCGCGCTGCTCCCAGCTCAGTGACTCGTTGAAGGTTTCCAGCGCCGTGCGGGCATCGGTCGGCAGGCTCATCGCAACAACTCCAGCGCTTGATCCAGTGCGGTGAAAAATCGCTCCAGGTCCCCGGAATCGTTGTACAGCCCCAGCGACACCCGAATCGCGCCTGAGAGGCCCAAGCCACTGATCAACGGAATGGCGCAGTGGTGACCGGCGCGAACCGCGACGCCTTGCTCGGTCAGCAGGTGCGCAAGATCGGCGTTGTGCACGCCCTCGACCACGAAACTCACCAGCGCCACATGGGGGTCACCCAGCACCTGCACACCGTCGCGCAGCATCAACCCGGCGCGCAACCGCTCATGCAGGCACGCTTCGTATTCGGCGACGGCGGACTGATTGAGGCCGTTGAGGTAATCCAGCGTCGCGCCGAGACCGATCACCGCGCTGATGGGCGGCGTGCCCGCTTCGAAGCCCAGCGGCGCAGGGCGAAAGGTTGCCGTCTGATAGCCGGTCTGCAGGACCATCTCGCCGCCGAACTGCCAGTGCTGCAACCGCGCCAATGCGTCATGTCGCCCGAACAGCACGCCCACGCCATCCGGGCCATAGAGCTTGTGGCTGGAAAACACATAGAAGTCGCAGCCGATGTCCTGCACATCGTGTCGGCCATGGACGACACCCTGGGCGCCATCAATCACCGTCAGCGCGCCCTGGGCCTGGGCCAGCGCGACCAGTTGCCGAACCGGCTGCCAGGTGCCGAGCACGTTGGACAACTGACTGACCGCCAGCAAACGGGTGCGTGAAGTGATCAGCCCGGCGGCGGCCTCTACATCAATCACGCCGGCCTCGGTGACGGGCAGCACCACCAGCTTCAGGTCGCGACGCAGGGCCAGTTGCTGCCAGGGCAACAGATTGGCGTGATGCTCCAGGGCGCTGATGACAATCTCGTCGCCGGCCTGAAACACGTGCTCCAGGCCGTAAGCGAGCAAGTTGAACGCGGACGTGGCGCCGTGGGTGAAAACGATCTGCCCGGACGCTCCGGCATTCAGCCATTCGCCGGCCTTGCGTCGCGTGTCCTCGAAGCCCTGGGTCGCCATGGCGCCCGGCAGGTGCTGGGCGCGATGCACATTCGCTGCGCCGTTGGCGTAGTAATGCACCGTGGCGTCGATCAGGGTGTGGGGCTTTTGTGCGGTGGCGGCGCTGTCCAGGTAGGTCTGGCCTTGCCGTTGCAGGGCGTCGATGGCCGGAAAGTCAGCGCGCCAGGGAGAAATGAGGGGCATATCAGTCACGCTCGTTGAGGCGGGGTCGGTGCCCCGAGGGACACCGAACCCGCACGCAGCATCGATCAGTTGTGAGCGTGCAGCGCTTCGTTCAGCTCGATGGCCGACTTGTGGGATTTGCATTCCACGGCGCCGGTCTGCGAGTTGCGACGGAACAGCAGGTCCGGTTGACCGGCCAGCTCACGGGCCTTGACGACCTTGACCAGCTCGTTCTTGTCGTCCAGCAGCGCCACTTTGGTGCCGGCGGTAACGTACAGACCGGCTTCAACGGTGTTGCGATCGCCCAACGGAATGCCGATGCCGGCGTTTGCGCCGATCAGGCAGCCTTCGCCGACCTTGATCACCATGTTGCCGCCGCCCGACAGCGTGCCCATGGTCGAGCAACCGCCGCCCAGGTCCGAACCCTTGCCGACGAACACGCCAGCCGACACGCGACCTTCGATCATGCCCGGGCCTTCGGTGCCGCCGTTGAAGTTGACGAAACCTTCGTGCATCACGGTGGTGCCTTCGCCAATGTAGGCGCCCAGACGCACGCGCGCGGTGTCAGCGATGCGCACACCGGCCGGCACGACGTAGTCAGTCATTTTCGGGAATTTGTCCACCGAGAAGACCTCTAGAAAATGGCCTTTCAGGCGGGCTTCCAGCTGACGCTCGGCCAGTTCGCCCAGGTCGATGGCGCCCTGGCTGGTCCACGCGACGTTCGGCAGCAGCGGGAACACGCCGGCCAGGCTCAAACCGTGGGGCTTGACCAGTCGATGGGAGAGCAGATGCAGCTTGAGGTACGCCTCGGGGGTAGAGGTCAGGGCGGTGTCTTCGGCCAGCAGCGTGGCAACCAGAGGGTTGTGGCTCTCGGCGAGTCGGGTCAGCAGCGCGGCCTGGGCGTCGTCGATGCCTTTGAGGGCATTGGCCAGACGCGAGGACAGATCGGTGTTGAATGCGATGGCCTGATTGCCACCGGTGTAGCCCAGGATCGGCGCGATGGCGGCGACGATTTCAGCCGACGGGTTGAGCAGCGGCAGGGCGTAGAAAACTTCCAGCCAGGTGCCTTGACGGTTTTGTGTGCCAACGCCAAAGGCCAGGCTGAACAGAGAAGTGGACATGCAGATACCTCGTTATTTAGGGCTATCTCAATCAGGCGATAGCCGCAGCGTACAGTTCGGGTTTGAAGCCAATCAGGGTTTTGTCGCCAAGATCCAGCACCGGGCGCTTGATCATCGAGGGCTGAGCGAGCATCAGCTCAATGGCCTTTTCCTGATCGAGGTCGGCTTTCTGCGCCTCGTCCAGTTTGCGAAAGGTCGTGCCGGCGCGGTTGAGTACCGTCTGCCAGCCATGCTCATTGCACCAACGGGTCAGGTGGTCGCGATCGATGCCTTGGGTCTTGTAGTCGTGGAAATCGTAATTCACCGATTTTTCATCGAGCCAGGTGCGCGCCTTCTTCATCGTGTCGCACGCCTTGATCCCAAACAGGTGCAACGTGCGGGTTTCCTTGGCCATGGGCCTGCTCCTTTCGGGACGGTTGAAAAAAACGGTGGAGGATTATGCCACGTACACGCCGGGTAAGCGCGGCGGGCCGACGCTTTGTCCATTTGAGGCAGGTTTACGGGCGATGAACGCTGGCGACGACGACCTGCCAGCGCTGATATCTCAAACCCCCATGACCATCGCAGCCGCCAAGATGGGCACTTTGCCGGACGCATCGGGTCTGTTGCCGATGTCAGTCATGAGTCAACGCTTGGGGAAACACGCAATGCAAACAGCCTATACCGTCCTTATCTTGTTGACGCTGGTAGGTGTCTCGCGATTGCTGGCCCGGTTGATTCCGCTGCCGTTGCCGCTGGTGCAGATCGCTGCGGGCGCCTTGCTGGCCTGGCCGACCCTGGGCCTGCACGTGGCGCTCGACCCTGAGCTGTTCCTGTTTCTGTTCCTGCCGCCGCTGCTGTTTTCCGATGGCTGGCGGATGCCCAAGCGCGACCTCTGGCGCTACCGCGGCGCGATCCTGACCCTCGCGGTCGGGCTGGTGATTTTTACGGTGATCGGCGCCGGATACTTCATCCACTGGCTGCTGCCTTCAATTCCCTTGCCCGTCGCGTTTGCGCTGGCGGCCGTGCTGTCGCCGACGGATGCCGTGGCGGTCTCGGCCATCGCCCAGGATCGGCTGCCCGCGCCGATCATGCGCATGCTCCAGGGCGAAGCATTGATGAATGACGCGACCGGCCTGGTCACTTTCAAGTTCGCGCTGGCAGCCGCCATCACCGGGGTGTTTTCCCTGACCGATGCCAGCCTGAATTTCGTGCTGGTCGCCTGCGGTGGTCTGGCCGTGGGCGTTGCGCTGAGTTGGGTGGTGGGTCGCCTGCGCAGCTGGATGATCACCCGGGGCTGGGATGATCCAGCAACCCACGTCGTCTTCATGTTGCTGCTGCCGTTCGCCGCTTACGTGCTGGCCGAGCGCCTTGAGCTGTCCGGAATTCTCTCGGCGGTGGCGGCGGGGATGATGCAAAGTTGGGTCGATCTGCTGCCCCGCCAGACCACCACCCGATTGCTGAATCGCAGCGTGTGGACCCTCTTGGAGTTTGCGTTCAACGGCCTGATCTTCCTGCTGCTGGGCCTGCAATTGCCGGACATCATCACCGCCGTTACCCACCACGAAGCCACCCTGTGGCCGACCCTGTTGTGGCGGTGCCTTGATGTGCTGGTGATCTTCGTCGTGCTGGCGGCGCTGCGTTTCATCTGGGTGCAAAGCGTCTGGCGGCTGATGATCCAGATTCGGCGCTGGCGCGGCAGGGGCGACGGCACCCTGGATCTGTCGACCCGGTCGTCATTGCTGCTGACCGTGGGCGGGGTGCGCGGTGCTGTCACGCTCGCGGGTACGTTGTCGGTGCCGATGCTGATCAGCGCCGGCGTCGACTTTCCCGAGCGGGACTTGCTGATTTTCATTGCCGCCGGGGTGATTCTGCTGTCGCTGGTGTCGGCGAGCATTGGCTTGCCGGTGCTCCTGCGTGGGCAGGTCAGTGAACCGGACATGCGCATGAAGCGCGAAGTGCGAGACGCCTGGAAGCGGACGGCTCAGGCGGCGATTCAGACACTGGAGAACGAGGCGATCCCGGCAGCGACGGATTCGCCCGACGCCGCGCAAGCGGTCCTCGCCATGGAAGTGAAGGCGCGGATCATGTCCGAATACCGCCAGCGTCTGGATATCTTCAATGACACCGCCGAGGCTCAGGCCCTGGCTTTCCAGATGGATCAACTGGAGAAACGCATGCGCCTTAACGCCCTGCGTGCTCAGCGCCTGAAGCTGTACGACCTGCACCGCCATCACCAGATCGGCGACGACGTGCTGCGCCTGGTGCTGGCAGAACTCGATTTGAATGAAGCCAATCTGGGTCTGGCGCACTGAAGCTGCAGGCTGGCCTCAGTGCGCCAGGTATCACCGGCTCGTCACGAAATCCCGGATGCGCTGCGCGGCTTCGATGCACTCGGCCAGCGGTGCAACCAGTGCCATGCGCACCCGGCCCGCGCCGGGGTTGAAGCCATCGACCTCGCGGGACAGGTAGGAGCCTGGCACCACCGTCACGTGCTGGGTGACGAACAGATCCCGGCAGAACGCCGCGTCATCAGTCCCGACGCTGGGCCACAGATAGAAACCCCCGTCCGGGTGTTGCACGTCCATGACCGGGCTAAGGATTTCCAGCACGGCGTCAAACTTTTCCCGGTACAGCGTGCGGTTGGCGCGCACGTGTTCTTCATCGCTCCAGGCCGCGATGCTTGCCAGTTGCGTCTGCACCGGCATCGCGCAGCCGTGGTATGTGCGGTAGAGCAGAAACGCCTTGAGAATCTCGGCATCGCCGGCGACGAAACCCGAGCGTAGGCCCGGCAGGTTCGAGCGCTTTGACAGGCTGTGAAAGACCACGCAGCGTTTGAAATCCTGGCGACCCAGTTCGGCGCAGGCGCTGAGCAGGCCGGGCGGCGGGGTCGCTTCGTCGAAATACAACTCGCTGTAGCACTCGTCCGCGGCAATCACGAAATCGTGCTTGTCGGCCAGGGCGATGAGCTTCTTCAAGGTTTCCACCGGGATCAGCGCACCGGTCGGGTTGCCCGGCGAGCACAGGAACAGAATCTGGCAGCGGTCCCAGACATCAGCGCTGACCGCGTCGAAATCCGGGTTGAAACCGTGCTCGGCCAGGCACGGCAGATAGTGCGGGGTGGCGCCGGCCAGAAACGCCGCGCCTTCATAGATTTGGTAGAACGGGTTGGGGCTGACCACCAGACCGTTGTCAGCGCGGTTGACGACCGTCTGGGTAAACGCGAACAGCGCCTCACGGGTGCCGTTGACGGGCAGCACGTGTTTGGTGGCATCCAGCCAGCCGGCAGGCACGCTGAAACGGCGCTCGCACCAGTGAGCGATGGCTTCACGCAACGCAGGAATTCCGGCCGTGGTCGGGTAGACCGCCATCTGATCGAGGTTGTCGGCCAGCGCCTTGGCGACGAACTCCGGCGATTTGTGCTTGGGTTCGCCGATCGACAGGGCGATCGGACGTTTGTCCGGATTCGGCGTAACGGCACCGAGCAACGCGCGAAGTTTCTCGAAAGGGTAGGGCTGAAGCTGCTGCAGGGCGTTATTCATGTCGAATCGTTCTCAAGGCTGTGCGCCCGCATTCGTGTTCACGATGTGGCAGGGCGCCGTTGAATCAAGTCGTTAAGTCGTGCCGTCCTGGCGGGTTCAAATGCTGATGCGCAACTCGCTGCCGGGCTCGGGATTGACGCTGAGCTGCTCAACGATTTCATCCTGCAGGCGCCGGCACAGCTGGGGGTCGGACAGCGGCTGGTGGTTTTCATCGGTCAGGAAGAACACGTCTTCCACGCGCTCGCCCAACGTGGCGATCTTGGCGTTCTGCAACGACAGATCGAACTCCAGGAAGATCTTGCCCAGTCGCGCCAGCAGTCCAGGTCGATCCGGCGCACTGAGTTCCAGCACCGTGACCGGCCGTTGTGCGTCGTTGGAAATCGTCACCACGGGCGCGAAGGCAAAGTGCTTGAGCTGACGCGGTACCCGGCGCTTGATGATGGTCGGGTAATCGTCGGGGTTGCGCAGCGCCTCGGTCAGGCCCTCGCGAATGGCCTTGATGCGCTCCGGATTGTCACCGATCGAACCGCCTTCGCTGTCGAGCACGATGTAGGTGTCGAGAGTGAACTGGCTGGTGGACGTGATGACCCGGGCATCGTGAATGTTCAGGTTCAGCTGGTCCATGGCCGCCACGGTCACGGCGAAGAAGTCGTGCTGGTCGGGCGCATAGATGAAGATCTGCGTGCCGCCTTCGAACTCGCGCTGGGTGGTTTCCTTGATCAGCACCAACGGGCCGCCATCGGCTGGCTGCTGCAAAATCGCGTCGCTGTGCCAGGCCACGTCGCCGGCGGTGTGACGCAGGAAATAGTCATCACCCAGTTGCGACCACAGTTGCTCGACGTCGTCGGGATCAGTGCCGCTGCGCACCAGAATATCCAGGGCGGCGCTTTGCGTGCGACGGATCTGCTCCTCGCGGTCGACCGGGTTCTCCAGCCCACGCTTGAGCGCGCGCTTGGTCTCGGTGTACAGCTGGCGCAGCAGGCTGGCCCGCCACGAGTTCCACAGCGTCGGATTGGTCGCGTTGATGTCGGCGATGGTCAGCACATAGAGGTAGTCCAGGTGCACTTCATCGCCGACGAACTGGGCGAAGTCGTGAATCACCTGCGGGTCGGACAAGTCCTTGCGCTGGGCGGTGGTCGACATCACCAGATGGTTCTGCACCAGCCAGACGATCAGCTGGGTGTCCCAATTGGGCTGGTGATGACGAATGCCAAACGCTTCGGCATCCACCGCGCCCAGTTCCGAGTGATCGCCGCCGCGGCCCTTGCCGATGTCGTGGTAAAGCCCGGCCAGGTAAATAAGCTCGGGCTTGGGCAGCTTGGCCATAAGCTTGCTGGCCAGCGGGAATTTCTCTGACACCTGCGTGTATTGCAGCTTACGCAGGTGCTTGATCAGGTTCAGCGTGTGGGCATCGACCGTGTAGATGTGGAACAGGTCGTGCTGCATCTGCCCGACGATATGGCCGAACTCCGGCAGGTACAGGCCGAGAATGCCGTAACGGTTCATCCGCCGCAGGTTGCGATGGATGCCTATCTCGCATTTGAACAGCTCGATGAAGAGGCTGGTGTTGCGGATATCGTTGCGGAAATCGTCGTTGATCAGGTAGCGGTGTTCCCGCAGCAGCCGGATGGTGTCGGCCCGCACGCCTTTTATTTCCGGGCGCTGCGCCATCAGCACGAAGATCTCGATCATCGCGAAGGGCGTACGCTTGAAAACGTTCGGATGGGTCGCTTCGATGTAACCGTCATGCAGCTGGAAGCGCGAGTTGATGGTCTCGGTGACCGTGCCTTCGTCGTCCGCCAGGATGACTTCTTCGAAGTGCTGAATGATCAGGTCGCTGAGCTGCGCGATGCTCATGACCACCCGGTAGTACTTCTGCATGAAGCGTTCAATGGCCAGCTTGGCGTCGCTGTCTTCGTAGCCCAGCAGGCGCGCGATACTGGTCTGGTAATCAAACAGCAGACGGTCTTCGGAACGACCGGCGAGCATGTGCAGCGCGTAACGGACCTTCCAGAGAAATTCCTGGGAGGACGCCAGCAGCGCGTTTTCGCTCTCCAGCAGGAAGCCCTCGTCGGCGAGTGCGTGCAGATTCAGCGTGCCGTACTGGCGACGGGCAACCCAGAGAATGGTCTGGATATCCCGCAGGCCGCCGGGCGAGCCTTTGACGTTGGGTTCGAGGTTATATTCGGTGTCGAAATACTTGTGATGGCGGTTCTTCTGCTCGGCGCGTTTGGCCAGGAAGAACTCTTTGCTCGGCCACATTTCGCGGGTGCTGGTGACGGCGAGCATGCGCTGACGCAGTCGCTCGGGACCGGCAATCGTGCGGCTTTCCATCAGATTCGTGATGACGGTCAGATCGGCGCGGGCTTCGGTGGCGCATTCGTCCACCGAGCGTACGCTCTGACCGACTTCCAGGCCGATGTCCCACAGCAGCGTCAGAAAGCGCTCGATGGAATCGCGGAATACTTCATGGTCGGCACTGTCCAGCAGGATCAGCAGATCGATGTCGGAGTAGGGGTGCAGTTCGCCGCGACCGTAGCCGCCGACCGCCAGCAAGGCGATGTCGGCGTCTTCGCTCCAGTCGAACTGATCCCAGGCCTGCTGCAGGATGTTATCGACAAACCAGGCACGGTCTTCGATCAGCCGACGAATTTCCCGGCCGGACTTGAAGCGTCCGTCCAGCACTTCGCGCGCCTGACGGATGGCTTTCTTGAAGGCGGGTATGGGGCTGGCCTTCAGTGCCAGCTCGGCCTGAAACTGGCCGCGATCGAACAAATCTGGGTCCACCTGCGGCATCGAACTGCTTTCCTTCTATCTATACCGACCGTGCTAACCGACCGTGCTGGCTGTACCGGCTTTGATCGCGAATGACTTCGCGATCAGGCCGACGTGCGGGCGACGGTGTCATCGCTGCGCAGGGTGAAGATTTCATAACCGGTCGCGGTCACCAGAATGGTGTGCTCCCACTGCGCCGACAGCTTGCGATCCTTGGTGATGGCTGTCCAGCCGTCGCCCAGCAGACGCGTGTCGGCCTTGCCCTGGTTGATCATCGGCTCGATGGTGAAGGTCATGCCTTCTTTCAGCTCCACACCGTCCCCGGCCTTGCCGTAGTGCAGCACTTGTGGCTCTTCATGGAAGACCTTGCCGATGCCGTGGCCGCAGTATTCGCGGACGACCGAGAAGCCGTTCTTCTCGGCATGCTTCTGGATCACTTCGCCGATATCGCCCAAATGCGCGCCGGGCTTGACCACTTCGATGCCTTTATAAAGGCACTCCTGGGTGACGCGGGACAGACGCTCGGCCCATTCAGGCACCTGGCCTACGTGGAACATCTTGCTGGTGTCGCCGTGGTAGCCGTCCTTGATGACGGTCACGTCGATGTTCAGCACGTCACCATTCTTCAGCGGCTTCTCGTTCGGGATGCCATGGCAGACCACGTGGTTGATCGAGGTGCAGATGGATTTAGGGAAACCCTTGTAATTCAGCGGCGCCGGAATGGCCTTCTGCTCGTTGACGATGTAATCGTGGCAGATGCGGTCCAGTTCTTCGGTGGTCACACCAGGCTTTACATAGTCGCCGATCATTTCCAGCACGTCCGCAGCCAGGCGGCCGGCAATGCGCATCTTTTCGATGTCTTCGGGGGTTTTCAGTGTCACGGTCATTAAACAGGCTCTCTCGGCGCGGCGGGGCCACGGCTTGATACGGAAAAAACGCGATTCTACCAGACCGTCGTCAGGCGGGTTATCATCCCGTCCCCGATCGTGGCGGGCAGGGTGCCTGACCGTTAACGCGAGGAGGACAAAAGCGTCGGAAAAACAGGCTCTTATTTCGAGTTCCGTTATCCAGTATTTTGTGATATAAAATGCGCCGCTTTACGGGGTCTGCCCCGAAAGCTCTAACCCACACACGTGTCGACACGATGACCTGGGTGCCTTCGGCTCAAGCCGCTGGTTGGTCATTGGGATACGTGGAGGCCTAACCCGACTTATCAAGGAACTATCATGTCCCAAGTCAACATGCGCGATATGCTGAAGGCCGGTGTGCACTTCGGTCACCAGACCCGTTACTGGAACCCGAAAATGGGTAAATACATTTTCGGCGCGCGCAACAAGATCCACATCATCAACCTTGAAAAAACCCTGCCTATGTTCAACGAAGCTCTGACTTTCGTTGAGCGCCTGGCTCAGGGCAAAAACAAGATCCTGTTCGTCGGCACCAAGCGTTCCGCTGGCAAGATCGTCGCTGAAGAAGCAGCACGTTGCGGTTCGCCGTACGTCGATCACCGCTGGTTGGGCGGCATGCTGACCAACTTCAAGACCATCCGCGCTTCCATCAAGCGTCTGCGTGATCTTGAAATCCAGGCAGAAGACGGCACTTTCACCAAGCTGACCAAGAAAGAGGCGCTGATGCGTACTCGCGATCTGGAAAAGCTGGATCGTAGCCTGGGTGGTATCAAGGACATGGGCGGTCTGCCAGACGCTCTGTTCGTTATCGACGTTGATCACGAGCGCATCGCGATCACCGAAGCCAACAAGCTGGGTATCCCGGTCATCGGCGTTGTCGACACCAACAGCAGCCCTGAAGGCGTTGACTACATCATCCCGGGCAACGACGACGCAATCCGCGCCATCCAGTTGTACATGGGTTCGATGGCTGACGCTGTGATCCGTGGTCGCAACAACAATGCTGGCGGCACCGACGTTTACGCTGAAGAAGCTCCAGCGGCAACTGTTGAAGGCTGAGTAACAAACGCCTGGCGTTGACTCAGTACGCAAAAAGGGGGCTTGGCCCCCTTTTTGCCACCTCGAAAACCATCTGACGTTGCCATCGATCTTATTGTCATGTGCAGCAGTCACCATGGATTTTCAAGAATTTGAACGCCCGTCTTGCGGGTGGAATGGTTGAAGACCTATCCAAGAGGATTTTGAAATGGCAGAGATTACTGCAGCGTTGGTCAAAGAACTGCGCGAGCGTACCGGCGAAGGCATGATGGATTGCAAAAAGGCCTTGACCAAGGCTGGCGGCGACATCGAAAAAGCCATCGACGATATGCGTGCTTCGGGCGCAATCAAGGCAGCCAAGAAAGCAGGCAACGTTGCTGCTGAAGGCGCCATCTCCATCAAGGACGACGGCAAAGCTGCTGTCCTGATCGAAGTCAACTCCCAGACCGACTTCCTGGCTCTGCAGGATGACTTCAAGGCATTCGTCGCCAAGAGCGTCGAGAAAGCCTTCGCTGACAAGCTGACCACCGTTGAGCCTCTGGTTGAAGCGATGGAAGCTGATCGTCTGGTGCTGGTCGGCAAGGTTGGCGAGAACGTCAACATCCGTCGTCTGGCGCGCATCGAAGGCGACGTGCTGGGTTCGTACCTGCACGGCAACAAGATCGGCGTGGTTGTCGTCCTCAAGGGCGGCGATGCAGAGCTGGCGAAAGACATCGCCATGCACGTAGCAGCGACCAACCCTGAGTTCCTGCTGCCTTCGGACGTTTCGCCAGAAGCGATCGAGCGCGAGAAGAATGTCTTCATGCAGTTGAACGAAGACAAGCTGAAAGGCAAGCCTGCTGAAATCGCCGAGAAGATGGTTGGCGGTCGTATCAGCAAGTTCCTGGCTGAAGCGAGTCTGGTTGAGCAAGCGTTCGTCAAGAACCCGGAAATCAAGGTCGGTGAACTGGCCAAGAAAGCCGGCGCTGAAATCGTTTCCTTCACCTACTTCAAAGTGGGCGAAGGCATCGAGAAGCCAGTCGACAACTTCGCTGAAGAAGTCGCTGCTCAAGTAGCTGCAAGCAAGCAATAAGACGGTTTACCAACTGTCGCCCCGAAGAGGCTGCCCGCTAACGCGCGCAGCCTCTTTGTCAAAGCGGTACGCGGAATTGTTATTGCTGCACTGAATTTGTTTTTGCAGGGGGCTGGGCCTACGAGGCTGCATTTCCCTGAAGCAGTGACCTAGAGTTAGCGCAGGCCGAAAACGGCCCGCAACTCGAACGATTTTTTTCAAACGCCGCAGGAGAGATTCGCAATGGCTCAGCAGGGCAGTGGCTATCAAGCTCGCTATAAACGCATTCTACTCAAGCTCAGCGGCGAGGCCCTGATGGGGTCGGAAGAGTTCGGCATCGACCCCAAGGTGCTGGATCGCATGGCGCTGGAAGTCGGTCAGCTGGTCGGCATCGGTGTTCAGGTCGGTCTGGTCATCGGTGGCGGGAACCTGTTCCGCGGCGCAGCGCTGAGCGCGGCCGGCATGGACCGGGTCACGGGCGACCACATGGGCATGCTGGCCACCGTGATGAATGCGCTCGCCATGCGTGACGCGCTGGAGCGGGCCAACATCTCGGCCATCGTGATGTCAGCCATTTCCATGGTGGGTGTGACCGATCACTACGACCGTCGCAAGGCCATGCGTCACCTGAATGCCAAGGAAGTCGTGATCTTCGCGGCCGGTACCGGCAATCCGTTCTTCACCACGGATTCGGCAGCGTGCCTGCGCGCGATCGAGATCGACGCTGATGTCGTGCTGAAAGCAACCAAGGTCGATGGTGTGTACACTGCCGATCCATTCAAGGACCCGCATGCCGAGAAGTTCGATCGTCTGACCTATGACGAAGTGCTGGATCGCAAGCTGGGTGTAATGGATCTGACAGCCATCTGTCTGTGTCGTGACCACAAGATGCCACTGCGTGTCTTCAATATGAACAAGCCCGGCGCCCTGCTGAACATTGTGCATGGCGGCGCGGAAGGTACTTTGATCGAGGAAGGCGAACAATGATCAACGAAATCAAGAAAGACGCTCAAGAGCGGATGAAGAAATCCCTTGAGTCCCTGGCCCATGCATTCGGCCAGATCCGTACCGGCAAGGCGCACCCGAGCATTCTCGGCAGCGTGATGGTGCCGTACTACGGTTCCGACACTCCGTTGAGCGGCGTCGCCAACGTGACCGTGAAGGACTCCCGTACGCTGCAGGTCGTGGCGTTCGAGCGCAACATGCTGTCTGCGGTCGACAAGGCCATTCAGAGCGCTGGCCTGAACCTCAACCCGACCAACCTGGGCGAGATGCTGTTGATCTCCATGCCTGCCTTGACGGAAGAGACCCGCAAGGGCTTCACCAAGCAGGCTCGCAGCGCCGCCGAAGACGCTCGCGTTGCCGTGCGTAACATCCGCCGTGACGCGTTGGGTGAACTGAAGAAGCTGGTCAAGGACAAGGAAATCAGCGAAGACGAAGAGCGCCGCGCCGCTGCCGACATCCAGAAGTTGACGGACAAGGCTGAGGCGGACATCGATGCCGCGACCAAGTCCAAAGAAGCGGACCTGATGGCCGTATAAGGGCCGGGAAGCTTTCATGGATAAGACAAAGCTGGCTGCGCCGGCATCGGTGCCGCGTCATGTCGCGATCATCATGGATGGGAACAACCGCTGGGCCAAGAAGCGCCTGCTGCCCGGTGTAGCAGGCCACAAGGCCGGCGTCGACGCTGTTCGTGCGGTGATTGAAGTCTGCGCCGAGGCCAAGGTCGAGGTGCTGACCTTGTTCGCGTTTTCCAGCGAGAACTGGCAGCGCCCGGCGGAAGAAGTCGGCGCGCTGATGGAGTTGTTTTTCACGGCGCTGCGTCGCGAGACCAAGCGCCTGAACGAGAACGGCATCAGCCTGCGCATCATCGGCGACCGTTCGCGGTTTCACCCCGAGCTGCAGGCTGCCATCCGTGAAGCCGAGCAGCGTACGGCTGAGAACAGCCGCTTCGTCCTGCAGATCGCCGCCAACTACGGCGGTCAGTGGGATATCGCTCAGGCTGCGCAGCGGCTGGCCCGTGAAGTTCAGGCCGGCCATCTGCGCCCGGAGGACATCACCCCGGAGCTGCTGCAAACGTGTCTGGCCACCGGCGACCTGCCGTTGCCCGACCTCTGCATCCGCACGGGCGGCGAGCACCGCATCAGCAATTTCCTGCTGTGGCAGCTGGCCTATGCCGAGCTGTATTTCTCCGACCTGTTCTGGCCGGACTTCAAACACGATGCCATGCGCACTGCGCTGGCCGATTTCGCTTCTCGCCAACGCCGCTTCGGGAAAACCAGCGAGCAGGTAGAAGCTGGAGCCCGCGCTTAATGCTCAAACAACGAATCATCACTGCGCTGATCCTTGCGCCGCTGGCCCTGTGCGGCTTCTTTCTGCTGGCAGGCGGCAGCTTCGCGTTGTTCATCGGCGCGGTCGTCGTACTCGGCGCCTGGGAATGGGCCCGCCTTTCCGGCTTCGAAGCCCAATCGGCCCGCGTTCTGTACGCCGTGGTGGTCGCTGCGCTGCTGTTTCTGTTGTACCTGCTACCCGACCTCGCGCCCTGGTTGCTGGTGGCGGCGCTGATCTGGTGGCTGGTGGCAACCTGGCTGGTGCTCACCTATCCCGAGTCCAGCGAGCATTGGTCCAATGCCCTCTGCAAACTGGTGATCGGTTTGCTGATATTGCTGCCAGCCTGGCAGGGCCTGGTGCTGATCAAGCAGATGCCGCTGGGCAACTGGCTGATCCTGTCGGTGATGATTCTGGTGTGGGGGGCCGATATCGGCGCCTACTTCTCCGGCAAGGCATTCGGCAAGCGCAAGCTGGCGCCGAAAGTCAGCCCGGGTAAAAGCTGGGAAGGTCTCTACGGCGGTTTGGCGACGTGTCTGCTGATCACGGCGGCGGTAGGCGTCTACCGCGGCTGGTCGCTGAGCGAAATCATCTTCGCTTTGGTGTGCGCGGCGATTGTCGTGCTCATTTCGGTCGTCGGTGATCTCACCGAGAGCATGTTCAAGCGCAAATCGGGGGTCAAGGACAGCAGCAACCTGCTCCCGGGCCACGGTGGTGTGCTGGATCGCATCGACAGCCTGACTGCCGCCATTCCGGTGTTCGCCTTGCTGCTCTGGGCCGCCAAAGACTGGGGCGTGATGTGAGTACGCCTCAGCTCATTACCGTGCTGGGCGCGACGGGCTCGGTGGGTTTGAGCACGCTCGACGTCATCGCGCGGCATCCGGCGCGTTATCAAGTGTTTGCCCTGACGGGTTACACGCGCCTGGCCGAGCTGTTGGCGTTGTGCGTTCGCCATACCCCGCAGTTTGCCGTGGTGCCGACGACGGCCGCTGCCCGCCAGTTGCAGGACGACCTGCGCGCAGCCGGTCTCGATACCCGGGTGCTGGTGGGGGAGGGCGGGCTCTGCGAAGTGTCTGCTCATCCTCTGGTGGATACCGTGCTCGCCGCCATCGTCGGTGCCGCCGGTTTGCGCCCGACCCTTGCCGCTGTTGAGGCGGGCAAGAAAGTCCTGCTGGCCAACAAGGAAGCGCTGGTCATGTCCGGCGCCCTGTTCATGCAGGCTGTTCGCCGCAGTGGCACGGTACTGCTGCCGCTCGACAGCGAGCACAACGCGATCTTCCAGTGCCTGCCCCGTGATTACGAAAGCGGCCTCGGGAAGGTCGGCGTCAGACGCATTCTGCTGACGGCATCCGGTGGCCCGTTCCGTCAGACACCGCTCGCCGAGCTGGAGCACGTCTCCCCGGATCAGGCCTGTGCCCATCCGAACTGGTCCATGGGTCGCAAGATTTCCGTCGATTCAGCCAGCATGATGAACAAGGGCCTCGAGCTGATCGAAGCCTGCTGGCTGTTCGACACGACGCCTGCGCGGATTGAGGTGGTGATTCACCCTCAGAGCGTGATCCATTCAATGGTCGATTACGTCGACGGCTCGGTGCTGGCGCAGTTGGGTAATCCCGACATGCGCACGCCGATTGCCCACGCGCTGGCCTGGCCCGAGCGCATCGACTCGGGCGTCGCGCCGCTGGATCTGTTCAGCATCGCGCGACTGGACTTCGAAGCACCGGACGAAGTGCGCTTCCCATGCCTGCGTCTGGCGCGGCAAGCTGCCGAGGCGGGTGACAGTGCGCCTGCGGTTCTGAACGCAGCCAATGAAGTCGCGGTCGCTGCGTTTCTGGACAAGCGCATTCGCTATCCGGAAATCGCGAGTATGATCGACGAGGTTTTGAACCTTGAGCCTGTCGTCGCCGTGTCCGAGCTGGAGACAGTGTTCGAGATCGACGCACGTGCCCGCGCGTTGGCCGAGCAGTGGCTCGGTCGCAATGGTCGCTAGGTGGTCGGTTCAGGCAGTCGTGTTTTTAATGATTTGCATGCAATGTGGGCTTCAACGCACCGCTAGATCGGTACCCGGAGAGCAGCGATGAGCGCGCTATATATGATTGTCGGCACCCTGGTTGCGCTGGGCGTGCTGGTGACGTTTCACGAGTTCGGTCACTTCTGGGTGGCGCGTCGCTGTGGCGTCAAGGTCCTGCGTTTCTCGGTGGGCTTCGGCATGCCGCTGCTGCGCTGGCGTGATCGGAAGGGCACCGAGTATGTCGTGGCGGCGATTCCCCTCGGCGGCTACGTGAAAATGCTCGACGAACGGGAGGGCGACGTTCCCCCCGAGCTGGCTGACCAGTCCTTTAACCGCAAGTCGGTTTATCAGCGCATCGCCATCGTGATTGCCGGCCCGGTCGCCAACTTTTTGCTGGCGATTGTATTTTTCTGGGTACTCGCCATGCTGGGTAGCCAGCAGGTTCGGCCCGTCGTAGGCGGTGTCGAGCCAGGCAGTATTGCAGAGAAGGCCGGGCTCAGTTCCGGTCAGGAAATCGTCTCGGTTGATGGCGAGGCCGTTACCGGATGGGCGGGTGTGAACCTGCAACTGGTGCGTCGCCTGGGTGAGAGCGGCAGCATCGCGTTGAAGGTTCGCGAGCAGGGGTCCGACGTGGAAACCCCGCGTTCGCTGGTGCTCAACGACTGGCTCAAGGGCGCAGCCGAGCCAGACCCGATTCGTTCGCTGGGTATTAGACCGTGGCGTCCGGCGCTACCGCCGGTGCTGGCAGAGCTCGATCCGAAAGGCCCCGCGCAAACCGCCGGGCTGAAAACCGGCGACCGACTGCTGGCACTTAATAACGAGCCTGTCGACGAATGGCAGAAGGTCGTTGACTGGGTTCGTGTCCATCCCGATACGCGGATTTCGGTGCGCGTTGAGCGTGATGGCGCACAGCTGGAGGTGCCCGTCGACCTAGTGACACGTGGTGAGGGCGCTGCGGCGACCGGGTATCTCGGTGCCGGCGTGAAAGGCGTGGATTGGCCGCCAGAGATGTTGCGCGAGGTTAGCTATGGCCCTGTAGCCGCCGTCGCAGAAGGCGCGCGGCGTACCTGGACCATGAGCGTGCTGACCCTCGATTCGCTGAAGAAAATGTTGTTCGGCGAGCTCTCGGTAAAAAACTTGAGCGGACCGATAACCATTGCTAAAGTGGCGGGCGCTTCGGCCCAGTCAGGCGTAGGTGACTTCCTGAATTTCCTCGCTTATCTGAGCATAAGCCTGGGCGTTCTCAATTTGCTGCCCATACCAGTGCTGGATGGGGGGCACTTGCTGTTTTATCTGATCGAGTGGGCGCGTGGTCGACCACTGTCGGAGAAGGTGCAGGGCTGGGGGGTTCAGATCGGTATCAGTCTGGTGGTTGGAGTGATGTTGCTCGCACTGGTCAACGATCTGGGACGACTGTAAAAGCTACGCCGAATTGTGAATCTGCCGCATTTTGCGGCAGTTTGTTTATTGCCAGTTGGAATAAGAAAGGACTTCATGAAACGTCTGCTGCTAACTGCGGTTCTTGCCGTACTGATGATCGCCGAAGTTCACGCCGAGTCCTTCACTATCTCCGATATCCGGGTCAACGGTCTGCAGCGGGTTTCCGCCGGCAGCGTGTTTGGCGCGCTGCCGTTGAACGTGGGTGAACAGGCCGATGATGGGCGTCTTGTCGACGCAACTCGCGCGCTGTTCAAAACCGGATTTTTCCAGGACATCCAGCTGGGCCGCGACGGTAACGTCCTGGTCATCACAGTTGTGGAGCGTCCGTCGGTCTCGAGTATCGAGATCGAAGGCAACAAAGCGATCACCACTGAGGACCTGATGAAGGGTCTGAAGCAGTCGGGTCTAGCCGAAGGCGAAATCTTCCAGCGCGCTACGCTGGAAGGCGTCCGCAACGAGCTGCAACGTCAGTACGTTGCCCAGGGCCGCTATTCTGCAGAAGTCGCCACCGAAGTCGTGCCGCAGCCGCGTAACCGTGTGGGTCTGAAGATCAACATCAACGAGGGCGCAGTTGCCGCCATCCAGCACATCAACGTGGTGGGCAACTCGGTCTTCCCTGAAGACGATCTGGTCGATCTGTTCGAACTGAAAACCACCAACTGGCTTTCCTTCTTCAAGAACGACGACAAGTATGCCCGTGAGAAACTCTCCGGCGACCTGGAACGTCTGCGTTCGTACTACCTCGACCGCGGCTATATCAACATGGATATCGCCTCGACCCAGGTATCCATCACGCCCGACAAGAAAAGCGTGTACATCACCGTCAACATTCATGAAGGCGAGAAGTACAGCGTCAAGTCGGTCAAGCTGAGCGGTGACCTCAAGGTCCCTGAAGATCAGGTCAAATCGCTGTTGCTGGTCAAACCGGGCCAGGTGTTCTCCCGCAAGGTGATGACCACCACCTCCGAGCTGATCACCCGCCGTCTGGGTAACGAGGGTTACACCTTCGCCAACGTCAACGGTGTGCCGACGCCGAACGATGAAGACCACACCGTCGATATCACTTTCGTCGTCGATCCGGGCAAGCGTGCGTACGTCAACCGCATCAACTTCCGTGGCAACACCAAGACAGCGGACGAAGTGCTGCGTCGCGAAATGCGCCAGATGGAAGGCGGCTGGGCTTCCACATACCTGATCGACCAGTCCAAGACCCGTCTTGACCGTCTGGGCTTCTTCAAGGAAGTGAACGTTGAAACGCCTGCGGTGCCTGGCACCGACGATCAGGTTGACGTGAACTACGCCGTTGAAGAGCAGGCGTCCGGTTCGATCACCGCCAGTGTCGGCTTTGCGCAGAGCGCCGGTCTGATCCTGGGTGGTTCCATCAGCCAGAACAACTTCCTGGGTACGGGTAACAAGGTCACTATTGGTTTGACCAAAAGTGAATACCAGACCCGCTACAACTTCAGCTACGTCGATCCGTATTTCACGCCGGACGGTGTGAGCCTTGGTTACAGCGCGTTCTATCGCAAGACCGACTACGACGACCTCGACGTCGACGTGGCGAGCTACTCGGTTGACAGCCTGGGTGCCGGTATAAACATGGGCTACCCGATCAGCGAGACTTCTCGCCTGAACTTCGGCCTGTCGGTACAGAAGGATGAACTGAGCACCGGTAAGTACACCGTTGACGAGATCTTCGACTTCATCGAGAAAGAGGGCGACAGCTTCACCAACTTCAAGGCATCGGTGGGCTGGTCCGAGTCGACGCTGAACAAAGGTACCCTGCCGACCCGTGGTAGCTCTCAGAGCCTGACCCTGGAAACCACCATTCCGGGCAGCGACCTGTCTTTCTACAAACTTGATTATCGCGGCCAGTTGTTCCACCCGATCACCAATAACTACACCCTGCGTCTGCACTCGGAGCTGGGCTATGGCGACGGTTATGGTTCGACGTCCGGTCTGCCGTTCTATGAAAACTACTATGCAGGTGGCTTCAACTCGGTTCGGGGCTTCAAGGACAGCACGCTGGGCCCGCGCAGTACACCAAGTCGTAGTCCTGAGAACGGCGGTAAGCCAGGAACCATTGCTGACCCGGATCAAGATCCGCTGCCGTTCGGTGGTAACGTTCTGATCACTGGCGGTGCCGAGATCCTGTTCCCGCTGCCGTTCATCAAGGACCAGCGTTCGCTGCGTACCTCGATCTTCTGGGATGTGGGTAACACCTTTAACACCAACTGCGGTCCCCAAAAAACTACGACCGATGGTCAGAAGGTTCAGTGCAACGGCCCCGATCTGTCCGGCCTTGCAAGCTCCGTCGGTGTTGGCGTGACATGGGTCACTGCGTTGGGTCCGTTGAGTTTTGCCCTGGCGATGCCGGTCAAGAAACCGGACGACAGCACCGAAACCCAGGTCTTCCAATTCTCTCTCGGTCAGACCTTCTAAGGGCCTGATCACTGCTAACGACAACGGATTCTGTAGGAGTTACATCGTGCGTAAGTTGACCCAATTGGCATTGCTGGCAACGGTTCTGATCGCAGGCCCGGCATTTGCTGACATGAAAATCGCAGTACTGAACTACCAGATGGCCCTGCTCGAATCCGACGCAGCCAAGCGGTACGCAGTGGATGCAGAGAAAAAATTCGGTCCTCAGCTGACCAAGCTGAAAGCGCTGGAAAGCAGCGCCAAAGGTATTCAGGATCGTCTGGTTGCTGGTGGCGACAAGATGGCCCAGCCTGAGCGCGAGCGTCTGGAACTGGACTTCAAGCAAAAAGCCCGTGACTTCCAGTTCCAGTCCAAAGAACTGAACGAAGCCAAGGCTGTTGCTGACCGCGACATGCTCAAGCAACTCAAGCCGAAGCTGGACCAGGCGGTAGAAGAAGTCATCAAGAAAGGCGGCTTTGACCTGGTGTTCGAGCGCGGTGCCGTGATTGACGTCAAGCCGCAATACGACGTCACTCGCCAGGTTATCGAGCGCATGAACCAGCTGAAGTAAGTTAATGACCGCGACCATTACACTCGGCCAATTGGCCGAGTTCCTCGGCGCCACCTTGCGTGGCCCGGCGGACAAGCAAATCACAGGACTGGCAACCTTGCAGGAAGCCGGTCCTGATCAGGTCAGCTTTCTGGCCAATCCTCAGTACCGAAAATTCCTCGCGACCACCCAGGCCGCTGCCGTGCTGCTCAAGCCGGCGGATGCTGAAGGGTATGCCGCTGACGCATTGCTGGTGCCTGATCCGTATCTGGCCTATGCCCGTATTTCTCATCTGTTCGATCCCAAGCCCAAGGCTGCCGTCGGTGTGCACCCGACTGCCCTGGTGGCGGCGGACGCGTTCGTCGACCCGGCGGCCAGCGTTGGCGCTTATGCGGTCATCGAAAGTGGAGCACGGATTGCGGCCGGTGTGACCATCGGCGCCCATTGCTTCATCGGCGCTCGCAGCGTGATTGGCGAGGGCGGCTGGCTTGCCCCGCGCGTCACGTTGTATCACGACGTCCGTATCGGGCAGCGTGTGGTCATCCAGTCCGGTGCGGTGCTGGGGGGTGAAGGTTTTGGTTTCGCCAACGAGAAAGGCGTCTGGCAGAAGATCGCGCAGATTGGCGGTGTAACCATCGGTGACGATGTCGAGATTGGCGTGAACACCGCCATCGACCGCGGTGCCATGGATGACACCCGCATCGGCAATGGCGTGAAGCTGGATAACCAGATTCAGATCGCTCACAACGTCCAGATCGGCGACCACACGGCCATGGCCGCGTGCGTCGGCATCTCGGGCAGCGCGAAGATCGGCAAGCATTGCATGCTCGCAGGCGGTGTCGGGCTGGTGGGCCATATCGAGATCTGCGACGGGGTTTTCGTCACCGGCATGACCATGGTCACCCGGTCGATCACCGAGCCTGGATCGTATTCTTCGGGCACGGCGATGCAGCCGGCGGCGGAGTGGCGCAAGAGTGCGGCACGCATGCGTCATCTCGATGACATGGCGCGACGTCTGCAGCACCTGGAAAAGATTGTCGAGGCAGTGACCTCAGGCGGTAAAGCTTCATCTGATGGCTGATACTTTTTTCTTATCAAGCGTGCACAGCCGATAAACTGCCTCCTTGATTTGCTAGAGGAGTGACGCGCGTTAGTCGCGCCCTCCCACTCTTTACTACAGGCTTCCCTTCGAAATGATGGACATCAACGAAATCCGTGAATATCTGCCGCACCGTTACCCGTTCCTGCTTGTGGACCGTGTGGTGGAGCTGGATGTCGAGACCAAGAGCATTCGTGCCTACAAGAATGTCAGCATCAACGAGCCTTTCTTCAACGGTCACTTTCCTCAGCACCCCATCATGCCGGGCGTGCTGATCATTGAGGCCATGGCTCAAGCGGCCGGCATCCTGGGCTTCAAGATGCTCGATGTGAAGCCTGCCGACGGCACCCTGTATTACTTCGTCGGCTCCGACAAGCTGCGCTTTCGCCAGCCCGTGCTGCCGGGGGATCAGCTGATCCTCGAAGCGAAATTCCTGAGCTGCAAGCGTCAGATCTGGAAGTTCGAATGCCAGGCATCGGTAGATGGCAAGCCGGTCTGCTCGGCTGAAATCATCTGTGCGGAACGCAAACTATGAGTTTGATTGACTCTCGCGCAATCATCGATCCGACGGCCGTGCTGGCCGACAATGTGGAGGTCGGCCCGTGGTCGATCGTCGGACCTGGTGTGGAAATCGGCGAGGGTACAGTGATCGGACCGCATGTGATCCTGCGCGGCCCGACCAAAATCGGCAAACACAACCACATCTACCAGTTTTCCTCGGTAGGTGAGGACACGCCTGATTTGAAATACAAAGGTGAAGCGACGCGTCTGGTGATCGGTGACCACAACGTCATCCGTGAAGGCGTGACGATTCACCGTGGCACCATTCAAGACCGCGCCGAAACCACCCTCGGTGATCACAACCTGATCATGGCCTACGCGCACATTGGTCATGACAGCGTCATCGGCAATCACTGCATTCTGGTCAACAACACCGCACTGGCCGGCCATGTGCACGTGGATGACTGGGCCATTCTGTCGGGCTTCACCCTGGTGCATCAGTATTGCCATATCGGCGCGCACAG
This sequence comes from Pseudomonas sp. HP_12, assembly GCF_055283955.1. Classification (NCBI taxonomy): domain Bacteria; kingdom Pseudomonadati; phylum Pseudomonadota; class Gammaproteobacteria; order Pseudomonadales; family Pseudomonadaceae; genus Pseudomonas; species Pseudomonas sp. HP_12. Next base: position 280,737 of record NZ_JBTOQG010000034.1, read on the forward strand.
TTTTTCCGGCATGGGCACGGCCATCGGCAAGGACGTTCCGGCGTTCGTCACCGTGTTCGGCAACCCGGCCGAAGCCCGCAGCATGAACTTCGAAGGCATGCGCCGTCGCGGCTTCTCCGAGGAAGCGATCCATGCGCTGCGCCGCGCCTACAAGACCGTTTACCGTCAGGGCCTGACCGTGGAGCAGGCGATCGTCGAGCTGAGCGAACCCGCTGCGCAGTTCCCTGAAGTCGAGCTGTTCCTCAAGTCCATCCAGTCTTCGACTCGCGGCATCACCCGCTGACCATGGCCCGCTTGCGTATTGCGCTGGTGGCCGGAGAGGCCTCCGGCGACATTCTCGGCTCCGGCTTGATGCGTGCAATCAAGGCGCGGCATCCGGACGCCGAATTCATCGGTGTCGGCGGGCCGCTCATGGAAGTGCAGGGCATGACGTCGTATTTTCCGATGGAGCGCCTGTCGGTCATGGGCCTCGTGGAAGTGCTGGGCCGTCTGAAGGAGCTGCTCGCCCGTCGCAAGTTGCTGATTCAGACCCTCATCGACGAAAAGCCCGACGTGTTCATCGGCATCGATGCCCCGGATTTCACCCTCAATATCGAGCACAAACTGCGTCAGGCCGGGATCAAGACCGTTCATTACGTCAGCCCGTCCGTATGGGCGTGGCGGCAGAAGCGTGTTCTGAAGATCCGCGAAGGCTGCGACCTGATGCTGACGTTGCTGCCGTTCGAAGCCCGTTTCTATGAAGAGCAAGGCGTGCCAGTGCGTTTCGTCGGGCACCCGTTGGCCGACACCATTCCACTGCAGGCGGATCAACTGGCGGCGCGCGCCGAACTTGGCCTGGGCGATGGCCCGGTGGTTGCGTTGATGCCGGGCAGTCGCGGTGGCGAAGTCGGGCGTCTCGGTGCGCTGTTTTTCGACGCGGCCGAACGCCTTCTCGCCGCGCGTCCCGACATCCGTTTCGTGCTGCCCTGTGCCAGCCCTCAACGCCGTGAGCAGATCGAGCAACTGCTGCAAGGGCGCGATCTTCCACTGACGTTGCTCGACGGCCGGTCCCACGTAGCGTTGGCAGCCTGCAATGCCGTGCTGATCGCTTCCGGGACCGCGACCCTCGAAGCGCTGCTGTACAAACGACCGATGGTGGTTGCCTATCGTCTGGCACCACTGACCTACTGGATACTCAAGCGGATGGTGAAAAGCCCGTACGTGTCGCTGCCGAATTTGCTGGCCCAGCGCTTGCTGGTTCCGGAGCTTCTGCAGGACGCGGCGACCGCCGAGGCCCTGGCGCAGACGCTGTTGCCGTTGCTGGAAAACGGCGATGCACAGACGGCCGGCTTCGACGCGATTCACCGAACCTTGCGTCGCGATGCTTCCAATCAGGCCGCTGAAGCGGTGCTGAACCTGATTGGCGCAACGCCTTCACAATGAGCAGGCAATCAATGCAAATGGGTCTGGACTTCAATCTTGTCGAGGATCTGGTCGCCGGTGTCGACGAAGTCGGTCGCGGCCCACTGTGTGGCGCCGTGGTCACTGCGGCGGTCATTCTTGACCCCAAGCGCCCGATTCTGGGCCTGAACGATTCGAAGAAACTCACCGAAGCCAAGCGCGAAAGACTGTTCGACGAAATCTGCGAGAAGGCGCTGTGCTGGCACATCGCGCGGGCTGAAGTCGAAGAGATCGACGAGCTGAACATTCTTCACGCCACCATGCTGGCGATGAAGCGCGCGGTAGAAGGCTTGATCATCACGCCGAAACTGGCGCTGATCGACGGCAACCGCTGCCCGCAGCTGTCGGTGCCCAGCGCGCCTGTCATTCAGGGTGACGCCCATGTGCCGGCCATTGCCGCCGCGTCGATTCTGGCCAAGGTCAGTCGCGACCGGGAAATGGCGCGCATGGAGCTGCTCTATCCGGGCTACGGCATTGGCGGCCACAAGGGTTATCCCACGGCCGTGCACCTTGAGGCCCTGGCGCGTTTGGGCCCGACGCCTATTCACCGGCGCTCCTTCGGCCCGGTCCGTCAGGCCTGGGCCGCGCGGGACATGATGGTCTCCACCGGCTTCATGTCGCTGCCGCTCAGTTGATCGCGGGCTGATGTTTTTCTGAATGGCCGGTACAATCCGGCCTTCGTTTTTTCTGCACCATAGGATCAACCATGCCGGCTTCTTTCGTTCATCTACGCCTGCACACCGAATACTCCCTCGTTGATGGTCTGGTCCGTGTAAAACCCTTGGTCAAGGCGCTCACGGCCATGAACATGCCGGCCGTGGCGGTGACCGACCAACACAACATGTGTTCGTTGGTGAAATTCTATAAAGCGGCCATGGGCGCAGGTATCAAGCCGATCTGCGGCGCCGACATCTGGCTGGCCGGGCGCGACCGCGATGCGCCCCTCAGTCGCCTCAGCCTGTTGGTGATGAACCCCAAAGGCTACCTGAACCTCACCGAACTGATTTCCCGTGGCTTCATGCATGGCCAGCGCAATGGCCTGGTCGTCATCGAGCGGGAGTGGGTGGCCGAAGCCAGCGAAGGGCTGATTGCCCTGTCTGCGGCGAAGGAAGGCGAGATCGGCATGGCCCTGCTCGGTGGCAATCCGGCCGAAGCCGACGAGTTGCTGAAAGAGTGGCTGACGGTTTTCCCGGACCGGTTCTATATCGAAGTCCAGCGCACCAACCGCATCAATGACGAAGAGCACCTGCACGCCGCCGTTGCCCTGGCCGAGCGCCATGGCGTGCCGCTGGTGGCCAGCAACGACGTGCGTTTCATCAAGCAGGAAGATTTCGAAGCCCACGAAACCCGCGTGTGCATCGGCGAGGGCCGGGCGCTGGACGATCCGCGGCGCTCGCACAACTACAGCGATCAGCAGTACCTGAAGAGCGCGGAGGAGATGGCCGAGCTGTTCAGCGATCTGCCGGACGCCCTCGCCAACACCGTCGAGATCGCCAAGCGCTGCAACATCGACGTCAAGCTGGGCACGCACTTTTTGCCCAACTTCCCGATTCCCGATGGCATGACCATCGACGAGTATTTCCGCAAGGTGTCCTTCGAGGGTCTGGAAGAGCGCCTTGCCGTGCTGTGGCCGAAAGAGACCACGCCGGACTACGAGGCCAAGCGGCAGGTCTACGTCGATCGCCTGAATTTCGAGCTGGATATCATCATCCAGATGGGCTTCCCCGGTTACTTCCTGATCGTGATGGACTTTATCCAGTGGGCCAAGAATAACGGCGTGCCGGTGGGTCCGGGCCGGGGGTCGGGTGCCGGCTCGCTGGTGGCCTACGTGCAGAAGATCACCGACCTCGACCCGCTGGAATACGACCTGCTGTTCGAACGTTTCCTCAACCCCGAGCGGGTCTCCATGCCCGACTTCGACGTCGACTTCTGCATGGACGGTCGCGACCGGGTCATCGAGTACGTGGCCGAGAAATACGGCCGCAACGCGGTCAGCCAGATCATCACCTTCGGTTCCATGGCCGCGAAGGCCGTGGTCCGTGACGTGGCGCGGGTACAGGGCAAGTCCTACGGATTGGCCGATCGTCTGTCGAAGATGATCCCCTTCGAAGTCGGCATGACCCTGGAAAAGGCCTACGAGCAGGAAGAGATTCTGCGCGACTTCCTCAAGGTGGACGAGGAAGCGGCAGAAATCTGGGAGATGGCGCGCAAGCTCGAAGGCGTTGTGCGTAACGTCGGCAAGCACGCCGGTGGTGTGGTTATCGCGCCGACCAAGCTGACTGACTTCTCGGCGATCTACTGCGATGAAGAGGGCGGCGGCCTGGTCACCCAGTTCGACAAGGATGACGTCGAGGCAGCCGGTCTGGTGAAGTTCGACTTCCTCGGACTGCGTACCCTGACCATCATCGACTGGGCGCTGAAGACGATTAACCGCGACCGCGCCAAGGTCGACGAAGAGCCCCTCGACATCGCGTTCATTCCGCTGGATGACATGCCGACCTACGAGCTGCTCCAGCGCGCTGAAACCACGGCCGTGTTCCAGCTTGAATCCCGCGGCATGAAAGAGCTGATCAAGAAGCTCAAGCCCGACTGCCTGGAAGACTTGATCGCACTGGTGGCGCTGTTCCGTCCCGGTCCGTTGCAGTCGGGCATGGTTGACGACTTCATCAACCGCAAGCACGGCCGTGCCGAGCTGTCGTACCCCCACGTCGATTACCAGTACGAAGGCCTCAAGCCGGTGCTTGCGCCAACGTACGGCATCATCCTGTATCAGGAACAGGTGATGCAGATTGCCCAGGTCATGGCCGGCTACACCCTCGGCGGTGCCGACATGCTGCGTCGTGCGATGGGCAAGAAGAAGCCCGAAGAGATGGCCAAGCAGCGCGGCGGTTTCATCGAGGGCTGCAAGACCAACAATATCGACCCGGACCTGGCCGGTAACATTTTCGACCTGGTGGAAAAATTCGCCGGTTACGGCTTCAACAAGTCGCACTCGGCGGCCTACGGGCTGGTGTCGTACCAGACCGCCTGGCTCAAGCGTCACTACCCGGCGCCGTTCATGGCAGCGGTGCTTTCAGCGGATATGCACAACACCGACAAGGTCGTGACCTTGATTGAAGAAGTGCGGATCATGAAGCTGCGCCTTGATGCGCCGGACGTGAACAACTCCGAGTTCAAGTTCACCGTGAACGACGACGGCCGTATCGTCTATGGCCTCGGCGCGATCAAGGGCGTCGGCGAAGGCCCGGTGGAAGCCATCACCGAAGCGCGTCAGGAAGGCCCGTTCGCCGACCTGTTCGATTTCTGCGCCCGCATCGACCTCAAGCGCGTCAACAAGCGCACCCTCGACGGCCTGATTCGCAGCGGTGCGCTGGACCGGCTGGGCCCGTTCTTCTACGACGAGCCAAAACAGTATCAAGCCAACATCGACCGCAACCGCGGCGTCCTGTTGGCCGCGCTCGAAGAAGCCATTCAGGCGGCCGAGCAGACCGCGCGCAGTCACGACAGCGGCCACGCGGATCTCTTCGGCGGCCTGTTCGTCGAAGCCGACGCCGATGTTTACGCGAACCATCGCAGCGCCAAAGAGGTCACGCTCAAGGAGCGGCTGCGTGGGGAGAAAGAAACCCTGGGCCTGTACCTGACCGGGCACCCGATCGACGAATACGAAGGCGAGATCCGCCGGTTCGCGCGTCAGCGCATCGTCGATCTTAAGCCCTCGCGGGAAACCCAGACCATCGCCGGCCTGATCATCGCGCTGCGGGTGATGAAGAACAAAAAGGGCGACAAGATGGGCTTCATCACCCTGGACGACCGTTCAGGGCGTATCGAAGCGTCGCTGTTTGCCGACTCGTTCCAGGCTGCCCAGTCGCTGCTGCAGACCGACGCGATGGTCGTGGTGGAAGGGGAGGTCAGCACCGACGATTTCTCCGGCGGCCTGCGGTTGCGGGCCAAACGGGTGATGAGCCTGGAAGAAGCGCGCACCGGGCTGGCAGAGAGTCTGCGCCTGAACGTGCGTGCCGAAGCGCTCAAGGGCGACCGGCTGCGCTGGCTGGGCGAGCTGTGCAAGAAGCACCGCGGCGCGTGCCCGATCACCCTCGACTACACCGGGCAGGAAGCCAAGGCACTGCTGCAGTTCGGCGAAGCGTGGCGGATCGATCCCGCGGACAGCCTGATTCAGGCGCTGCGTGACCAGTTCGGACGAGAGAACGTCTTCCTGCAGTATCGCTGACACCCATCAGCTCAACATTTGTGACTCGACACTTTAAACTCGACCGAAAGGCGCCCGCTCCATTAAGGTAGGGCGCTTATCGGATCAACCGGCCGGCCTCTTGGCCGTCGACCCAAGACGGATGCCTATGAACCCGAATTTTCTGGATTTCGAACAGCCGATTGCTGACCTGCAAGCCAAGATTGAAGAGCTGCGTCTGGTAGGCAATGACAACTCGCTGAACATCGGCGACGAAATCTCTCGACTGCAAGAGAAGAGCAATACGCTCACCGAAAGCATTTTCGGCAACCTGACCAGTTGGCAGATCGCGCGCATGGCGCGTCATCCGCGTCGTCCGTACACGCTGGACTACATTCAACACATCTTCACCGAGTTCGACGAGCTGCATGGCGATCGCCACTTCTCCGACGACGCCGCTATCGTCGGCGGCATTGCCCGTCTGAACGAGCAGCCGGTGATGGTGATCGGTCATCAGAAAGGCCGCGAAGTGCGCGAGAAGGTTCGCCGCAACTTCGGCATGCCGCGTCCTGAAGGCTACCGCAAGGCCTGCCGCCTGATGGAAATGGCCGAGCGCTTCAAAATGCCGATCCTGACCTTCATCGACACGCCGGGCGCTTATCCTGGCATCGACGCCGAAGAGCGTAACCAGAGCGAAGCCATTGCCTGGAACCTGCGCGTCATGGCGCGCCTGAAGACCCCGATCATTGCCACCGTGATAGGCGAAGGCGGTTCGGGCGGCGCACTGGCCATTGGCGTGTGCGATCAACTGAACATGCTGCAGTACTCGACCTACGCGGTGATCTCGCCGGAAGGCTGTGCTTCCATCCTGTGGAAAACCGCCGAAAAGGCGCCGGATGCGGCCGAAGCGATGGGCATTACTGCCGAGCGTTTGAAGGGCTTGGGCATCGTTGACAAGGTGATCAGCGAGCCTCTGGGTGGCGCGCACCGTGATCCGGCCGCTGCCGCTGCATTGATCCGCGAAGAATTGAGCAGCCAACTGAGCATGCTCCAGAAGTTCGATAACGATGCGCTGTTGGCCCGCCGTTACGACCGTCTGATGAGCTATGGCCTTTAACCGGACCGTTCTCCACGAAGAGTGTCACCGAACCCGGTGACGCTCACCGGTCCGGCGAGCTTTAAGCAGGGTTAACCAGCATGAGCAAACCGGACAGCATCACACTCGCACTCTCCAGACGTCTGCTGTCGCGCCTCGAACCCTGGCGCGCTGCAGCCGCCTGGCGCGTCGCATTCTCTGGTGGGCTCGATTCCACTGTCCTGCTTCACCTGCTGGCGGAACTTGCCAGGGTTCACGCGCTTCCTCCGCTGACCGCTGTTCACGTCAACCATGGCCTTCAGGCGGTGGCGGCTTCGTGGCCGGTGCATTGCCGGCAGATGTGTCAGATTCTGGGCGTGCCGATGGAGGTCATCGACGTCCAGGTGCGCCCCGGCGCGAGCCTCGAACAAGCCGCGCGTGACGCTCGTTACGCCGCGTTCAACTCAACCCTCGGGCCCGGCGATGTGCTGCTTACCGCCCAGCACCGTGACGATCAGGCCGAGACACTGCTGTTCCGTCTATTGCGTGGCGCCGGGGTGCGCGGGCTGGCCGCGATGCCGGCGCAGCGTCCTTTGGGCGCAGGACAGTTATTTCGGCCGCTGCTGGATGAATCTCGCGCTACCCTCGAGGCTTATGCCCGGGAACAGGGGTTGAGCTGGATCGAGGACCCGAGCAACAAAGACAGCCGCTTCTCGCGCAACTACCTGCGCAGTCATGTACTGCCGCTGGTGGCAACGCGCTGGCCGCAAGCGATCGCGAGCATGGCCCGTAGCGCCGCGCATCTGGCCGAAGCCCAGCAGTTGCTGGACGAGCTGGCGATGCAGGACCTCGCACTCGCTGACACGTCATGCCCCTGGCCGTGGCTCGACATGCCCTCCCTTGAACTCGCGCCGCTCGAAGCGCTGTCACCCGCCCGGCAACGCAACGCACTGCGCCACTGGCTGGCGCCGCTCACTCGATTGCCGGACACCGATCACTGGGTGGGCTGGGATTCGTTGCGCGACGCCGGGCCGGACGGTCGGCCCATCTGGCGACTGGCCGATGGTCAGATGCACCGAGCCGAAGGGCGTATCTGGTGGCTGTCGGGGATCTGGCTGAAAAACGTCGCCGGCTCGCAACACTGGTCCATGGCGTCGCAACCTCTCGCGCTGCCGGGCAACGGCATGCTGCAGATCCTCGGCGCTGCGCCTGCGGGTGGCTTGCATGTGCACTACCGCAAGGGCGGCGAAACTTTCGATGTGCCGGACAGAGGCCGACGCGACCTGAAAAGGCTGCTCAACGAGAAGGGCGTGCCGGTTTTTCTGCGCGGCCGATTGCCGCTGTTGTACCGCGGCGAGCAGTTATTGGCCGTGGCAAACCTTCCGGGACTGGACGCCAGCCCCCGTGGCGACTGGCGATTGCACTGGTTGCCACCGACGAATGACCAAAGTTTGAGCTGAAAGGGCCTTTCCGGTAGACTACGCTCCCTTCTTGATACAGCTTATGTCGATCCTTCCGGAACGACGCAAGTTGCCGATTACCAGCCAGTTTTTACTGGACGATTCTCAAAAATGTGGCAAACCACGGACAGACCTTTTCAAGGCCGGTCGCTGACTTGGGTGCGACAGATTCGAAGATCCACAGTGAAACACGCAGGTTGTCGGGGGCTTCGGCCTTCCTTCGCTTTCCCCGGCGGCTCTGACCGCTTTAACGCAGACTTCTAGGGTTTTTCATGACGCGCTACATCTTCGTCACGGGCGGTGTTGTTTCTTCATTGGGGAAAGGCATCGCCTCGGCTTCATTGGCGGCCATCCTGGAGGCGAGGGGACTTAAGGTCACCATGCTCAAGCTGGACCCCTACATCAACGTCGATCCCGGCACCATGAGCCCGTTCCAGCACGGTGAGGTGTTCGTCACCCACGACGGCGCCGAGACTGACCTGGACCTGGGTCACTACGAGCGTTTCATTCGCACCACCATGACCCAGAACAACAACTTCACCACCGGCCGTGTGTACGAGCACGTCCTGCGCAAAGAGCGCCGTGGTGATTATCTGGGCGCGACCATTCAGGTGATCCCGCACATCACCGACGAAATCAAGCGTCGCATCATCAAGGGCGCCGGCGATGCCGACGTCGCCATGGTCGAAATCGGCGGCACCGTGGGCGACATCGAGTCGCAGCCGTTCCTCGAGGCGATCCGTCAGCTGCGTTTCGAAGTGGGCGCCAAGCGCGCCATGCTTATGCACCTGACACTGGTTCCGTACATCGCCACCGCGGGCGAAACCAAGACCAAACCGACCCAGCATTCGGTCAAGGAACTGCGTTCGATCGGCCTGCAGCCAGACGTACTGGTCTGCCGTTCCGACCACCCGATCGACATTTCTTCGCGCCGCAAAATCGCGCAGTTCACCAACGTTGAAGAGCGCGCGGTCATCGCCCTCGAAGACGCCGACACCATCTACAAGATCCCGGGCATCCTGCATTCCCAGGGCCTTGACGATTTCGTCGTCGAGCGCTTCGGCCTGCAGTGCGGCAGTGCCGACCTGTCCGAGTGGGAAAAGGTCGTCGACGCCAAACTCAATCCGGAACACGAAGTCACCATCGCGATGGTCGGCAAGTACATGGAGCTGCTGGACGCCTACAAGTCGCTGATCGAAGCGATGAGTCACGCCGGTATCAGCAACCGTACCAAGGTCAATCTGCGCTACATCGATTCCGAAGACATCGAGAATCAGGGCACCGGCCTGCTCGAAGGCGTCGACGCGATTCTCGTCCCGGGCGGCTTCGGTCTGCGCGGCGTCGAGGGCAAGATCACGGCCGTGCAGTTTGCTCGCGAAAACAAGGTGCCTTACCTGGGCATCTGCCTGGGCATGCAGGTGGCAGTCATCGAGTTCGCACGTAACGTGCTGGGCTGGAAAGACGCCAACTCCACCGAGTTTGATCGCGCCAGCCAGCACCCGGTCGTCGGTCTGATCACCGAATGGGAAGACGTCACCGGTGCTGTCGAAACCCGTACCGAAACCTCGGACCTGGGCGGCACCATGCGTCTGGGCGCGCAGGAATGCCTGCTGGAACCGGGTTCTCTGGTGCACGATTGCTACGCCAACGACGTCATCGTCGAGCGCCATCGCCACCGTTATGAAGTGAACAACAATCTGCTGCCGCAACTGGTCGAGGCCGGTCTGAAAATCTCCGGTCGTTCCGGTGACGGCGCGCTGGTTGAAGTGGTCGAGTCCCCTGACCATCCTTGGTTCGTGGCCTGCCAGTTCCACCCCGAGTTCACCTCTACGCCGCGCGATGGCCACCCGTTGTTCAGTGGTTTCGTCAAGGCAGCGCTTGCTCAACACCAGAAGAACGGCTGATAGGGATTTATCACATGGCACAGAAAATCATCCGCGTCGGCTCGATCGACATCGCCAACGACAAGCCTATGGTTCTGTTCGGCGGCATGAACGTCCTCGAGTCGCGTGACATGGCGATGCAGGTCTGTGAAGAATACGTGCGAGTGACCGAGAAACTCGGCATTCCGTACGTGTTCAAAGCCAGCTTCGACAAGGCCAACCGTTCCTCGGTGACCTCCTATCGCGGCCCGGGCCTTGAAGAAGGCATGCGGATTTTCCAGGACATCAAGCAAGCCTTCGGCGTGCCGATCATCACCGACGTGCACGAGCCTGAGCAGGCCGCTGCCGTGGCGGAGGTCTGCGACATCATTCAGTTGCCGGCTTTCCTGTCCCGTCAGACCGATCTGGTCGTGGCCATGGCCAAGACCGGCGCAGTGATCAACATCAAGAAAGCCCAGTTCCTCGCGCCCCACGAGATGAAACACATCCTGGCCAAGTGCGTGGAAGCGGGTAACGATCAGTTGATCCTCTGCGAGCGCGGTTCGAGCTTCGGCTACAACAATCTGGTTGTCGACATGCTCGGTTTCGGCATCATGAAATCGTTCGAATACCCGGTGTTCTTCGACGTGACCCACGCCCTGCAGATGCCAGGTGGTCGCTCCGATTCCGCCGGTGGCCGTCGTGCCCAGGTGACCGATCTGGCCAAGGCCGGCATGAGCCAGGGCCTGGCCGGTCTGTTTCTGGAAGCCCACCCGGATCCGGACAACGCCAAGTGCGACGGTCCCTGCGCCCTGCGCCTGGACAAGCTGGAGCCGTTCCTGGCCCAGCTCAAGGCGCTCGACGAACTCGTTAAAAGCTTCCCGACGATCGAAACGGCGTAAAACCCGCTTCTCCGGCGCCGAGCCCTCCGGTAGAGTGCCGTTCGTTGTTTTCCCGACCAAAGGGTCGGGAAAATTGTCGTTTCAGGGCCTGCCCGTTGTCCTAGAGCCCTGAGACGCCGAATCGTTTTCCCAGCTGCGTCGTTTTCGTCAATCTTGGAGTGTTAACAACAATGGCAAAAATCGTCGACATCAAAGGTCGTGAAGTTCTCGACTCCCGTGGCAATCCCACCGTGGAAGCAGACGTGCTCCTCGACAACGGCATCATCGGCAGCGCTTGCGCGCCGTCCGGTGCTTCCACCGGCTCGCGTGAAGCGCTCGAGCTGCGTGATGGCGACAAGAGCCGTTACATGGGCAAGGGCGTTCTGAAAGCCGTGGCCAACATCAATGGCCCGATCCGCGACCTGCTGCTGGGCAAAGACCCGGTTGACCAGAAAGCCCTGGATCACGCGATGATTCAGCTGGACGGCACCGAGAACAAAGCCAGCCTGGGCGCCAACGCGATCCTCGCCGTGTCCCTGGCCGCTGCCAAGGCCGCCGCTCAGGACCAGGATCTGCCGCTGTACGCGCACATCGCCAATCTGAACGGCACGCCGGGTGTTTACTCGATGCCGGTCCCGATGATGAACATCATCAACGGTGGCGAGCACGCTGATAACAACATCGACATCCAGGAATTCATGATTCAGCCGGTGGGCGCCAAGACCTTCTCCGAAGGCCTGCGCTGGGGCACCGAGATTTTCCACCACCTCAAAGCGGTGTTGAAAGGACGTGGCCTGAACACTGCCGTGGGTGACGAAGGTGGCTTCGCGCCGAACCTGAACTCCAACGGCGACGCGCTGGACGCCATCGCCGAAGCCGTTGCCAACGCGGGCTACAAACTGGGCACCGACGTCACCCTGGCGCTGGACTGCGCCGCGAGCGAGTTCTACAAGAACGGCAAATACGTGCTGAGCGAAGAAGGCGAGTACGACTCTGCCGGTTTCGCCGACTACCTGACTGACCTGGTCAGCAAGCACCCGATCATCTCCATCGAAGACGGTCTGGACGAGTCGGACTGGGATGGCTGGAAAGTCCTCACCGACAAGATCGGCGACAAGATCCAGCTGGTGGGCGACGACCTGTTCGTGACCAACACCAAGATCCTGAAAGAAGGCATCGACAAGAAGATCGGTAACTCGATTCTGATCAAGTTCAACCAGATCGGCACCCTGACCGAAACGCTGGAAGCCATCCAGATGGCCAAGGCCGCGGGTTACACCGCCGTGATCTCGCACCGTTCCGGCGAAACCGAAGACTCCACCATTGCCGACTTGGCCGTGGGCACTGCGGCTGGCCAGATCAAGACCGGTTCGTTGAGCCGTTCCGACCGTATCGCCAAGTACAACCAGCTGCTGCGTATCGAAGAGCAACTGGGCGCCAAAGCGGTCTACCGTGGTCGCGGCGAGTTTCGCGGCTGATCGCAAAGATGGTAAAAAGGCAGCAGGCGTTGTAGGAGCAGTCACTGAAGCGTGACCTCTCTTGTCGTCCTGATCCATGAGCCCGGTGACCACCGGGCTTATGGGCATTTGAAATGGTCGGTTTTGCTGTCTTTATTCGCCGGGTAACAGATATTCACAATGCGCAGTCCTAACTGGTTGTTCCTCGTTCTGCTTTTGATGCTCGCTGGCTTGCAGTATCGCCTATGGGTAGGTAATGGCAGTCTCGCGCAGGTGGCCAGTCTGACTCAGCAAATCGCCGATCAACACGCCGAAAACGATGCTCTGCTGGAGCGCAACCGAGTCCTCGACGCGGAAGTGCTGGAGCTGAAAAAAGGCCTCGAAACCGTTGAAGAGCGTGCCCGTCATGAATTGGGCATGGTCAAGGACGGCGAAACCCTTTATCAGTTGGCACAGTGACGTTGGTGTAATGACTCAATCCCTTCCTGCCTTCTGGGCAGTGATTCCCGCAGCGGGCGTTGGCGCGCGCATGGCGGCAGACCGTCCTAAGCAATACCTGCAACTGGGCGGCCTCACGATTCTTGAACACAGCCTGCTTTGCTTTCTCGATCACCCCCGGCTCAAGGGCCTGGTGGTCAGTCTGGCTGTGGATGACCCTTATTGGCCGACGTTGCCTTGCGCCCTGGATTCCCGTATCCAGCAGGTCGCAGGCGGCAAGGAGCGTGCGGACTCGGTGCTCAATGCGCTGCTGCACCTGCACGCCAACGGCGCCGATGACAACGATTGGGTGCTGGTGCACGACGCCGCGCGCCCGAATCTGGCGCGTGCGGACCTCGATAATCTGCTGGGCGAGCTGGCGCATGATCCGGTCGGCGGCCTGTTGGCGGTGCCGGCAAAAGACACCCTCAAGCGCGCCGATGCCAATGGCCGCGTCACCGAAACCGTGGACCGCAGCCTGATCTGGCAGGCCTATACGCCGCAGATGTTTCGTCTGGGTGCGCTGCACCGGGCGCTGGCGGACAGCCTGGTGTCGAATGTGGCGATCACCGATGAAGCCTCGGCCATCGAGTGGGCCGGGCAATCGCCGCGTCTGATTGAAGGGCGCGCGGACAACATCAAGGTTACCCGCCCGGAAGACTTGGAGTGGCTGCGCCAGCGACGGGTCGAATTCAACGGCTGATCGGCCTAAACGCTGTATTCCTCCCGCGACGCCAAGCCCGCCTTCAGATAATCCACCAGCTTTCTCACCTTGGGCGACAGATGCCGCTGCTGCGGGTACAGCGCCCAGACGGCGGTGTTCGGCGGCTGGTGGGCATCCAGTAACGACACCAGCGCACCGCGCTTGAGATGCTCCAGCACGTAGTAATCCGGCAGCTGACACAGCCCAACCCCGCGCAATGCCGCATCCAGCACCGCCTGCCCACTGTTGCAGCGCCAGTTGCCCTGCACCCGCTGGGAAAATTCCCGCCCGTTTTGTTGCAACTGCCAGCTGTCCGAGCTGCCGATCAGGCAATTGTGTCGCGCCAGTTCCGACACGCTGTGGGGCCGGCCATACCGTTCGAGATAAGCGGGGGAGGCGCACAGGTACATCTTGCGCGGCGCCAGTCGTGCGGCCACCAGTCGTGATTCCTGCAAGCGGCCCAGACGGATCGCCAGGTCCAGGCCTTCATGCACCAGGTCCAACGTGTTGTTGGTCAGTTCGATGTCTACGCGCAGTTGCGGGTGTTCCTCCATGAAACGTGTCACCAGCGGGGCGATAAACCTTTCGCCGTACGCCACGGCGCAGGTCATCCGCAGCAGCCCCTTCGGCTCGCTGGTCAGGTCGGTGACCGCACGCAGCGCTTCCTCGCGCCCGTCCTGCAAGCGTTGGCAGTGATGCAGAAACGTCTGACCGGCCTCGGTTAGAGCGACTTTTCGGGTGCTGCGATAGAGCAAGCGTGTCTGCAAGCGTTCTTCAAGTCGCGCGATCTGCCGGCTGATGTGCGACGACGACACCCCAAGCCGCTCAGCCGCGGCGGTGAACTGCCCGCACTCGGCAACGGCGACGAACTCGTCCAGACCTTCCCAGCGATTGACCTGCATCGATTGTCCCTGCACAGCATTAATGTTTTGCTTTCAGGCGGATTATTCATCAGCCAGCACTGCATTACACTCCGGGCTCGTATTTATTTAGCTGGAGATCATAATGATCAAGTCACGTGCTGCCGTTGCCTTCGCGCCCAATGAACCACTGCAGATCGTCGAAGTGGACGTTGAGGCCCCGAAAGCCGGCGAAGTGTTGATTCGTACCGTCGCATCCGGCGTGTGCCACACCGATGCCTACACCTTGTCCGGTGCGGATTCCGAAGGCGTCTTCCCGTGCATCCTCGGTCACGAAGGCGGGGGCGTCGTCGAGGCTATCGGTGAGGGCGTGACCTCCCTCGCCGTGGGCGACCACGTCATTCCGCTGTACACCGCCGAATGCCGCGAGTGCAAATTCTGCAAGTCCGGCAAGACCAACCTCTGCCAGAAAGTCCGCGCCACCCAGGGCAAAGGCCTGATGCCCGACGGCACCACCCGCTTCAGCTACAACGGCCAGCCGATCTACCACTACATGGGCTGCTCGACGTTCTCCGAATACACCGTAGTGCCGGAAATCTCTCTGGCAAAAATCCCTAAAGAAGCGCCGCTGGAGAAGGTCTGCCTGCTGGGTTGCGGCGTCACCACCGGTATCGGTGCGGTGCTGAACACGGCCAAGGTCGAAGAGGGCGCCACTGTGGCGGTCTTCGGTCTCGGCGGTATCGGCCTGGCGGCGATCATTGGCGCAAAAATGGCCAAGGCCTCCCGCATCATCGCGGTCGACATCAACCCGTCCAAATTCGACGTGGCCCGTGAATTGGGGGCGACCGAGTTCGTCAATCCCAAAGATCACGACAAGCCGATTCAGGAAGTGATCGTCGAAATGACCGACGGCGGCGTGGATTACAGTTTCGAGTGCGTAGGCAATGTGAACCTTATGCGTGCGGCACTGGAATCGTGCCACAAGGGCTGGGGTGAATCAGTGATCATCGGCGTCGCTGGCGCAGGTCAGGAAATCTCCACCCGTCCGTTCCAGCTTGTCACCGGTCGCGTCTGGCGCGGTTCGGCCTTCGGCGGCGTCAAAGGCCGCACCGAACTGCCAAGCTACGTCGAAAAAGCGCAGACCGGCGAAATCCCGCTGGACACCTTCATCACCCACACCATGGGCCTGGACCGGATCAATGAAGCCTTCGACCTGATGCACGAAGGCAAAAGCATCCGTACCGTCATTCATTTCTGAGGAGCAGCGGCAAGTTCCAGGCTGTAAGCCGCAAGAGCGTCGTGTCATGACCTCTTGCCGCTCGAGGCTTGAAGCTTGTAGCTCGGAGAAGCCCATGAGTCTGGAAAACATTTCGTGCCAGAAAAGCTTCGGCGGCTGGCACAAGCGTTACAAACATCACTCCGATGTGCTCGGCTGCGACATGGTGTTCGCGGTGTATCTGCCGCCGCAGGCAGAGCAGGGCGGCAAGCTGCCGGTGGTCTACTGGCTGTCGGGGCTGACCTGCACCGATGAGAACTTCATGCAGAAGGCCGGTGCGCTGCGCGTGGCGGCGGAACTGGGGCTGATCATCGTGGCGCCAGACACCAGCCCGCGCGGCGCCGACGTGCCAGATGATCCGGACAAGGCCTACGACTTCGGCCTGGGCGCCGGCTTTTATCTGAACGCCACCGAGCAGCCGTGGGCGCGGCACTATCGCATGTACGATTATGTGATCAGCGAGCTGCCCGCGTTGATCGAGGCGCACTTTCCGGCCTCGGACAAGCGCAGCATCAGCGGGCACTCCATGGGTGGCCATGGCGCGCTGGTCGGTGCATTGCGCAATCCCGGCCGCTACCAATCGGTGTCGGCGTTCTCGCCCATCTGCAACCCGATGGATTGTCCTTGGGGACAGAAAGCCTTCTCTCGCTATCTGGGCGAAGACCGTTCGCGCTGGCGTGAATGGGACGCCAGCGTGCTCATTGCCGAGGCCACCGAGCGCTTGCCTCTGCTGGTGGACCAGGGCGATCGCGACGATTTCCTCGGCAATCAGCTCAAGCCGGAATCGTTGGTTCAGGCGGCGAAGGCGGCCGGTCATCCTCTGGAATTGCGCATGCAGCCGGGGTACGACCACAGCTATTACTTCATCGCCAGCTTCATCGAAGACCACTTGCGCCATCACGCCCGAGCCCTGGCCGGCTGAAGTCCTCGCCCTCAATTGCAGCGTCACGGGCAATTGAGCGCGGGCCGACCCTAATGTCGGTCAAAGTAGGTAGAATCACGCCCTGACTTTTTCAGGGCGTTTTTTATGCGTATTGGCCACGGCTACGATGTGCACCGTTTCGCTGAAGGCGATTTCATTACCTTGGGCGGCGTGCGGATTGCGCACACGTCGGGTTTGCTCGCGCATTCCGATGGCGATGTAGTGCTGCATGCGCTGAGCGATGCCCTGCTGGGTGCTGCCGCGCTGGGCGACATCGGCAAGCATTTCCCGGACACCGATCCGCAATTCAAGGGCGCCGACAGCCGGGTTCTGCTGCGTCATGTGCTCAAGCAAGTGCAGGCAAAGGGCTGGAAGGTCGGCAACGTCGACGCGACGATCGTTGCCCAGGCGCCGAAGATGGCCCCCCACATCGAAAGCATGCGCGCCTTGATTGCCGAAGACCTGCAAGTCGACATCGACCAGATCAACGTCAAGGCGACCACCACTGAAAAGCTGGGCTTCACCGGCCGCGAAGAAGGCATCGCCGTGCACGCCGTCGCGTTGTTGATCAGCGCATGACCGAACTCGAACTTCTGGGCCCGAGAGCTTACGGCGACGCACTGGGTACTGCTGTGCTGAAGGCCACTGCCGAAGACTTTCAGGTCGATGAAGTCCTCGACATTACGCTGTCCGGGGATGGGGAGCACCTGTGGTTATGGGTGGAAAAGCGCGGCTTGAATACCGAGGAAGCGGCCCGGCGTCTGGCCAAGGCGGCCGGTGTGCCATTGCGAACCGTCGCCTACGCCGGGTTGAAGGATCGCCAGGCGTTGACCCGTCAGTGGTTCAGCATTCAGCTGCCGGGCAAGGCCGATCCGGACATGTCAGTGGCTGAAAACGATTCGCTGAAGATCCTCGATAGCAAACGCCACAAGCGCAAGCTGCAACGGGGCGCCCACGCGGCCAATGGTTTTACGCTGCGTCTGACGCAATTGCAGGCCGACAAGGCCGGGCTCGATGCACGTCTTGAGTCGATCAGGCAACACGGCATTCCCAACTATTTCGGCGCTCAGCGTTTCGGCCATGAAGGCGGGAACCTCGGTGAAGCCCGGCACTATGCCGAGCGTCAGGCCCTGCCCGAGCAGCGCAATGTGCGCTCTCGACTGTTATCCACTGCGCGCAGTTACCTGTTCAACCAGGTCTTGGCCGCTCGAGTCGCCGATGGCAGCTGGCAACGTGCGCAAGTGGGCGATCTCCTGGCCTTCACCGACAGCCGCAGTTTCTTCCCTGCTGGCGAAGCCGAGTGCAGCGACCCCCGACTGGCGATCCTCGATCTGCACCCGACCGGGCCGCAGTGGGGCGAGGGCGATTCCCCGGCTGCAGGCGCCACCGCCGCGCTTGAAAACAGCATCGCCGCGCGGGAGGCGTCGCTCTGTAACTGGTTGATAAAAGCGGGAATGGAGCACGAACGGCGCATCCTGCGACTGCCCATCGGGCGGTTGACGTGGCATTATCCCGAGCCTGACATTCTGCAACTGGAATTCGTCCTGCCGGCCGGATGCTTCGCCACCGCATTGGTGCGTGAACTCATCGATCTCGCGCCGGCAGGGCAGACGGACAGCTCATGCGCATTCTGATTTCAAATGATGACGGGGTTATGGCCCCCGGTCTGGCTGCGCTGCATGGCGCGCTGACCGGGTACGCCGAGTGCGTGGTGATTGCGCCCGATCAAGACAAGAGCGGCGCGAGCAGTTCGCTGACGCTTGACCGGCCCTTGCACCCGCACACCCTGGACAACGGCTTCATCAGCCTCAACGGCACGCCCACCGATTGCGTCCACCTCGGACTCAACGGCTTGCTGCCCGATGAGCCGGACATGGTCGTTTCGGGGATCAACCTCGGCGCCAACCTGGGTGATGATGTGCTGTATTCGGGCACCGTTGCTGCGGCGCTGGAAGGTCGTTTTCTGCAACGCCCGTCATTTGCCTTTTCATTTTTGTCACGTCAGGTCGATAACCTGGCAACCGCTGCGCATTACGCGCGGCTTTTGGTCGAAGCCCATGAACGCCTCGACCTTCCACCCCGTACCGTATTGAATGTGAATATCCCTAACCTGCCGCTGGCACATGTGCGCGGAATTCAGCTGACCCGTCTTGGCCATCGCACCCGTGCGGCGGCGCCTGTGCGCGTGGTCGATCCGCGCGGAAAGGCCGGTTACTGGATTGCTGCCGCAGGAGATGCCGAAGATGGCGGGCCGGGCACCGATTTCCACGCCGTGATGCAGGGTTATGTGTCGATCACCCCGTTGCAGCTGGATCGTACTTATCAGGACGGTTTCAACAGCCTGAACGCATGGCTGGAGGGAATGGCCTGATGTCGCGTGAGCAAGATGATCTGTTACGACGTGGCGTGGGAATGACTTCCCAACGTACCCGCGAGCGTCTGATTCAACGGTTGTGCGAAGAAGGCATCGCCAACAGCCAGGTGCTGGACGTCATTCGCAAGACCCCTCGACACCTGTTCGTCGACGAGGCCCTCGCGCACCGCGCGTACGAAGACACCGCGCTGCCGATCGGCAACAACCAGACGATCTCCCAGCCTTACATGGTGGCGCGCATGAGCGAGCTGCTGTTGGCGGCGGGCCCGCTGGATAAAGTGCTGGAGATCGGCACCGGCTCGGGTTACCAGACCGCCGTGCTGGCGCAACTGGTGGAGCGGGTTTTCTCCGTTGAGCGGATCAAGGTGCTGCAGGATCGCGCCAAGGAACGCCTCGTCGAGCTGAACCTGCGCAACATGGTGTTTCGTTGGGGCGATGGCTGGGAAGGCTGGCCGGCGCTTGCGCCTTACAACGGGATCATTGTCACCGCGGTTGCTACCGACGTGCCTCAGGCCTTGCTGGACCAACTGGCACCCGGCGGTCGTCTGGTGATTCCGGTGGGGGCGGGTGAGGTGCAGCAACTGATGCTGATCATTCGTGAGGAAAACGGTTTCTCTCGCCATGTGCTGGGCGCCGTTCGTTTCGTCCCGTTGCTCAACGGACCATTGGCTTAATCGCTATTTTGCGAAGGCAATGAATTCCACAAGACGCAGCCGGTCTACAGGCTGGCGTTTTGCAACGATGCTTCGGCCTACTGCCGCAGCGCCGTCTCACACCAAGTTTTTCATGGCTGCCTGGTCTTTTCACGACGCAGGGCAGTTTCTTCTTCAGTCACCGGTAAAGGGAGTGGCGGGTGAGTCTCACAGTCATTCGGCAGCGTAGTTCTTCAACAAGTTTTCAGCGTCTGGTGATTGGAGTTGCCCTGAGTATCCTTCTGGTCGGCTGCTCCAGCACGCCATCGGGCGGCGTGCGGGTTGTCGACCGAAACGGCAAGTCGACGGTGCCGACACGTCAGCCGGTCACCACAGGTCAGTACGTCGTGAAGCGCGGCGACACGCTGTTTTCCATTGCATTCCGTTACGGCTGGGACTGGAAAGCGCTGGCCGCACGCAACAATATCCCAGAGCCATTCACCATTCATGTGGGTCAGACGATCCGTTTCGACGGGCGCGCCAGCTCGCCGTCCACGGCCGTGGCTTCTGGCTCGGCCAGCGTTTCGCAGACCACCACGAGCAGTTCGACATCGCCTTCCGGGTCGCTGAAAACCACCGTGATTTCAAGGCCCGTAGGCGCTGTCGCCGCCACGACGCCACCGCCGACCAGCAACTCGACGACCACGCCGGTCAACACAACCGTGGTCACCGGCGCCCGCTCTCCGAGCGGCTGGACATGGCCAACAAGCGGCGTTTTGATCAGCAAGTTCTCTTCAAACGGTAGTTTGAATAAAGGAATTGATATCGCTGGTGATTTGGGACAGCCTGTTTTGGCCGCGTCTGATGGGACCGTGGTATACGCCGGGAGTGGATTAAGGGGCTACGGCGAGTTGGTCATCATCAAACACAGCGATACCTACGTCAGTGCATACGGACATAACCGTCGGC
This sequence comes from Pseudomonas sp. HP_12, assembly GCF_055283955.1. NCBI lineage: Bacteria > Pseudomonadati > Pseudomonadota > Gammaproteobacteria > Pseudomonadales > Pseudomonadaceae > Pseudomonas > Pseudomonas sp. HP_12. The sequence goes on from NZ_JBTOQG010000034.1 coordinate 301,311, forward strand.
TCTTGGTTCGGGAGGGACAACAGGTCAAGGCAGGGCAAAGTATTGCCGAGATGGGCTCAACGGGAACTGACCGGGTGAAACTGCATTTCGAGATTCGCCGCCAGGGTAAACCTGTAGATCCACTGGAATTCTTGCCACGTCGCTGATCGGTTGTCAGCCTGTTCCTGCGTAGAGGGGACAGGCTCAAGTGCTGCCATGGAAGAAGGCGTCACTGGAGCTTGAGGTCGAACTCACCAAAGGACTATAACAATGGCTCTCAGCAAAGAAGTGCCGGAGTTTGACATAGACGACGAGGTCCTCCTGATGGAGCCCTTGATCGTCCTGGATTCTGCAACGGATGAGAAGCCAGCTACACCTTCTGTTCGTGCAAAACCGAAAAACTCTGCAGCGCTCAAACAGCATAAGTACATTGACTACACGCGGGCACTGGATGCTACGCAGCTGTATCTTAATGAAATCGGTTTTTCCCCCCTGCTCTCCCCGGAAGAAGAAGTCCACTTTGCGCGACTGTCGCAAAGCGGCGATCCGGCTGGGCGCAAACGCATGATTGAGAGCAATCTGCGGCTGGTCGTGAAAATCGCCAGACGCTACGTCAATCGTGGTCTGTCATTGCTGGACCTGATCGAGGAGGGCAATCTGGGCCTGATTCGAGCGGTCGAAAAATTCGATCCGGAACGCGGATTCCGGTTCTCAACCTACGCCACCTGGTGGATCCGTCAGACCATCGAGCGCGCGATCATGAACCAGACGCGCACGATCCGCCTGCCGATTCATGTGGTCAAAGAGCTCAACGTCTACCTGCGCGCCGCGCGGGAGCTGACGCAGAAGCTGGACCACGAACCCTCTCCCGAAGAAATCGCCAACCTGCTGGAGAAGCCGGTCGGTGAGGTCAAGCGCATGCTGGGCCTCAACGAGCGCGTGTCCTCGGTGGATGTGTCTCTGGGGCCGGACTCCGACAAAACGCTGCTCGACACGCTCACGGACGATCGTCCTACCGACCCGTGCGAGTTGCTTCAGGACGATGATCTCTCCCAGAGCATCGATCAGTGGCTGTCCGAGTTGACCGACAAGCAGCGTGAAGTCGTTGTTCGTCGTTTCGGGCTGCGCGGGCATGAAAGCAGCACGCTGGAAGACGTCGGACTGGAAATCGGCCTGACCCGCGAGCGTGTACGCCAGATTCAAGTGGAAGGGTTGAAGCGCCTTCGCGAGATTCTCGAGAAGAACGGCTTGTCCAGCGAGTCACTCTTTCAATAAGCGTAGAGAGTTGGCGTAAGTTACATCGAGCAACACGAAAGCCCCGACGAGTCGGGGCTTTTTTTATGTCGGTTGAAGGTGGTTTTGATGGAGTTCCCATGACAGCGATTTGATGGGCCAACGTTCGTTTTCACAATCAGGTAAGTGATGCTTACTCAGGCTGTAAGCCGTTTCTTACGCGTAATGTGAGTTATCGTCTCTTCTTTGGCGGATCATGTCTCCGTCAGTTGCAAGTCAGTCGCTATCTCTCTGATTCAATTGATAATTTTAAGAGAGTGTCAGCCAGTGTCTGAATTTTCCTGAAAACTCTCGGGCCTTGCCCTGACGGTTTAAATCACTAAGATCAGTCCTGTACCGACGGATTGGTACAGGCGGTCAAGGACGACTGCTCAAGGACATCGCAGGATGCGATTCATCAGGATGATGAAAAAGGATTGAAGGGATTATGGAAAAAATGTGGGCGGGTCAAACCGCCCCTTTTTTTCGCCTGCAGAAAAGTGAGGCCGTGTGGAGGCCCAACGCAAAAAGGCCCCGAAGGGCCCTTTTTATCAGCAAGCGCTTAGCGCTCCAGATCGGCTATCTTGCCGGTCTTGCCATCCCACTGCGCCGCATCCGGCAGCGCGTCTTTGCGTTCCGTGATGTTGGGCCAGACGTCAGCCAGCTCTGCGTTCAGCTGAATGAAATTCTCCATACCGGCCGGAATCTCGTCTTCCGAGAAGATCGCGTTCGCTGGGCATTCAGGCTCGCACAGGGCGCAGTCGATGCACTCGTCCGGGTGAATCACCAGGAAGTTCGGGCCTTCGTAAAAGCAGTCCACCGGACAGACTTCTACGCAGTCGGTGTACTTGCACTTGATGCAGTTGTCGGTGACGACGAAGGTCATTTCTAATTCTCTCCTCAGGCGGCGGCAGCAAGGCCGTTCAGTCCGGCTTGCCAGGTACGGAACGTCCCCCGGCCGTAAAACTCAGCTTCTCGAGCAACGCGGCAGGCAAGGTGTCCTGCGCGGCGATGTCCGACCTTGGTTCGCTGCGTTCAAACGCGGCCAGGTGCGCTGTAAAGCCAGGCTAAAAGCTCACAGCGTCCCGAACCGCGCGGGATTCTAACAGCTTGTTACGAATGACGTTAGATGCGTGTCTTCATCGAATACAACAACTCAAGCGCCTGTCGCGGCGTCAGGTCGTCGATCTTCAGGTTCGACAACTCGTCCAGAACAGGGTGCGGCAAACTTGCGAACATATCGCTCTGCATCGGCAGCGGCGGTTTGCCCGGCTTGGCCTTGGGCTGTTCGTGGGGCAGGCTGGTGGTCTCCAGACGCAACAGATGCTCCTTGGCCCGCGTGATGACGCGCCCCGGCACGCCCGCCAGTTGCGCCACGGCAAGGCCATAACTCTGACTCGCCGGGCCCGGCAACACGCGGTGCAGGAACACAATGCGCTCGTTGTGCTCGGTGGCATTCAGGTGCACGTTAGCCACCAGCGGCTCGCTCTCCGGCAACACGGTCAGCTCGAAGTAATGCGTCGCGAACAGCGTGTACGCGCGCAGCTGGGCGAGGCATTCCGCCGCAGCCCACGCCAGGGAAAGCCCGTCGAAGGTGCTGGTGCCGCGTCCGACTTCGTCCATCAGCACCAGGCTTTTGTCGGTGGCGTTGTGCAGGATGTTCGCCGTCTCGCTCATCTCCACCATGAAGGTGGAGCGTCCGCCGGCCAGGTCATCACTTGAGCCGATACGCGTGAAGATACGGTCGACCAGCGAAAGCTCGCAGCTTGCTGCCGGAACGAAGCTGCCGATATGCGCCAGCAACACGATCAAAGCGGTCTGGCGCATGTAGGTGGATTTACCGCCCATGTTAGGACCGGTGATCACCAGCATGCGCGTGTTGTCATTGAGGTCCAGGTCGTTGGCCACGAACGGCGACGACAAGACCTGCTCCACCACCGGGTGACGACCTTGCTCGATCCGCATGCACGGCTCGTCGGTGAAGCGCGGACGGTTGAGGTCCAGGTTCAGCGCGCGCTCGGCCAGGTTACTCAGCACATCCAGCTCCGCGAGCGCGGCGGCGGTGTCCTGCAGCGGCGCCAAGTGACCGATCAGGTCTTCCAGCAGCGTCTCATAGAGCATCTTTTCCCGAGCCAGCGCGCGGCTCTTGGCCGACAACGCCTTGTCTTCAAATTCCTTGAGCTCCGGGGTGATAAAGCGTTCGGCGCCTTTAAGCGTCTGGCGGCGGATGTAATCGGCCGGCGCCTGCTCCGCCTGCTTGCTCGGCAGTTCGATGAAGTAGCCGTGCACGCGGTTGTAGCCGACCTTGAGGTTAGCCAGCCCGGTGCGCGCCTTCTCCCGGGTTTCCAGATCGATGAGGAACTGACCAGCGTTCTCGCTCAGGGACAGCAACTCGTCGAGCTCGGCGTCGTAACCGGTTTTCAGTACGCCGCCGTCGCGAATCACCGCAGGCGGGTTGTCAATGATCGCGCGTTGCAGAAGGTCGGCCAGCTCTGGGTAAGTGCTCGCGGTTTTCGCCAGTTGCTGGATGTGCGGCGCTTCAAGCTCGGCCAGTGCCAGCTGCAACTCGGGCAGTGCGCTCAGGGCATCACGCAGCCGCGCCAGGTCTCGCGGGCGGGCGTTGCGCAGGCCGATACGCGCGAGAATGCGCTCGATGTCGCCAATCTCTTTCAGCTGGGGCTGCAGGTTCTCGAAGCGGTAGCGCTCAAGGAAGCAGCCAATCGACTCTTGGCGGGCCTGCAGGATATTTAGATCGCGCAGTGGGCGGTTCAGCCAGCGGGTCAGCAGGCGCGTGGCCATGGCGGTCTGGCAGCGATCCATCACCGACTGCAGCGTGTTGTCGCGCCCGCCCGCCAGGTTGGTGTCGAGTTCCAGATTGCGGCGGCTGGCGCCGTCCAGAATCACCGTGTCGTCGAGACGCTCATGGCGCAGGCTGCGCAAGTGCGGCAAGGCCGTACGCTGGGTTTCCCTGGCGTAACCCAGCAGGCAGCCGGCCGCGCCGATCGCCAGGGTCAGGTTCTCGCAGCCGAAGCCTTTCAGGTCCTGAGTGGAGAACTGCTGACACAGGCTTTTGTGCGCCGAATCGCGCTCGAAATCCCACGGCGCACGACGACGGGCACCACGGCGTTTTTCCGCCGGCAGCCCTTGGGGCCAGTCATCGGGAATCAGCAGCTCCACCGGATTGATACGCTCAAGCTCGGCCAGCAGGTTTTCCCAGCCCTTGATTTCCAGCACGGTGAAGTTGCCGCTGGTGATGTCCAGCACGGCGAGCCCGAACAGGCGTTCGTCACCCAGCACGGCGGCGATCAGGTTGTCCCGACGCTCGTCCAGCAAGGCTTCGTCGCTGACGGTCCCCGGCGTGATGATGCGCACCACCTGACGATCAACCGGTCCTTTGCTGGTCGCCGGATCGCCGATCTGTTCGCAGATGACCACCGACTCGCCCAGTTTCACCAGCTTGGCCAGATAGCCTTCCGCCGCGTGATAGGGGATGCCGCACATGGGAATGCTTTGCCCCGCTGACTGGCCGCGCGCGGTCAACGTGATGTCGAGCAGCTTGGCCGCCTTCTTGGCGTCTTCGTAGAAGATCTCGTAGAAGTCACCCATGCGATAGAACATCAGCTGGTCGGGGTGCTGATTTTTCAGCCGCCAGTATTGCTGCATCATCGGGGTATGGCTGGAAAGGTCCGTATTCAAAGGGCTGAACTCAATCTGTCTTTTTGACAAGGGTTAGCTGTCTAATACTACAGGGATTTTTACAGCGTTGAAGCGTTCGGCTTCTTGGCCGTCCGACCTGCGGGCTTTGCTCACAGTGCACCTCCGTATAGAATGCCCGCCCTCGAAGTAGTGAGCCCTCATACGGAAATGAACCACGAAGAAGCGTTGCAGATGGAGTCGGCGCTCCTTTTCGCGAAGGCAAACAAGAAACGGATCGCTAAAGAATTTACGAATCCGGCCGTTTACCTACCTGAGCAGCATCCGGTTTCGGTTTTTATGTCTGGCTGTGCTGGGGCGGGTAAGACGGAGGCAGCGGTCGAGCTGATTGCAGAGCTGGATGCTGGCATGAATGGCATCCGTACAATGCGCATTGATCCAGACGACCTGCGACCCCACTTTGAGGGTTACGTCGGCACGAACTCATGGATGTATCAGCGCGCCGCTTCGATCCTTGTTGACAAGATTCATGATATGGCGCTTGATCAAAGCCAATCTTTCGTCTTGGACGGTACGCTCTGCAACCTTGAAAAAGCGGACCTGAACATTTCAAGATCGCTAAAGAAAGGCCGCCTTTGCGTGATCGTGTTTGTTTACCAGAAGCCTGAATTGGCATGGCGTTTTGTGCAGGCCAGGGAGCGACAGGAAGGGAGGAGAATTCCCGCTGAGATCTTCGTCGAGCAATTCTTCCTTGCCAAAGATGTTGTCAACGCGCTCAAGGCCAAATATGGTAAGAGGCTGATGGTAAACCTGCTTGTGAAGAACACTGATGGTTCTTCGGGGTCTTACACCGGGGATATCGAGTCAATCGATGACGCCCTCCATGATGGTTATGACCGTCAGGGGCTTCTCAAGTACATCAAAGCTGGGGACAGGCTATGAAAAAAAACCAATCAGCGCGTTCGACTCCGTTTTCGGAGTTCTTTCGCAGCGCTTCGTCTGACAAGAAGCAACGTGTCTACGAGGTGGTTTTGCAACGTTCTACGGAACGTCAGCTTAAGGTTCTGCGAGCTGGCTGATCACACAAGCCAAAAAAACCGCATTTTTGCGGTTTTTTTGTGCGCGATTTTTAGGGGGCTTCCGCTTTCTTAGGCATCTTCGGCGGCTCAGCGATGTCGATTTCCCTCAGCCGAAGATAACGGGCGGTCATTTTGGCATCGGTGTGGCCGCCCAGCTTCTGAGCATTATTGCCCTGCTTGTCGGTATCGGTCAGTGACTTGGCCCGAAGATCGTGGAGCGTGGCGCCGGTCACTCCAGCCTTCTTGCAGTCGGCGCGGAAAGCATCCTTTACAGTCGCGTAAGCCACCGGTTTACCGGCGCTGCGCGCAGTGAACAAAGTCAGCCCGCGAACTCGCCGTGGCAACGCCTTGATGCGCACGATCAGGGCTTCAAGGTCGGGTGTCATGCGCACGACCAGCCGCGCTTTGGTTTTCTGCTGGGTGAAGGCGATCCCTTCGGCCGATATGTCAGCCAGGCGAATCCCCAGCACGTCGCTGATCCGCTGCCCGGTCAGATAGCACATCTCGTAAATGCACCGCATGTTGTCGCTTGCAACGGCGCAGATCGCGTTGAATTCAGCGTCGGTGAGATACCGGTCGCGCTTTTTCTCCGGGTGGCGCTTGATGCCGATGCACGGATTGGAGTCGACAAGACCCTTTTCCAGCGCGTAGGCGAACACCATTCGCAGAAACGAGATGATCCGGTTGTTCATGTTCGGCGTGGCGGCTCCGTGCATCTTGATCGCCGCGACGTGGCGGGGCAGCACATCGCGGGGTTCGAATTCCGCCATCTGATCTTTAAGGCGCTCAGCTGCAGAGCGGTACTGCTCAATCGTGTTGGCCGCCAGCTTGGGCTTCATGTACGCAAGTGCGTCATCGATCAGCTCAGCCATCCCGCCTTTTCCAGCACGGCCCTGCTCCCGCGCGTACGCCATCAAGGCGGCCTGGTAGTCCGTGTCCAGGCGCTTCCATTTCCCCTTGCGCACCAGGTAGTAAGCCCCGTGCTTGAAATACATGCACGCCGGCAGGTGCCGGTCTTTTTTGCGCGGGCGCATATCCCTTCCTCAAGCAAGCCGCAACTGCGGTCCTTTCTTCGATTGAATCCCACCGAGGCGCGATATCACAACATCGCGCAGCACCTTTGGGTGCCCATCCCCGCCGACCGCGTATCCGTACCGCTCGGCGTCTAGCCATTTGATCTGGGCGCTAGGCTTAAGATAGCCCGTCAGATCGGCCACTTCTTGTGCTGTCAGAAACATGGCTGCCTCCGTCCGGGGTCTATGCGGGGTTGAGTGGCGGGTACTTCGCCAGAACTGCGTCAGCAGCTTTCATCGCGGCTTGGGCATCGTTCACGTAGGCCGGATCGAAGCCGCCGGCGTAGTGGATGACTGCCTGGCAGGCGCGGAGGTTTTCGCGAGTCAGCTTCAGCGCTGCGGCCAGTTCTTCGCGCGCTTCACCCTCGGCCCGGCCGATATCCCAAAACTGCTTTGCCCAATGCCCCTCGGGCGGTGGATTCGTGTTCTGGTATCCGAACGCCATGGCGCCAGTGATGCTGTCGCACAGATCGAGCTTGTAGGCGTTGTTGCCGTCGATGCTCAGTCCCGCACGCCGGAGAGTGCTGACGACCTCGTCCAGGCTGATGCCGTTGTCCTTTAGCACGATGTCGAGGCTCGGCTTGCCTTCCGCGTAAACTACCAGGCACAGCTTGGCGCCCGGCCACAGCTGATCACTGATCCGCACCAGTGCGTCGTTCGCGACTTCGTGAAATCGTTGAGTTGCAGACATAGGAATTCCTCGCCCGCCGTACACCGGCAGGCATGTGGATAGATGGGGAAGGGGTTACTTGACGAGATTCGGCTTCGGCGCCGGCATGTACATCCCATTGCAGCGCCAGACCCCGAAGGCGTCGACAGTGCAGGGAACCCAGCGGTCAGGGGTGCCGTACTGGGCGGGGAAGAAAACGAGGTGGGTCATGGCTTCCAGTTCCTGCCCACGCGAAACACCATCATCAGGTTGTGATGGAGAGGCACCTTCAGGACGTGGTCGAAGAACTCGCCTTTGCCGGAGATAAATCCCGTGGGCACTTTGCTTCCTGCGTCGCCGAATTCTCGCCAGCATTCTTCGCCGCCGTTCTCGTCCCAGTAGGCGCGCTCGGGCTTTGGAATCTCATCGTAGGTTTTGATGAAAACGGAGTGATCCGGAATATCACAGATGCGACGCCATGCCGGATGGCGCTTGCACCAGTCAGCAGCACGCTGAAAAGCTTGCTCGGCAGAGTAAAATTCCTTGGTCTCACTCATGGCGCAATCTCAGGGCGAGCCCACCAGCAGACCGGACCGTCATCAGTATCGTGAATTGCCATGCAGAACCAACCTTCACCGTCTGGTCGGTCCGGCTCCCAATAGCTGCAGTCTGGATCGCCAGCCTCGAAGTACCGATCGGATATCGCTTCGTCGCTGTGGTACTCCAGGCTGACCATCGCAACTTCCAGTTCCTGCTCGGCAATCCACGCTTTGCACTTGTCGCCGTCGCCCTCATCGAAGTCCGGCAGATCGGGGTGCTGGAAAAATCCGTTCTCGTCGCGGATCACCGGTGCCGCCTCAATCAGGACGGCTGAGCTGTGGCGGCCTGAAAGCCGGTTGACTTCCGCTTGCAGATCCTCAAGTTCGTTTTCTTTGAGCATGACTTCGTCCTCGCCGCATACGCAGCAGGCAATAGGTATAGGGTGGGACCGAACGGGCGGCGGGGTTACTGCGGGATGGCGCGGTCTCGCCGCTTGCGGAACTCGTAGGCCATTTCGCGAAGATTTCTCAAGCCTTCCTGCAGATCGTCGCGAGCCTCGTCGATTGCATCGGTCAGCTCCGCCTCGCCATCATCCCCACCTTCATCGGCGAGCATCTGGGCAAGTGTGTAGGCCTGATAATCGGCGAGCACCTGATCAGCCGCCGTTGCCAAAAAGCCCGCGTGCTCAATCGCGTAATCCTGAGGCGTGCGCTCATCCACCACTGCGCCGACATCCTCGGCAGGGGCGGCGCGGGTGTTCCACAGCTCAACCGCATTCTGTCCAGGCTTTGCTATTGGTCCATCAGCATCACACCCGAAACACATGACGTAACTGGAAGCGTGGCTGGCGCTGTTGGATTGGCTGCCACAAAACGGGCACGGCAGCAGCTCGACTTTATTGGTCATGGCTCGTCGTACTCCATCGGAGGGGTGTGAACGATGCCGATCATGCTGGCGTCGAGTTTCGCGGCCGGTCGATGTGCCGGGCACGCCTGGCAGATTTCACCAGCGCCGGCGCCACGGTTATCAGCGCTCACCCAAATGTGGCTGCATGCATTCGCGGCTGACGCGGATTGGTGGGCGATGAAATTTCTTGCCGCATCCATCATCGCCGTGCCGACCTGGTGGACGTTGGCGTGGGTGTAGAACCAGCGGACCAAGCTCAACGCCTTGGTCAGTTCGGATTGCAGATCACACACCCTCTGATCAGCGATGTTCAAGCGCTGCTGTAGGGCTGACACCTCAGCATTAAGGCGGGTGATGTGGGCGCCGCGCGCTTGCCATGCCGAGAATGAATGGCGCATCCAGTCCTGGACGAATACGCCCGCTGTCGTTTGCCGATAATCAGCCGCCGCGAAGTGCCGCTCAGCCCAAACAGCGAATTCAGCTTCTTCGCACGTCACGCACTGATCGCCGAGGCCGGCACAAATAGCGCACTCCACTGCTACGCCAGAGGGCGGCACCGCCTCACCACGACACTGCGCCAAACGCTCCGCCGCACAATCGCTCAATCGCTTTGCTTGATTGCTCATAACCCCTCCTGCGGCGAAACGATGCCGCTTGCTTGAATGACAGCCATGCCCAGGTGGGTGGCCAGCTCGATTTCTACATTGGCGCCGCGGGACTGACGCCAGTCAGGCAGGAACGCCACGGTGTCGCAGGTGAGCATCTGGCGAATCGCGTCACGCATGCACATGTGCCAGGGCGCGTCGGCGGGTAGCGGGTTCTCGGCGGGATTTTCGACGGTATAGCCGAGTGCGCGGAGGCGGGCGGCTTCCTCATTGAATGCCGGGTAGTTGTAATCGGGCAGGCTCGTCATGGGCCCGCTGAGGTAGATGCGTTGCATGGGGATGTCCTGTCAGTCAGGCGGCGGCAATGAGCGCTTCGATCACGCGTTGGCCGGCGAGTGGGGGAACCGCGTTGCCGGCCATGTGAACCGTAAGTCGATGGTTGTCCGGACGCTTTGTGTCGACCGGGAACGACATTGCCCGCAGGTTTTCATCTGCCGTCAGCATTCGCATCTTGTCGCCGTTGACGACCGCCCAACGATCGCGGGTAGTGATGGTGCCGATTGGCCGTGAGAGGTCTCGCCCGCTCTTCGTATTCCCGTAGTAGCTGAAGACGAATTGTTCGCCGAAAGCCACGCGCCCGGCCTTTACCCGGGCCAAGGTGGCCGCTGCCCGCCCGGGCTTCTCAATATCGGTCCAGCGCCCGCCGTCCAGATCAATGAATGTGCTCGCCGCGGTGTGACGCTCAGCACGCAGACTCAGCCTCAGCGGCGCGGCGCTTCGGGTGCAAATCAGAAACATCCGAACCCGATTCTGCGGCACACCCAAGTCGGCGCAGTCCACGACGTGCGGCGCTACTTGGTAGCCGAGTGATCGCATGGCCGCTTCCCAAGCAGGGTACAGCGCCCAATCCATAAACTCCGGCACGTTCTCGACGATAGCTGCCTCTGGCCGGTGAAATTCCAGCGCGGAGACAACCGCCCAGGCTGTCGACCGACTGGAGTCGTGCTGCGGGTTGCCCGATGATTTGCCGCGAGCCTTGGAGTGGCCTTGACAGCATGGCGATGCCAGCAGGATGTCGTGGCTCGGAACCTTGGTCCAGTCTGCCTGGTGTAGGTCTTGGCAGATGTGCTGAGTGTCCGGATGGTTGGCGCTGTGCCATTCGACCGCGTCAGGCCAGTGGTTTGCGGCCCAGAGAACCTCGACTCCCGCCGCGCGGGCACCGGTAGACCATCCACCGAGCCCGGCGAACAAATCAATTGCTGTTACCATGATTAAAAATCCTTCGGAGGATGCAAGAATGGAATTTAAAAACAATACTAAAAACCAACATTTTCTTTCGCAGGCCGAGCAACGTATGAATGCAATTGATCCGTCTGTCAGTAGGCAGAGTATGCGTATCTATGCATTTGATCTGGTAGATCGAGAAAGCTATAGCGTTAAACTAAGTTCTCCGCTGGGCATGAAGATCAGAAAAAATCTTGCTATCAAAAATCTTTACACTTTTGCTCACGTCGACGCACATGTGCAGGAAAACTTCGAGAGTTTGTTTGGCGCATACGAGACAAGAATTGAATTAGCTACTAGGCGCCTGCTTACAGCGCTTGATTTCCCAGGTGCTGACATTAAGTCTGAAGTAATAGACATTTTTGCTCTCAAACTTCTAAACACATTTCGCAACCCCTACTGCATCAGAAAAACGCTGGATACTTTTCGCATGCTTGAGAGTGTGCAGCCTTCTGATCCGCTGCTAGCAGAAGTGCATTTGCGGGTTGCAAATCTAAGCACAGTCGACAGCCATTTCATCGACGAGTTAGGTGTTTCAAGGGTGGAGTACGAGGCTTGGATGGACTGTCTTTTTCTGCTCTTAATGAAAAGCGCTGACCAACCCAATTTTTTCGAGCTGACCATTAAGGGGATGTTTGAAAATAGTTCCGTGATGAAGAGTATTGCGCTTTATACCTATACCGGCGAAGCGCCTGGCGTGCTGGTAAGTGATAGGTCCTTCGTGGATCTTTCAGGCGAGCCATTTCATTTTGCATACGCCTTCAATTTGAGTGCGAGTGCGTTTGTATTCTACTCTTTTGTAGATATTGAAACCCAGCCATGGGCTCCTGTGTCGCTGGATGTAATGGCTGCGTTGGAACGAGCACCGTTACCTGTTGGGGTAAGTGTATTTGTTGATGATCTTGATTTTTTGAAGAAGTACAACCTCCAGTGCGTTTATCAGTGCTGGAAGCAGGTATTTTGCTCTAACCCAAAGCCTCACGGCGTTGACCTGCATCGAGACTAATCCTCGGCCCGTTGATTCCGCGCATTGGTGCGATAGCGTTATTCAAAGCCGACGAGATCTAATCCGATTGAGCTTACGCGACTGGCGCAAGCTGTATTTAGCCGGATCCACAAGGTGCGATTTGCAGTGCCGTCGGAGCGGAAATGCTCATAAGGGACCTTCGGTGATGGGCTACGCTTACCGCTCCACAAGAAGGGATACGGTAATGAGTGAAGACAGGGAAAAGGCGTTGTTGCTGGCACTGAAATCAGTTTTGAACGTGGCCCGTAAGCAAGGGCTGAACCTCGACGAGCTGTCAGAGGCGGCGGCTGATGAGCTTCTACAGTACCGGGCCTATGACGCCGAGCACGTGCCGATGGCTATAAGCGAAATCGAGGTGGCGGTTGATGCGCTGCAAATTTGATCTACCGATCAATTGCGCCTCGGCTCCGCCGTTATGTTTGCGTGACATCGACCCTGCGATGCCACGCTTGCGTTACAGGTCAGGCCGAGAAGCTGCCAAGCGCGAGTTTCGCCGCCGCGCCGATCTTGTCCTCCAGCACTGACTTGAATTCCTGTGCGATCGATTCGCGCTGCACTTCCTCGCCTACCCAGCGCAATTTCAAGACCGGCACCGGCCCGCTGGTGATGACGGAAATGCGCAGTGTGATGAGCTGCTCGGTCAGGCCTTCGAATGGCACGACGTGGAAGTGCAGCGCCGCCGGCAGGGTTTCTTTGCTGCGCGCCTCGATCTGGTCCATCGCACTGCGGCTGGCGCTGGTGTCGCCGACCGTTGTTTCCGATTCGCTGGTGGCCTTGATGGTGATGGTGCGTACCGCCGCGATTGCCTTGGCGATTGGAATGGCGGTGCCTGCGTCGTCAACCGGCGTCAGGTACTGGTGCCAGTCTTCGATCCAGTCGCTCAGCTCTTTCTGGGCAAGGCGCTGACTCGAGATCTGCTGCGCCGCGGTGTAGCCGGCGGTTGCCTTGAGCTTCAACACCGCACGGTCATCAGCGTGACCAGGCTCGGAGGCGGTGCCGAGGTTGAACAGCAGAACGCAGCTCATTTCCTCTTGGTTGATGAAACCTCGCGCGCCAGCCCCGGCGCGGTCGGCGACGTAGGTGCTGAAATCGGCCAGCGCGTGGGTGGTGTAGGTGCCGCGGAAGCGGCTACGGCCGGCCTGGTACTTTTCCAGATCCACAACCTTGGTGCCTTCCGGCAGCAGTGCGGTGGGCGTGTCAGTCGGCAACGCTTTGCCGGTGGCTTCCAGCGCGGTGTCGGTGATGAGTTGTATCGCTTCTTTGCTCAGGGACATTTCACAGGTCTCGTGTGGGGAAGGGAGGTATTAGGTGCGGGGCTTGATGGGCGCTTCGTCACGGCTGAACAGCTGGTCGTGCTTCTCTTGAAACAGCGAGATCTTGCCGCCGCTGCCAACGTGCATCGGCGTGTCGAGGCTGGTGTTTTCGCTGCGGGTACCGCGCTTAGTCGGCACTTTGTAGTCGAGCTTGTGCTTGATCTTCACTTGGTGGGATTCGCCGATCTGGCTGAAGTCCAGAGTGATGACCAGCTTGCCAGCCTTGCCGTGGTCAACCACGCCGGCAGCTACTTCGGAGAGGGCGTGCCCGATTTGGCTGGCAAACGCCCCGCCGTTCAGCTCTTCGAGGAATTCGGCGGTATCAGTTGGTGTGGACATGCGTGTTTCTCCGGTGGGGCCGGGAGCCCGCTTGGTGGAAGTTTGTGTTGGGTTTGTCGACGACGGTGATTCGCTGATTGGTTTACGCGCCGCATCAGCTGGCTGCGGTGAAGGTGATGCCGTGCTCTCGGGCGGTGAGGGCGACGGTGCGGGTATCGACGCCAACCTTCATGCCGATCTGGCGCGCGTTCAGGCCGGCCTCGGCCAGTGCGCGAATCCGCGGTGCACGCTTAGCGCGCTTGGCCTTGAGCGTCTCCAGATGATTAGTGGTGCCCAGCAGCGGCGCGTTTGCGCTGACGCCCTGGTCTATCTGCTGGATCCTGTGGCCGGTGGCGAGGAAGTGATCGATCTGGGCGGCGAGCTGCGCGATCGTCTGCTTGTGCTGGTCCGGCACGCTCTCGCCGATCATTGCAGCACCGCCGGCGACAGAATCACGACGACCCCGTCAGCGCGAGACTCGAGGACCTGAGCAAAGTTGACCGCTTCCTTCCAACTGAAGCGGAAGCCGACGACCTTTCCGGTTGCGATTTCCACAACGTGGTAAGCGCTGGTGCCCTTGGCGACCACCTGGAAGCGAATGTGCTGGGCCGGGGGCTCTTTACCGATCATGGCGTAGAACTCCGCTGTAGCGAGCTGAGTGCGAGCGCGCATGGCGTTCAGGCCATCCACGCGTTGTTGAATTTGTGGGTGCATGTCCTTTCTCCATTTCGTTGCGTGTACTCGTCAGCACTCTGGCCGCCTGACGTAGGCCGGTTGGGCGCAGGGGAGAGTGCTGACGGGTAAACGCTGGGTGAAAAAAAGCCCCATCGATGCGGGGCTTTTCATGTCGCTGGTTCACAAGGCCTCCCTACGTGAACCTTGCTTGCCGGCGCCACCTGCTGCGGTAGGCCGGGTCGATGTCGTTTACATGGCTGCAAATCCTCGGTGTCGGGTGGCGACCGCAGGGGCGTCCTGTACGGTCGGAGCAGGGGGCCGCTTTCGCGGTGTGGACTCTTCCGCATCGGGCTACGATCTTCGAGGGCGAACCCTCAACCTGCCGGATTTGATGCCCCGTGCTGGGCTGGCAGGTAACCGGTAAGCACGTTCCGGCAAGATCGCACCCCGATGCACCCTGGTCAGCGTTCAAGCGTTGCAGGGTATCGGGCAGTTTTCGTCAGGCTGACGCTGGCGCTGGTTGTCCTATCGCCACTCGGACTCAATCTCGGCGTGCCGGGCCAGCAGCTCACCGATTAGCCGAAGACGTTCTTGACCGGTCAACTGCCGAGCAGCGTGAAACAAGCCCTCGTAAAGGTCACCGGCGAACTCGGCGCCTTTCTGCTCGCCTTTGATCAGGTAGGAAATTTGCAGAGGCGTAGTGGTCATGATGTTTGCTCTGGTTGATTTCCCGTCTGGCCCTGTTGCCAAGGCCACCTAGTGAAATCGTCATGCTGCGGTTTGCTGTGAATGCATCTCGGCGACTGCCTCATCAGGCGAGGCCCCAGCCAGATACAGGTCATGCAGGAAGTCTTCATCGTCAGAGCTATCAGCTACGTAGCGGCCGAGAATCTTGCCGGCTTTGTCGGCCCAGCGGCGCCAGGTGCGTTCCTGTGCATCTTCGCGGCACTCGTCAGCCGCCATCGTTGCCATGTTGAACATCGTGTTGCCCTCCAGTGGATTCCCAAAGCACCCGACAACTACTCAGGTGCTTCAGTGAATCGTTCTGCCCCATTCCCGCCGGGGTGGCGGTGCGCACTGCTTGCCGGGTCATTCACGCGGTCGGTAATCCTCGTCCGTCACAGGTTTCTGCCTGTGTTTCTCTGGCCCCTCAATGGCTTCGAGAGCGGACGCCGGTCGCCGGTAGAGGCAGTGCGGTCTGCTATTTCTTTTTTCGAGGTTAAGTTTTTAAAGAGCGGAGCCGGTTATGTGTCGGCATGGGCAAAATATAGGACTACACATATTCTCTGTCAATGGGTATTCCCATAATTTTTTGGCAAGGTCAATAAAAAGCCCGCAACTGCGGGCTTCGTTCATAGGTCGATATACCGTTTCCATCCTATTCGGACGCGGCCAGGCTGCAGGCGCTCCACCGTTATTCCGTCGGTTTCATCCAGCTCCTGAAGCACCTGCTCCCAAGCTTCGGGGGGTTCTTCATCGCGCCTGGTGATGTCCACGGCTTGGCGTTTCTGCACTTTCGGGTCCGACACCAGCCGCTGAATTCTACGGCCTACCTGCTCATATGACGTCGGCGAAAAGGTGATGTTGGCGGTGCTTGGTGTCATGTCATCCTCCATGTTGGTACTGTATGGATAGACAGTATTGGATCCTCAGTGAAACGGCAATACGGCGGAGTACATTTGTTCTCTTTGATCGCGCGCCCAATAAAAAGCCCGCTCTGGGCGGGCTGATTTCTGATCGGGACGCGGGGGGGATTGCACCTATAAGCGGGCGCTCATCTGCACCGCCACACCAATGATCCGGCAGTTCTCATCACACTCGACCATCTTGTAGGCCGGGTTGAGAGGCTTCAAATATCGAACTCCACCGTCCTCAACAAGTTTTTTGAAAGTGGCCTCATTGCTGGCGGGAAGCTTGGCAATAACCAGCTTTCCGGGTTTCACGTCAGCTTCCGTATCAACCAGGATCATCATCCCTTCCGGCACACTGACTCCCGCCGGAGCAGTCATCGAGTCTCCTTTGACCTCAAGCCAAAACGCCGGACCTTTGGAGTCATAGTCAGAGGTCTCGTATCGGTCTGAGAAGCCATCAGGGTAGGGCTGAACGGCTTCCTCCCATGATCCTGCAGAGACCCAGCTGATAACTGGATACCGAAACAGCATTTCGGGTTGGACAACATCCTTCACGTTCGATGGCTCGACAGCCTGAGCCACCATGGGTCCCGTCCCGCTTTCGATCCAGATGGCAGATACCCCACACGCTTTTGCGATGGATGCGTTGTAAGACGACCGCTGCGATCTGCCTCGTTCAAGGTCCGAAATAGACGCCTGATCGATGCCCACGAGTTTCGCGAGCTGCGCTTGGGTTAGTCCTGCGTGCCGGCGAGCGGCCTTGATTCGGTCTTTGTATTCCATCTGCCGATTATTACTGGTGCACCCATATCGTTGCAAAGTGGTATCCCTATGTTCTACGATATGGGTATTCACATACGGAGGGGCAGCATGAACACTATTTTCAAGGACCTCGTTGCCCACTTCGGCACGCAAGAGGTCACAGCCGAAAAGCTGAAGGTCGATCAAAGCACCGTTTCTGGCTGGGTTCGGGGTAAGCACGGCATGTCTCCTGTCATTGCCAAGCGGGCTGAAGATTTGACCGGGGGTGCTTTTAAGAAAGAGTCCCTCTGTCCCGCTTTTCCTTGGGCAGAGATGGTGGCTTGAGCCCACGTCCCTGTTGTTCTGTTCGGTAGAAACATTTTGCAACGCGTGCTGGCACGCAGCCACTGAAACAAATTTGAGGGTTTACGAATGGAAGATTTCTTGCGGGCCTGCCACACGACTGTGAAGGAGAGCGGCGCCGAGGAGTTGGCCGGGAAGATGTGCCTTGCCCACGTGAGCCTGCTGCAGCGCTCCAACCCTGACAACGCTGCCCACCACCTGACCATCGAGCACTTGTTCGGGATTCTGCTGCACACCCAGGACATGCGCCCACTGCT
This sequence comes from Pseudomonas sp. HP_12, assembly GCF_055283955.1. Taxonomy (NCBI): domain Bacteria; kingdom Pseudomonadati; phylum Pseudomonadota; class Gammaproteobacteria; order Pseudomonadales; family Pseudomonadaceae; genus Pseudomonas; species Pseudomonas sp. HP_12. Next base: position 318,677 of record NZ_JBTOQG010000034.1, read on the forward strand.
GGCGCTGGCGGCCGGCTTCAACTTCGACTTGGTGGCAAAGGATCAGCCCGTGCCGATCGATGTTCACCTGGCGCTGGGAAATGTTGCGCTTGAAATCTCCGAAGTAACCGTCGAGACACACCGCGCCATGGCTGACGGTCGCGTCGACCAGATGGAACGCGCTCGCATCATGCGCGAGATCGCCGAGGCAGAGAAAGCGCTCGACGTGCTCAAGGCGTCCCTCAAGGCCGCCTAAATCGCAGGCAATAAAAAAGCCGGTGGCTAGACCGGCTTCTTCAACAACACTTGTGAGGTCCGATTATGCACACCACGAACCCCCAGGGCAATACCCGGCCTGATTCGTTAGTTTCCTACCTGCCGCAAGTGATGACGCGTCAGGTTATGTCGTCTCGCGAGATCGCTGAACTGACCGGTAAGCAGCACAAGAACGTCAAGCGTGACATCGCGTCGATGCTGGCGGACCTGAAAAAAGATGCGCTCAGTTTTGAGCGCACCTATCAGGACGGCCAGAACCGCAACCAGACCGAGTACCTCCTCGACCGTGAGCACACCGACTGCCTGCTGACCGGCTACAGCGCACCACTCCGCATGGCAGTGGTTCGCCGCTGGCGCGAGCTGGAAGAGCAGGCCGCCCCGCGTATCCCGGCCAATTACGCCGAGGCGCTCCAGCTCGCAGCCGACCAGGCCAAGGAAACCCAGCGCCTCCTTGGCGTGCTTGAGCTTCAAGCACCCAAGCTCGCAGCAATCCGCCGTCTTGCCGCCGCCGAGGGTTCGATTTGCATCACTGACGCGGCGAAACAACTCGGCATCGCCCCGTCGAAGCTC